>NZ_MCIG01000058.1 GCF_001705035.1 Curtobacterium sp. UCD-KPL2560 | reverse complement strand
GCGGGGTGGTGACGCCGGTCCCGTCGGCCCACGCGTAGACGGACGCGCCCTCGATCCAGACGCGCGTCGCGCGGCTGGTCGCGGCGAGCGGGTCGCCGTCCCAGAGCACGAGGTCCGCGTCGAAGCCGGGCTCGATGCGGCCGACGCGGTGCCCGAAGCCGAGGAAGTCGGCGGGGTTCGTGGTGAGCGCCTCGAGCGCGGACTGCCAGGGCAGCCCCTCCTTGACCGCGGCGGTGGCCTGGTCGACGAGCATGTTGATCGGCACGACCGGGGCGTCCGTCGTGATCGCCACCCGGACGCCTGCAGCGGCGAGCGTCGCGAGGTTCCGGATGCCGCGGTCGCGGAGCTCGACCTTCGAGCGGCTCGTGAACAGCGGGCCGTAGATCACCGGTACGTCCCGCTCGGCGAGCACGTCGGCGATCTTGTGCGCCTCGGTGCCGTGGTTCACGACGAGTCGGTACCCGAACTCGTCGGCGAGCCGCAGGGCCGTCGCGATGTCGTCGTGCCGGTGCACGTGCTGGTCCCACGCGAGCTCGCCGTCGAGCACGCGGACGAGGGTCTCCTTCGTCAGGTCGCGCGTGAACGGCTCGCCCTTCGCCGCCGCGGCCTCGCGTGCGGCGCGGTAGTCCTGCGCGGCGACGAACGCCTCGCGGATGACCTTCGCGACGCCCAGGCGGGTCGAGGGCGTCTGCCCCTTGTCGCCGTACACGCGCTTCGGGTTCTCGCCGAGGGCGCTCTTGACGCTGACGGCGTCGGAGATGAGCTGCTCGTCGATCGTCCGGCCGCCCCAGGTCTTGATCGCCACGGTCTGTCCGCCGATCGGGTTGCCGGAGCCGGGCTTCACGACGATGCTCGTGATGCCGCCGGACAGTGCGTCGCGGAAGCCCTCGTCGTCGATGTCGACGGCGTCGATCGCCCGGACGGCGGCCGTGTTCGGGTCGGTCATCTCGTTCGTGTCGTTCCCCGCCCAGCCGTTCGCCTCCTCGTGGATGCCGACGTGGCCGTGCGCCTCGACGAAGCCGGGGACGAGCCAGGCGCCGGCGGCGTCCACGACGGGCAGGCCGAGCGGCGGGGTGACGTCGGGGCCGACCGCGGTGATGCGGCCGTCCTCGACGACGACGGCACCGCCGTCGAAGGCGGGTGCGGAGACGGGGACGACGTGGGCGCCGGTGACGACGAAGGAGGAGGAACGCATGCGTCCACGCTACGGCGGTCGGGGTCCGGGGCCGCGCGGTCGTGCATGCGACATGTGCATTCCTTGGCGGGCGCGTCCGCCCGGTCCTACCGTCGTTGGACGGTGGCCGTCCGGCGCCGCCGGCGTCCCTGCTCGTCCGACCCACGACCGCCCGAGGAGGCCCGTGCCCGACCCCACCAGCACGACCGCCCTGACGACCACGCCGGTGTGGCCGTCGCACCGCACCGAGGAACGCCCGTGGCGGAGCGCCGTGCGGGGCCCGCGCGCCGACCGGCTCCTGCGCTCGGTCCGGGTGTCGCTGCCGCCGCCCGTGGCCGGGGCCGACTGGTCCCCCGACGACGGGACGGCGGTGCTGCTCGCGCGTGCGGCGCTCGCCCTCCGTGCGCTGGACGACGCGCCGGGCACCGGTCCCCTGCAGCACGTGCTCGCGCGGACCGAGGCGGTCTCCTCGTCGCGGATCGAGCACGAGCACGCCACGACCGAGGACGTCGCCCGTGCCCTCGTCGGCTCGCGGGCGAACGCGGGTGCCACGGCGACCGTCCGCGCGGCCGAGGCGATCGTCGGTCTCGTCGAGGCGGCGTCGGGCGGGACCGTCGACGAGCCCGCGCTGCTGCGGGCACACCACCACCTCATGCGCGACGACCCGCTCGACGGGCCGGACGCCGGGCGGTACCGGGAGGTGCAGAACTGGATCGGCGGCGGCGCCACCCCGCGGACGGCCCGGTACGTCCCACCGCCGCCGGAGCACGTCCCGGCGCTCATGGCCGACCTGTTCGCGTTCCTCCGGCGCGACGACCTGCACCCCGTCGCCCAGGCCGCGATCGCGCACGCGCAGTTCGAGTCGATCCACCCGTTCACCGACGGCAACGGCCGCATCGGTCGGGCACTGGTCGCCGCGGTCCTGCGCGCCCGCGGGGCCGCGCGGTCGGCCGTCGTCCCGCTCGCCGTCGTGCTCGACGCCGAACGTGACCGGTACTTCGCGCACCTCGAGCGGTACCGGCAGGGAGCGGTCGACGACTGGGTGCGGGACCTGGCGATCGCGGTGGGTGCCGCAGCCGACGAGGCCCTGGTCACCTCCCTGCTGCTCGCCGAGGTGGGGGTCGACCGTGCCGCGGGCGTCTGCCGGTCCGGTGTGCACGCGGTGCTGGGGCGGGCGCTCGAGCAGGACGCCGTGCTCACCGAGGACCACGCCGAGCGGCTCGTCCGCTGCGCCGCTGGTGGGACCGGTCCGGGGGTGGGCCGCGACGTCGGGGCCGTGGTCGACCGGACGACCGACGACCTCTGTCGAGCGGGCGTCCTGCGACCGGTCACCACGCGTCGACAGAACCGGGCGTGGGTGGCGCCCGCGGTCGTCGCCGAGCTCGACGCGTTCGTCGAGCGGGTCCGGGACGGGGTCGACGCCCGGGCGCGCGGGTGCCCTGCGGCGACGAGCGCTCGGGACGGAGCCGGCACCGCGTCGGTGGGCGGCCGCTCGGACCCGCCGAATAGGGTGGGACGGTGAGCAGCGAGCACGCCCAGGCCACCACCCCGCCGTCCGCCGCCAAGCGGCCCGTGACGCGGACCCACCACGGCATCGACTTCGTCGACGAGTACGAGTGGTTGCGCGACAAGGAGTCACCGGACACGATCGCCTACCTCGAGGCCGAGAACGCGTACACCGATGCCGCCACCGAGCACCTCGCCCCGCTGCGCGACCGCGTCTTCGCGGAGGTGAAGAGCCGCGTGCAGGAGACCGACCTCTCGGTGCCGGTCCGCATGGGCGACTGGTGGTACTTCACGCGCACCGCCGAGGGCAGCCAGTACGGCACCCACTGCCGCGCGCCGATCACCGGACCCGACGACTGGACCCCGCCCGCGGTCGCCGAGGGTGCGGGGACGCTCCCCGGTGAGCAGGTCGTCCTGGACGGCAACGCCCTGGCCGAGGGACACGACTTCTTCTCGCTCGGCAGCTACGACATCAGCGACGACGGCACCCGCCTGGTCTACGGCGTGGACGTCGAGGGCGACGAGCGCTACACCCTGCACGTGCGCGACCTGACGACCGGCGAGGACCTCGGCGACGAGATCCCCGACACCGGTTCGGGTGCGACCTTCGACCCCTCCGGCCGGTACCTGTTCTACCCGACCGTCGACGAGTCCTGGCGGCCCGACCGCATCTGGCGGCACCGGGTCGGCACGGCGGCGTCCGAGGACGTCGTGGTCTTCGAGGAGCCGGACGACCGGTACTGGGTCGGAGTCGGAGTCACCCGGTCGTCGCAGTACATCGTCATCGAGCTCGGGTCGAAGATCACCTCGGAGGCGCTCGTCCTCGACGCGTCGGACCCGACCGGCGAGTTCACCGTCGTGTGGCCCCGGCGCGAGGGCGTCGAGTACGAGATCGAGCACGCCATCGTCGGCGGGAGCGACCGCTTCCTCGTCCTGCACAACGACGGCGCCGAGAACTTCGAGCTCGTCGACGTGCCCGCCGACGACCCGACCTCCGAGCGGGACCGCCGGGTCGTCGTCGCGCACCACCCGGAGCGACGCATCGAGTCGGTGGACGCCTTCGCCGGGCACCTCGCGCTCGAGTACCGGTCCGAGGCGCTCCCCCGCGTCGCCGTCATCCCGATCGAGGGCGACGGCTACGGCGACGCGCACGAGGTCCCCTTCGACGAGGCGCTGTTCTCGGCGGGACTCGGCGGCAACCCGGAGTGGCACCAGCCGACCCTGCGCATCGGGTACACGTCGTTCGTCACCCCGTCCGAGGTGAGCGACCTCGACCTGGCGACCGGCGAGGTCACCGTGCTGAAGCGCCAGCCCGTCCTCGGCGGCTACGACCCGGCGGACTACGTGCAGGAGCGGGACTGGGCGACCGCCCCCGACGGCACGGAGGTCCCGGTGTCGCTCGTCTGGCGACGCGACGCCGTCGACGCCGACCGGCCGGCACCGCTCCACCTGTACGGCTACGGCTCGTACGAGCACTCGATCGACCCGGGCTTCAGCGTCATGCGGCTGTCGATGCTCGACCGCGGCGTCGTCTTCGCGGTCGCGCACGTCCGCGGTGGCGGCGAGATGGGCCGGCACTGGTACGAGGACGGCAAGACCCTCACCAAGAAGAACACCTTCACCGACTTCGTCGCGGTCGCCGAGCACC
Source organism: Curtobacterium sp. UCD-KPL2560 (assembly GCF_001705035.1). Taxonomy (GTDB): domain Bacteria; phylum Actinomycetota; class Actinomycetes; order Actinomycetales; family Microbacteriaceae; genus Curtobacterium. Next base: position 15,856 of record NZ_MCIG01000058.1, on the reverse strand, counting down.
TGATCGCGTCCGGGCGGACCAGCGCCGACCGGCTCGTCGCCGAGGGCGGCAGCGCGGGCGGCCTGCTCATGGGTGCGGTCGCGAACCTCGCACCCGAGCGCTTCGCCGGCATCCTGGCAGCCGTGCCCTTCGTCGACGCGCTCACGAGCATCCTCGACCCCGACCTGCCGCTCACGGTCATCGAGTGGGACGAGTGGGGGGACCCGCTGCACGACCCCGAGGTGTACCGCTACATGAGCGAGTACTCGCCGTACGAGAACGTCCGCGACGACGTGCAGTACCCGCGGATCCTCGCGGTGACGTCGATCAACGACACCCGCGTGCTCTACGTCGAGCCGGCGAAGTGGACCGCGAAGCTCCGCGAGGTCGGCGCCCCGGTGCTGCTGAAGACCGAGATGGCAGCCGGGCACGGTGGCGTGAGCGGCCGGTACGACTCGTGGAAGGAGCGGGCGTTCGAGATCGCCTGGCTGCTCGACGTGCTCGGGCTCGCCGACGTGAACCCGGCAGCCGCTGCGGAGCCGATCGCCGCCGGCTGACCCGAACGGGCGCGGCCCCCGGGTCGCGCCCGCGCCCGGGGTGGACGCGGCAAGCGGCGGACGCGGCAGCCCGCGCCCGCCCGTCACACGCGGTTGAGCGCGTGCACCGCCTGGTCGTAGGAGTCCTCGGCCAACCGCACCCGGTCGCCCGCGAGCACGCCGTACCCGAACGTGCCCTCGCCACCGCGCTCGGCGATGCCGGAGTGCACCCGCAGCACGTCGAGCGCGTGCAGCGACCGCACCCGCTCGGTCAGCACGTCCGCAGCGTCGCCGATCCGCTTCCACAGCGCGTGCGGGAACGCGTCGTCGCCGAGCACGTCCATCGCCGCGCGGGCCCGGGTGGCGGCACGCCAGGCCTCCTCGGTCGCGGCACGCTCGGTCGCCTCGCGGTCGAGCAGGCCGAGGGAGTCGTCCTCCTCGCCGACCGCGGTCTGCACGAGTCGGCGCACCCGGGGCTTCTCGACGGCCGAGACGTCCTGCGCGACGCGCTTCGGCGACCGGAGTGCCCAGTCGGTCGGGGCCGGACGCTCCACGGCGTCGTCGAGGGCGTCGAGCAGCTCGAGGTACGGCTCACCGTGCAGGAACGCGAGGACCTCGGCCACCGCGACCGCCCGGCGCTCCCGGGTCGCTGCCAGCACCCGCTCGCGGGTCATCGTGTCGACGAGCAGGTCCTGCGCCGGGGAGGACGCGTACGGCAGCCGCTCCACCAGGTAGTCGGCGAGTGCGGCCCGCGCGGTCACCGCGGCAAGGCCGTCGGCGGCCTCGGCCGCGCGGTCGGCCGCGGCCGTCCCGGCGAACGCCGGGCGGTACGACCCGAGCACGGCGGCGATGCCGAGGGCGGTCCGGGCCGTCTCGCGGAGGTCGGCCGGCCCGCCGGACCGGAGCTGCGCCTCCTGGGCGAGCAGCGCGGCGCGCAGCTTCTTCAGCTGCTTGGCGAGCGCGCGGGCCGCGGTGCCCTTCTCGGGCTTGTCGGCGGTCTGGAGGCGCGGTGCCGGTGCGCCTGCCAGCCCGCGTGCCAGCTTGGACGCGACGGCCGCAGGTGCGGCCCCCACGGCCGCGAAGCGCCCGTCCAGCGCCGCGAACAGCTCGTGCGCGACCTGCTCGTCGACGCCGGCGACGGCCTCCACCTCGACCTCACGCCAGGTGCGGGGCGTGGCCGGGGCGTCGGCGTCCAGACGCTGCGCGGTGACCAGGTCGTCGGCGAGCTCGGCGACCTGCTCGTCGTCCTCGTCGAGCAGGCGCGTGACCGTGCGGGTGGTCGCGATGTGCACGACCGGTCGGAGCGCGCGGCCCCGGCGCTCGGTGAACAGGGCGGCGAGGACCTCGTCGGGGACGGTGTCGGCGTCCTCCGTGAGGGGGAAGTGCTGCTCGTGCCGGACCGTGTCGGAGGCCGAGCGCTTGATGTGCCAGCCGGCGTCGGGGCCACCCGTGCGTCGGCGGACGGTGACGCGGGACGCCACCAGGTCGTAGCGCTCGGTGTCCCAGTAGGTCGCGTCGAGGGCGAACGGCTCCTGGTGGTCCGTGGCGGTGATGCTGCCGACGCCGATCAGGTCCGGGAGGGCCCCGCCCTCGGGCAGGTCGTAGGTGCGCTCGATCTCGAGGTGCGTGTCCGTCACGTGCTCCTGTCTACCAGGACGGCGTCGTGCACCACGAACTCGCGGGGCACGTCCACCCGGGCGATCTAGGCTCGCGGCATGAGCGACACCATCACCCGTGACGCGTTCGTGCCGGAGGCCGGCGGCGTCACCATGTTCACGACCACCTGGTGCGGGTACTGCGCGCGCCTGAAGAACCAGATGACCAAGGCGGGCGTCCCCTTCCGCGAGGTCGACATCGAGCAGACGCCCGGCACGGCCGAGCTCGTCGCCGAGGTCAACGGCGGCAACCAGACGGTGCCGACGCTCGTGTTCCCGGACGGCAGCACCGCGACGAACCCCTCGCTCGCCGAGGTGCAGTCCCGCATCTGACCCGCGGCGGGGCGCGCTGGCCGGAGCAACCCCGCGGCGCGACGTGCTGACCGGAGCCACCCCGCGGCGCGACGTGCTCCTGCACAACGAGAAGCGGCTCGAACCACGGAATTCCGTGGTTCGAGCCGCTTCTCGTTGTGCGAACGCACGCGGGGCCCTGTCGCAGCCCGCGGCGCGCGCGAGCGGCGACGGGGCCGCAGCCCCGCCGCACTCAGCGCGAGAGCGCGTCCGTCAGCAGTGCGACCATCGCGTCGAGCTGGATGTCACCGGAGTCGACGACCTCCTCGTCCGAGCCGTCGAGCGCGCGGGCGGCCAGGGACGCCTTCGAGTCGATGAGCTCGGCGATCTTGGTGTCGATCGTCTGCGCGGCGATGATGCGCCACGCGGTGACCGGCTCCTCCTGCCCGATGCGGTGCACGCGGTCGATCGCCTGGGTCTGCTCGGCGCTCGTCCACGACAGCTCCGCGAGCACGACGTTGGACGCCACCTGCAGGTTCAGGCCGACGCCGGCCGCCGTCAACGAGCAGACGATCACGGCGACGTCGGGGTCGTTCACGAACGCGTCGATCTCGGCCGTGCGCTGCACCGGGGTCTGGTCGCCGCGGACGGTCGCGGTCTTCAGGCCACGACGGGCGAAGACCTCCTCGGCCTGGTCCATCACGTCGAGGTGCTTCGCGAAGAACACGACCTTGCCGACGTTCGACGCCAGCTGCGCCGCGTAGTCCGCCGCGAGCTGGGCCTTCGCACGGCCGATGCGACGCACCATCGAGAACACGTTCTCGCCGGTCGACGAGGCGTCCTGGTCCTCGAGCTCCCAGCGGGCGACCTGCCGCACGAGCTTGTGGTCGATGCCGACCACCGGGTCCTGCCCGGTCCGGGCCGCGAGGGCCTGGTGGTACCGGCGGACGAGCTTCGCGGTGAGCTCGCGCTCGGCGTCGCGGATCGAGCGACCCTCCTCGCCGTCGAGCTCGACCGGGATGTCGGCGATGCGACGGGCCGGGATGTCCGCCGCGACGTCGACCTTGCGGCGCCGCACGATGCCCTGGTCGATGACGGCCTTGCGCGCCTCGACGAAGAAGCCCGGGTCGGCGGGGGTGAGCCCGATGTCCTCGAGCTCGTTCATGAGCTTCGCGCGGGGCTTCTTGTCGTCGATCCAGCCGAGGTACTCCCAGATGGTGCGGAAGTCCTCGACCGAGTTGATCAGCGGGGTCCCGGTGAGCGCCATGAGGAGCGGCGCGGCCGTGCGCTCGCGGATCTTCTCGGCGAGCTGCAGCACGAACCGGGAGCGCTGCGACTCCTTGTTCTTGATGAAGTGCGCCTCGTCGACGACCATGCCCTTGAACCCGAACGAGCCGAGCCAGCCGACGTGCCGGTCGAGGATCTCGTAGTTCACGATGACGATGTCGGCGAACCCGTCGAGGTCGTCCCCGTCACCGTGGATGACGGTCGCGCGGCGGTTCGGCACCCAGCGCTCGGCCTCGCGTGCCCAGTTCGTCTTGACGACGTTCGGCACGACGACGAGCAGCGGGAAGGCGTTCGCGGCGTCGGCGGCGAGCAGCGACTGCGCCGTCTTGCCGAGACCCGGCTCGTCGGCGAGCAGGAACGTGCGGTGTCCCTGCGACGCGGCGGCGACGAGCTCCGCCTGGTGCTTCATGAGCGTGGTGCCCGAGCGCGTGTGCAGGTTCGCGGGTTCGGGCAGCGGCATCGACGCCGCTCCCCCGCCCGCGCCGTACTCGAACGACTTGAACAGCGGGCCGAACAGCTCCCAGTTCGCCAGGCGACGCGGGTGCGCGACGGGCTGGTCGGCGAGCGCGAAGTCCGGCGGCATGAACGGGTTCGCGAGCTGCCGCTGCACGACGGCCTGCGGGAGCACCGACCGCACCGGGGTCTCGACGACCGGGGACGGCTCGGCGGCGATGACGAGGTCCTCCGGCTGCAGCTCCATCCCGCCGGCGATCATCATGTCGCGCTTGACCGTGCGGGTGGCCTCGCTGACCGAGGCCTCCTCGGTCAGCAGCTGGATCACGCTGGTGTCGCGTGCCGCCGTCTTCGCGAGGATCGTCGCCACGCCGTCGAGGCGCTTCAGCTGCTCGGCGCGCTGCGCGTCGGTGAGCTCGGTGTCCGCCTTGACGCGGGCACGCTCCTCACGCATGAGCAGTGCGACCGCCTGGAACTTCGTCCGGTTGGTGGCCTTGAGCGGACCGCGCTGCGCCGCGGCCTCGACCTCGCGCACGGCGCGGGCGAGGACGGGGATGACGCCGTCGTTGTCGAGCGGCCTGGTGCGGCGCGACGCGGTCCGCGTCCCGCCGGCTGCACGCCGGGTGCCTGATCGAGCCAACGCTCCTCCTTGTTCCGCCCGTCTGCACGGGCGAGCCGCCGTCGGTGGCGGGAAGTCCTCGACCGGTGCCGGCACGGCTCCGGTCCCGCGGGCCACCCTGGCCCGCTGGTGCGCCGGTCCCGTTGCGGAACTCCGGTGGAGCCCTGCGGACCGTGCCGTCGTGCACCGCTCGGTACGCGACACGTCGGTCCGCGCCGGGGTCCGGCGCCGTCGCACGCACGTGGCGCCCCACTGGACGCTCACGGCCCGGCCCCCGCGTCGGTCAACCGACCGACCGCCGCATCCGGAATCGACGCGGCACGCGAGCACACGGTGCGTGCTCCAGGCAGTTTACTCCCCGACCCCCGACGGCGGCGACTCCCGCGTCCCCGCGCGCGTCGCGCGCACGGGACGGGAGGCGCGGCGCCGGGCGCCACGCACCTCCGGACCGCGCACGGGACGGACGGGAGGCACGGTGCCGGGCCGCCACGCGCCTCCCGACCGGCAGCCGGACCGACCGGAGGCACGGTGCCGGGCCGCCATGCGCCTCCCGACCGGTGCGGAGGGTCGTCGTCTCAGACCTGCGGTGCGGACCGCGGACGCACCAGACCGTCGGACGGCAGCACGGGTGCAGCGTCGGCGAGCGCCGCACGTGTCGCCGCGAGCAGGTGCTGCGCGGTCTGCACGCCGTTGGCGGACCCCGTCGTCGCCTGCCCGCCGGCGTGGGCGAGGAGCTGGGCACCGATCGCGGGGCCGATCCGCTCGGCCTCGCCGGGGTTCCGCGCGACCCAGTCGCGCGCCACGGCGTCGGCGAGCCGCTCCGCCGCTGCACCCCGTTCGGCGTCGCCACGTGAGCGGTGCCAGAGCGCCGTGACGACGAGGTGCGCGACGACCGCACCGATGTCGCGGACCGGGAAGCCCCAGCCGGCGGTGTCGATGTCGAGCAGCCCCGAGATGCGCCACGGCTCGTCCTCGTCGACGAACACCTGCTCGAGGTGCAGGTCGCCGTGCACGACCTGGCGGGTCCCGCTCCCCCAGCTCACCGAGCGCCGCCCGATCTCGTCGTACAGGGCGTCGATCTCCTCGGCGTCCTGCGGCAGCGCGGCGACGAGCGTCCGGCGGTGCCAGTCGGCGTGGTCCATGGCGTCCGCTCGGGCCTGCTGCGTCATCGGCACGGTCGCGATGCGGCCGGTCAGCGCGGCGAGCGAGGCGACGAAGCGCGGGTCGTCGGCGATCTCGGTGATGCGGCTGCCGGCGGGGACCCCGCGGATCCGCTCGAGCACGAGCAGGCCGTCCCCGCGGCTCGAGAGCACGCGCGGGACCGGGAGCCCGGCCGCGACGAACTGCTCGTGGGACTCCACGATCGGGGCCACCCGGTGCGGGCGCACGATCTTGAGGAAGAGGGTGCGTTCCGGGGCGTCGACCCGGACCACGGCACGCTTGCCCGGACGGTAGGCCGCCACGGACAGCACCGGGTCGGTGACCGGCATGCCGATCCCGCCGAGCAGGTCGGTCACGGCGTCGCGGTACGTCACCTGCGGGAGCACCGGCAGCCCGGGGTCGTTCGGGTACGCCCACACCGACACCGGGTCACCCGTGACCGGGTCGGTGACGATCGCGCTGTTCTGGTCGTGCGTGCCGCCGGTGTCGACGTACGTCAGGACCGTGGCGCGCTGGCCGGCGCGGTCGACCGTGTCGACCTCGTAGCCGTAGAGGTACCCGTTGCCGGAGGGTTCGACCGAGTGGGCGCGCGCTGCGACGACGGAGGTCCCGGAGCCGGCGAAGGCCTGCGGGATGACGCGCTCGTGGTTGGGCCACACGGGACCAGTCAACCGTGCCCGTGCGGATTCGTCGCCATCGTGCACGGCTCGGCGTGCGGCTCGTGGCTACCGTGGTGGTCGTGAACCCGGTCGCGCGCCTCCGCAGTTCCGCCCGCACGCCCTTCCTGCAGGTCGTGAAGACGGCGGTGGCCGTGGTGGCCGCGGTCCTGCTCTGCCGGGTCCTCATCGACGGGCCGTTCCCGACGTTCGCCGCGATCGCCGCGCTGCTCGTCGTGCAGCCGAGCATCACCCAGTCGTTCGTCAAGGGGCTCGAACGCAGCGCCGGGGTCGTGCTCGGCGTCGTGCTCGCGACGGGGTTCCACCTGTGGCTCGGCGACGGCGTGTGGGTCGTGCTCGTCGTGATCGTGCTCGCGATCCTGCTCAGCTGGGCCCTCCGGCTCACCCCGACCTCGGCGACCCAGGTCGGCATCAGCGGCATGCTCGTGCTCACCGCCGGGGTCGTCACCCCGAACTACTCCGCCGACCGGATCCTGGAGACCGTCGTCGGTGCACTGGTCGCGCTCGTGGTGAACGCGCTCATCGTCCCGCCGGTGCTGCTCGAACCGGCGCACCTCGCCGTCGCCCGGCTGGCCCGCGACACCGCCGCCGCGTTCGAGCGGATCGCGATCGGCCTGACCGAGGGGTGGGACGAGGCCCGGTGGCACGAGGCCCTGCTGCAGGCCCGGGCGCTCCGCCAGCAGCACGCGCGCACCGAGGCCTCGCTGACCGCGGCGGGCGAGTCGCTCACGATGAACCCGCGCGGCGGCCGACACCGCACGATCCTGGAACGGGACGTCGCCGTCACCGAGCACCTCCGCGTGCTCGTGACCCGCGTCACGGGCATGACCCGCGCGATCCGGGACAACACCGCCGAGGACCTGCGCGCGGACCCCGTGGTGGGGAGCATCGCCACCGAGGTCGCCCGCATCGGGGCAGACGTCCGGTCGCTGAGCGCGCGGGTTGAGGCCACGCGGCTCGACGCCCGGGACGAGGGTGTGCGGCCGGACGGGTTCGTCGGTCTCCGTGGTGCGGGTGGGCTGTCGGGCGACGCGGACGAGGCGGGCGACGGCGTCGGCGGTGCGCGCGACGGTGGCGGCGGTGCCGGTGCGCGCGACGGCGGTGCGGTCGCCGGGTTCGGTGTCACGGAGCCCGCGCTGACCAGGCCGATCCGGGTGGTCCGGCCGAACTCACGGCACTGGGTGCTCATCGGGGCGCTGCTCGAGGACATCCGACGGGTGCGCGAGGAGCTGCTCGGCGAGGACGACTGAGGCGCGGGCCGCGGGGCACGGGCCGCGGGTTGTGGGCCGTGCCGCTGTCAGGCCTGCGCGCGCACCGCGGCGGCCGCCGTCAGGCCCGCGCGTGCACCGCGGTGGACGCCGTCAGGCCTGCGCGTGCACCGCGGTGGCCGCCTCGACCGCCGCCTGTGCGATGTCGTCCCACACCGCCGGCGCCCCACCCGGAGCGGAGGCGGCACCGTCGACCGACGCGAACCGCTGCACCTCGGCCACCACGACCTCGGCACCGGCGACCCGCGCCGCTCGGCTGGCGGCGTCGGAGACGCTCGTCAGCAGGTCGGCGAGGACGCGGTCACGCCGCGAGCCCTCCAGCTCGCCGAGCACCCCCAGGCCGGAGCGGGCCGCGACGAGTTCGGCACGCAGTCGGACGAGGGCCGGGTGGGCCGGCTGGTCGTTCATCGTTCCCCCAAGAACCACATGAGGGCCCGTCGGGTACGGGTCCTCGCGGGGAACCCTAGCAACGAGCTGTGACATGCTCCCGCCCCAGTCCGTGGGACGCACGTCCTACCCCTGTCCACGGGTCGCCCGGACCGCAGACGCACAGAAGTCACTGTGACGAGATTCAGCGACTTCGGAGCCGCCACTGCCCCCGGGGCCCGGTTCGATGCCACGATGGGGTCCGAGGAGGTCGATCATGCGCCTGTTGGTGGTCGAGGACGACGACGAGATGCGCGCGCTCATGGAGCGCGGGCTCGCTGCGGAGGGGTACCGCGTCACTGCGGTCGAGAACGGTGTGGAAGCGCTCATCGCGCTCGGCGAGCAGGGGTTCGACCTCGCGATCGTCGACGTGATGATGCCCGGCATGTCCGGGTTCGAGCTCGCCCGACGCATCCGCGAACGCGAGGACCCGGTGCGCATCCTGCTCGTCACCGCGCGCGACGCCGTGGACGACCGGGTGTTCGGCCTCGACGCCGGAGCCGACGACTACCTCACCAAGCCGTTCGCCTTCGCGGAACTCACCGCCCGCCTGCGCGCCCTCGGCCGGCGTGAGTCCGCCGGTGCCCCGCGCACCATCGAGGTCGGCGACGTCGCGATCGACTCCGAGGCCCGCCGGGTCTCGATCAAGGGCCAGCGCGTCGCGGTGAGCCCGACCGAGTTCGCCCTCCTCCGCCTGCTCGCCCGCTCGGTCGGCACCGTGGTCGACCGGCCGAAGATCCTCGAGGAGGTCTGGGACGGCTCGCAGCACGTCGACCCGAACGTCGTCGAGCAGTACATCTCGTACCTCCGCAAGAAGCTGACCTCGCACGAGGCGACGGTCGCCATCGCCACGGTCCGCGGTCGCGGGTACCGGCTCGACCTGCTCGGGGCGTGACCGACCCCGCGCCCAGGGCCGGGACCGACCGCGTCCGCAGCGGTCTGCCCCGGCCGCTGCGCGTGCTCTCCCTGCGGGCGCGGATCACGATCGGCTCGACCGCGATCGCCGCCGTGGTGATCCTGCTGCTCGTGCTCGTCATGCGGTTCCAGGTCGTGAGCGTCGTCGCGAGTGCGACCCGGACGCTGCTCGACGCCGACGTCGACCCGTACGTGGCGACGCTCGAGGTCGACAGCGACCCGGACCTGTCCGCGCCGGGCAACGCGCAGCTCGTCGCGGTCGTCGACCCGTCCGGCAAGATCCGGCTGTCGACCATGCCGCCCCGGGTCGAACGCGCGCTCGGCAGCCTCACCTCGACCAAGGCCGGCACCTCGCTCATCGACGTCTCCGACTCCGAGTACCGGGTCGTCATCGAGCACCCCGTGAACCAGGCCGGGCGGTGGACCGTCGTCGCAGCACGCAACTCCCAGGCCGAGGCGATCGTCGTCGACGACCTCACCACGACGCTGTCGCTCACCGGGCTCGCGATCCTCATCGCGTTCGGGGTCGCCTCGTGGGCACTCGCCACCGCCGCCCTGCGGCCGGTGAACCGGATGCGCCGTGAGGCCGAGCGGCTCTCGGTCGCCCCCGAACGCGCGGAACTGCCGGTCGGCCCGGCGCAGGACGAACTGGCCTCGCTCGCCACCACCCTCAACGCGTTCCTCGCCCGCACCCGCCAGGTCACCGAGCGCGAGCGCCAGATGGTGTCGGACGCGAGCCACGAGCTCCGGACGCCCCTGGCGATCCTCACCACCCAGCTCGACCTGGCCTCGCTCGACGGGGACGACGCCGCTGCGCTCGCCGCCCACATCGACCGCGCCAAGCGGAGCGTCGCCCGGCTCTCGCGTCTGGCGAACGACCTGCTCACGCTCTCCCGCATCGAGGAGTCGGAGCGCCGCGAGGAGGACGGCGTCCAGCAGACGACGACCGCGTGGTCCGACCTCGGCGACGAGGTGATGGCCGCGGTGGACCGCGTCCGCATGATCGCGTCGGCGAAGGACGTCACGGTCGACTTCGACCTCGAGCAGCCGACCCTCCCGTCGGGCAGCTCGTCCGGGGCCACCGGCGCGGGCACGAGCGACGCTGCGTCCGCCGAACCGCGGTACCGCCTGGACACCGGCGGCATGGCGCAGCTGGTCACCAACACCGCCAGCAACGCGGTCGCGGCGTTGCCGCGCGGCGGCGGCGTGTACGTGTCGTGGCGCACCGACGGCACCGACGGCGTCCTGCAGATCACCGACGACGGACCGGGCGTGCCCGAGTCGTTCATCCCGGTCGCGTTCGACCGGTTCACCCGTCCCGACGAGGCCAGGACCTCGCGCCGGGACCCGGACCCGTCGACGGGCGGGGTCCCGATGCCGGGCGGCTCTGGCCTCGGGCTCGCGATCGTCCGTGCGATCGCAGAACGGGCGGGAGGCACGGCGTCCCTCCGCAACGTGCGTTCGGGTGGTCTCGAGGTCACCATCCGGGTGCCGGCGGTGCCCGCCGAGGGCTGACGCCCGTCGAACGCCCGGGCCCGTCGCCGGGGCCGACCGCGGTCACTGGAAGTCCCGCGACCGTGTCCGGACGGCGAGCGGCAGGTGTTCGATCCGGTCCGCGACGACGTTGACCACACCGTCCGGGGACCGCTCGAGGATGCCCCGCACGATCACCGCGGGTGACTCACGCGCCACCCGTCGGTAGCGTCCCCACACCCCGACGCTGCAGATCACGTTCACCAACCCGGTCTCGTCCTCGACGTTGAGGAACGTGATCCCCGACGCCGTCGCGGGCCGCTGCCGGTGGGTGACGATCCCGCCGACCTCGATGCGGCGCCCGGACTCGGCCGTCGCGGTGTCCTGCACGCTGAGCACGCCGCGGGCGAGGAGCCGGTCGCGGAGGTGCCCCACCGGGTGGTCGTCGGTCGTCATCCCCGTCGACCACATGTCCGCGATGAGCACGTCGCCGCTCGTCATCTGCCCGAACAGCGGCGGTTGCACGGTCACCTGGGTGTCCGGGAGCTGGTCGGGGCGCTCGGCGGCGGCCTGGGCAGCGGACCACATGCCGCTCCGGCGGTCGATCCCGAGGCCCGCGAAGGCGTCTGCGGCCGCGAGGGCCTCGAGCTGCGCGGTGCTCAGCCGGACCCGTCGGGCGAGGTCGGACATGTCCGTGAACGGTCCGTGCGCCGTGCGTTCGGCGACGATGGCCTCGGCGCTCCGCCGCCCGAGCGACGCCACCTCGGCCAGCCCGAGCCGGACCGCGAACGCACCGTCGCGTCGGTGCTGCGCGGTGTCGTCGGGTGCCGAACCGTCGAACGGCAGCACCGGGGGCTGCTCCTCGGCCGTGCAGGCGTCGAGCCCGGTCGGCGCGGTGTCCGCCGTCCCGTCGAGGGGCTCCAGCGTCGCGTCGACCCCCGACAGCAGGACGTCGGGACGCAGCACCTGCACGCCGTGTCGACGCGCGTCGGCGACGAGCGTCTGGGGTGAGTAGAACCCCATCGGCTGCGCCCGGAGCAGTGCCGCCAGGAACGCTCCCGGGTAGTGCAACCGCATCCACGCGCTCGCGTACACGATGAGCGCGAAGCTGATCGAGTGGCTCTCGGCGAAGCCGAAGTTCGCGAAGGCCTGGATCTTCGCGTAGATCGCGTCGGCGTCGTCCCCGTGGATGTCGTTCGCCGCCATGCCGAGGTAGAGCTTCTCGCGCAGCCGCTCGATCTTCTCGAGTCCGCGCTTCGACCCCATCGCCCGCCGCAGCAGGTCGGCGTCGTCGCCCGAGCATCCGCCCACGGCGATCGCCATCTGCATCAGCTGCTCCTGGAACAGCGGCACCCCGAGCGTCCGCTCCAGCACGGGCTCGAGCGCCGGGTGGATGTAGGTGATCGGTTCCTCACCGGTACGTCGTCGGATGTAGGGGTGCACCGCGCCGCCCTGGATCGGCCCGGGGCGCACCAGGGCCACCTCGATGACCAGGTCGTAGAAGCGCCGGGGCAGCAGCCGCGGGAGCGTGCCCATCTGCGCCCGGGACTCCACCTGGAACACCCCGATCGTGTCGGCACGGCAGAGCTGGTCGTAGACGCCCTGCTCTTCCTTCGGGATGGAGTGCATGTCCCAGCGCTCCCCGCAGTGCTCGTCGGCCAGGTCGAACGCGTACTGCAGCGCCGCGAGCATGCCCAGACCGAGCATGTCGAACTTCACGAGCCCCATGTAGGCGCAGTCGTCCTTGTCCCACTGCAGGACCGTGCGGCCGTCCATCCGGGCGTGCTCGATCGGCACGACCTCGCCCACCGGCCGGTCCGTCAGCACCATGCCACCGGAGTGGATGCCGAGGTGCCGCGGGAACCCGAGCACCTGCTGCGCCATGTCCACCACGGTGTCGGGGATGTCGTGGTCCTGGCTCTCGGTCACCGAACCCCAGCGCTCGACCTGCTTCGACCACGCGTCCTGCTGCCCGGGACTGTGCCCGAGGGCCTTCGCCATGTCGCGGACGGCGCCCTTCGGCCGGTAGGTGATGACGTTCGCCACCTGCGCGGCGTTGAACCGGCCGTACTTGTCGTAGACGTACTGGATGACCTCTTCGCGCCGGTCGGAGTCGAAGTCGACGTCGATGTCGGGCTCCTCGTCGCGCATCGCCGACAGGAACCGCTCGAACGGCAGCCCGTACCGGATCGAGTCGACGGCGGTGATCTCGAGCAGGTAGCAGACCGCCGAGTTCGCCGCGGAGCCGCGCCCCTGGCAGAGGATCCCGCGGTCGCGGGCGAACTGCACCATGTCGCGCACGATCAGGAAGTAGCCCGGGAAGTCCTTCTCCTCGATCACCGAGAGCTCGCGTTCGATGCGTTCGCGCTTGAGCGGGTCGACGCCGTCCGCGCTGCCCGGGTAGAACCGACGGGCGCCGCGCCAGGTGAGCTCGCGGAGCCACGACATCGTCGTGTGCCCCGCCGGGACGTCGACGTCGGGCAACCCCGGCTTGGCGGCCCGCAGCCGGAAGCCGAGCGCGTCGGCGAGGTCGACGGTGGTCGCCACCGCGCCGGGGTACCGGGCGAAGCGACGGGCCATCTCGGCCCCGGACCGCAGGTGTGCGGTCGGGGCGGCGGGCAGCCAGCCGTCGGCCTCGTCGAGGCTGCGCCGCGCCCGCACCGCGGCGAGTGCGGTCGCCACGGGGAAGCGGTCCGGGGTCGCGTAGTGCACGTTCCCGGTCGCCACGACGGGCAACGCGTGCCGGGCAGCGAGGACGGACAGGGCGTCGTTGCGGGCCGAGTCGAGCGGGTCGCCGTGGTCGGTCAGCTCGACGACGACCCCGGCGGTGCCGAACCGGTCGAGCAGCGTGCGCAGGGCCTCGTCGGCCGCCGACTCGCCCCCGCGCTCGAGCGCCTGCCGGACGGCCCCCTTCCGGCAGCCGGTGAGGACCCGCCAGTGCCCGTCCGCCCGGGCCGCGAGGTCGTCGAGGTCGTACTGCGGGCGCCCCTTCTCGGCCCCGGGTGCGAGGTGTGCCCGCGTCACCGCGGCGGCGAGCCGGTGGTAGCCCTCCTGGCCGTCGGCGAGCAGCAGCAGGTGCGTGCCCTCGGGATCGGGCACCCCGTTCTGCGGCTCGGTGAGTCCCAGGGACAGCTCGGTGCCGTAGACGGTCGCCACCGTCGGGTACGCCTCGGCGACCTCGGCCATCCGAGCGGCACCGTAGAAGCCGTCGTGGTCGGTGAGCGCCAGCCCGTGCAGGTGCAGCCGTGCGGCCTCCTCGACCAGGTGCTCGGGACCGCTCGCGCCGTCGAGGAAGCTGAACGTCGAGTGCGCGTGCAGCTCGGCGTACGGGACGACCGGTTCGGCGTCCTCGGAGGGCGCGGGCGGCGGGACGTACCGGGACCGCTTGCGCGACCAAGCGGGACTGTCCCCGCCGTCGCCGGCGTGTGTGCTCTCGGGACGCTTGTCCGACAGTGCCCGCTCGAACTGCGACCACGGGATCGGGGGGTTGCTGTAGCCCATCAGCACTCCTCGTCGTCGGGACGGGGGCCCACGTCACGGCCGCGGTTCACGTCGCGACCGCCTCGGCCCACCAGCGATGGTCGGCCAGTACCAGGTACCAGGCACGACCGTCGCCGTCGACGAGCTGCAACCGGTGCAGCCGCCGCCCGCCCGACTCCCACCAGCGCACGACGAGCGGCCAGGGCCCGGCCCACGCGGTGACGGGGGCGAACCGTCCGCCCCGCTCCCCCTCGGCCCGGAACCGTTCGGGCGCGCCGGTCAGGACGCCGCGCTCGTCGACGTCCACGGAGCCGCCGTCGGTCGTGACGACGTCCACCGGGCGGGGGCGTTCGAGCACCGTCGCCGGCGGGGGGCCGGGCAGCTTGCCGGGCCACGGGCGGTCCCTGACGGTCGCCAGGGCACGCTCACCGCCCACGGGGGCGTCGCCCCACGGCACGAGCACGACACGCTCCGCCAGGGTGCGTCCGCCACCGACCCGCGGGGTGACGACGCCCTCGTGCCCGACGAGCCCCTGCACCCGGGCCAGGGCGTGGTGCACGCGCTCGTCGGGTCCCGTGCCCCACAGCCCGCGTTCGTGGTTCGCGGCGTCGTCCACCGCGACCGGCTCCAGCACGACCTGGACGACGGGCGCCTCGAGCCCCGAGGGGTCCACCCCGCCGGCCAACTGCCAGCGCACCCGGTCGACCACGTCGGCGGCGTCGAACCACCGCGGGTGGACCCAGGTGCGTTCGAGCAGCAGGTCCCGTTCGTCGACGATGCCCACGCGGATGGTCGTCGCGACGAGCCCCGCGGAGCGGAGCCGGGCGGCGAAGTCGTCGGCCGACCGGCGGAACGCGAACGCGATCTGGTCGGCACGGTCGAGCGGCGGCTCGAACGACGCCTCGACACGGAGCTCGGGCGGCACCTCGCGCGCAGCGACCTCGCGTGGGTCACGGCCCCCCGCGAGGCGGTGCAGGAACGCCCCGGGGACGCCGAACCGGTCACGCACCTGCTCGTCGCCGAGCGCGGCGAAGTCCCCCAGGGTGCTGATCCCCAGTCGGCCGAGCAGCATCGCCAGGTCGACGTCGCCGAGCACGCCCAGCGGCAGGTCGGCGAGGAACGCAGCGGACCCGCCCACGGGCACGATCCGCACGCGCTCCCCCGGTCGCACCGGACGTGCCCGGGCGGCCTGCTCGGCGGCGAACGGGGTGTCGGCCACCCCGGCGCGGACACCGGGGGCACCGTGGTCGGCCGCGATGCCCGCGAGGGTCGCCGCAGCCGCACGCTCGCCGCCGTAGTAGCGCGCGGGACCGCGGGAGCGCAGCGCGACGGTGCCGGGCCGCAGGACCTCGACCCCGGGGACCGCGGTCTCGATCGCCCGGATGACCGGTTCGAACGCCCGGTGGTCGAGTGCGTCGTCGTACGGCTGCACCACGAGTCCCGGGCAGCGCGCCTGGGCCTCGCGCACGCGGAGCCCGCGGACGACCCCCTGCTGGCGGGCGCTGGCGGAACTCGCGTAGACCTCGCCCTTGGCGACGAGCGCGAACGGCTGGTCGGGCGGTGTCCCCGCTGCCCGGGCAGCGGCGATCACCGGCCAGTCCGGGCACCAGAGCACGATCGTGCGGGTGGGCGGGGG
>NZ_MCIG01000057.1 GCF_001705035.1 Curtobacterium sp. UCD-KPL2560 | reverse complement strand
TCAACGGTCAGGTCGCCGTGTCGAACGCGTACCTGTTCTCGCTGCACGGTGGCACCCTGAAGCCGCTCCAGCTCGAGGGTGACAACGCGATCCTGACCGGCACCACGGTCCACGTCTCCGACGACGCCGCGAAGCTGCTCAACAGCACCTTCAAGACCGACGCCGTCAAGGGTGGCCTGCTCGTCGGGACCGCCACGATCACCGCCCAGATCAAGTAACACCCAGCACCACCAGCACCACCAGCACGACACGCGAACGGCGCCGCCCCCGATCAGGGAGCGGCGCCGTTCCACGTCCAACGAAGCACCAAGAGGCGGGGCGCCGCCAGCAGCACCCGCACAGGCGCCAGCAGCACGAGCACCACCACCTGCAGCAGCCTCAGCCGCGCCGCCACCACCGACGGGGCCGCGCCGCGCGCTCCGCCGCGAGCCGCTCGGCCGCCGCCCGCTCGTCGGCCGCGGCCCGTTCCCGACGGCGCTCCCGCCACCGGTCCACCTCGGCGTCGACGTCCCGCATCGGCGTGACCACGGGTGGCCCGCCGAGCAGCTGCCGCCTGGCCTCCTTCACGCGGGCGTTGAAGTCCACCAGGACCGCACGCACGTCGTCCTCGGCACGCAGCGCGTCGAGGTGGTCGTCGAGCTCAGCGTCCTCGGTGCGCAGGGCCAGGGCGGGCGGTGCGATGCCGCGGATGTCCTCGCGCTCGATCTTCGCCTTGATCCACCAGTCCGGGTCGTGCTGCCCGTCGTTGCCCGGCAGGGGCTTGCCGCGGTAGGGGTTGCCCTCGAAGACGCCGCGGCGGTCGGCCTCGTCCACGAGTGCCCGGGCGAGCGGTCCGACGTCCTGCGCGCGGAGCAGCCGGCGTTCCTCGCGGACCTCGTCCGGGTCGAGCGTGCCGCGCTCCACCTCGCTGTCCACGAGCTGCTGGTACCGGTACCGAGCGGCTCGGCGGAGCCGGTCCATCCGGGCGTCGACGTCGTTCATGGTCGCTCCATCATGCAACGCGCCGACGACAGCCGCTCAGGACTCCGCCGCGACCTCCTCGATGGTGAGCGCGGCCTGGATGAGCGCGAGGTGCGACAGCCCCTGGGGCAGGTTGCCCATGAAGTCGCCGTCCTCGCTGATCATCTCGCTGAACAGCCCGACGTCGTTCGCCTGCTCGACCATCTCGTCCATGAGCTCGCGGGCGTCGTCGACCCGGCCGACGCACGCCATCGCGGCGGCGAGCCAGAACGAGCACGCGACGAAGGGCGACTCCTCGCGGTCCATGCCGGAGTACCGGTAGACCAGGGGACCGCGTTGCAGCTGCTCCTCGACCGCGTGGATCGTCGACTCCATGCGCGGACCGCGGTCGAACGCCGACATCGCGTGCAGCAGGATCGAGGTGTCGAGCGCGTCCGATCCCGGGTACATCACGTAGTGGCCGCGTTCCTCGTCCCAGCCGTGCTCGGACACCCACTGCTCGATGAGCTCGCGGTTCTCGACCCACTTGTCGCGCGGGCCGTCGATCATCCCCGCGTCGTGCAGCTCGACCGCGGCGTCGAGGGCCTGCCAGCAGCCGATCTTGCTCGACACGTAGTGCTGCGTCTCCTGCAGCTCCCACATGCCCGAGTCCGCCTCGGGCCAGCGGTGGCAGGCGTCGTCCGCCAGGCGCTGGAGCACGCCGGCCGTCGCGCGGTCCAGGACGTTCCCGGCCCGGACGTACTGCCGCATGATCTCGAAGACGTCGCCCCAGACGCCGAGCTGCAGCTGGTCGCCGGCGCGGTTGCCGACGGTGACCGGACCGATGCCGTTCCAGCCGGGGACGTCGCGTTCGTCGACCTCGTCGGTCTTCGTGCCGTCCAGGCGGTAGAAGATCGGCATGGTCTCGTCGTGCTCGCCGATCGTGCGCATCACCCACGACACCGCCGCGTGCGTCTCCTCGCGCAGGCCGAAGCGGGTGAGGGCGTGCACGGTGTACGACAGGTCGCGCACCCACGCGAAGCGGTAGTCCCAGTTCTTCCCGCCGGTGCGGTCCTCGGGCAGGCTCGTGGTCGGGGCCGCCGCGATCGCGCCGGTGGGCGAGTAGATGAGCAGCTTCAGGGCGAGCGCGCTCCGCTGCACGGCCTCGGCCCACGGCCCGTCGTACGAGAACTCCTCGGACCACGTAGACCAGTTGTCGATCGTGCGGTCGACCGCGGCGAGGGTGCGCTCGGGCTCGGGCAGGAAGATCGGTTCGTCCTGCGTGCCGACGATCGTCAGGATCGACTTCGAGCCCTCGCTCGTCGAGAACCGGCCGGAGAACCGTGGCCCGTCGTCGTGCACCGGCTCGAAGCCCTGCTCGACGATCGCGATCGTGATGCCGTCGATGCCGATCACCGTGCCGTTCGCCGTGTCCAGGCGTCGCGGCTCCGCGGTGTTCAGCAGCGTGCCCGGCACCACCGCCCACTCCATCTCGACCGAGCCCTCGACGCCCTGCACGCAGCGGCCGACCTCGGCCCACGGGAGCCGGCCGGCGACGCCCGTGACCATCGCGTCGGTGACCGTGCAGGAGCCGGAGTCGGTCGTCCACGTGGTGACGAGCACGTTCGTGCCGGGCAGGTAGCGGCGCTCGACCGTGGCGTCGCCGGTCGGTCGGAGCGCGACGTGCCCGCCGTGCTCGGCGTCGAGGATGCTCGCGAAGACGGGCGGTGAGTCCATCGCGGGGATCGGCAGCCAGTCGATGCGGCCGTCCAGCGCGACGAGCGCGACGGTGCGGCCGTCCCCGATCGCGCCGTACGAGCGGAGCGGGACGAAGCCGTCGGTGCGCTCCTCGTTGTCGTGCGCGTCGGGGGTGTCTCGCGTCCGCTCGGTCATGGCTCCAGCCTGCCCGCGGGTGCGGGGTGGCCCCCAGGCGGGCGTACCCCGCGCGCACAGGGTGGGTCGCGCCTCCCGGCCGTGCTGTTGCGCACCTGCCGGACCGCCACGTCCGCGGTCGAACCGACCCCGCGCGGAGCCGTCCCGCGGCGCGCGGCGACGCCGACCGCAGCGCGACACGCCCGGGCGTATTGTGCCGGCCGGGCGTGTCGCACTACTGTCGGTCCTCCTGCCGGACGTCGTCCGCGCAGCGCCCGCCCCGGGCACCCGCCGGAAGGAACGCGATGCACGCCGTGCAGCACCTCGACATCCGCGACGAGCGTCAGCTCGCCGCGCTCGTCGCGCTGCCCGTCACGCAGTACGCGAGCGATTCCCTCCGCGAACCCGCGTAGGCACGGACCGTCTCCCGACGCCCCGTGCCCACCCGGCCCGGGGCGTCCCTCCCGTCTCCTCCACAGGTGCTGTCGCACCGGCCTGGAGGCGCGGGTCCCGTCCGCCCCGGACCGTCACCACGACGGCCTCCCGCCGTCACCACGACGGCCGTCCGGCCGTCGTCGACCGTCACGACGAAAGGCGACGACGATGCAGAAGATCACCGACCGATTGCTCAGCTGGGCCTCGATGCTCGAGGAGAACACCGAGCAGCAGGCCCGCACGACGGCGGGGATGCCGTTCGTGTACCCGCACCTGGCGCTCATGCCCGACGCGCACCTCGGCCTCGGCGCCACCGTGGGCTCGGTCATCCCGACCCTCGGCGCCGTGATGCCCGCGGCCGTCGGCGTGGACATCGGCTGCGGCATGATCGCGGTCCGCACGCAGTTCACCGCCGGTGACCTGCCGGCCGACCTGCAGCCCCTCCGCGAGCAGATCGAGCGGGCCGTGCCGCTGTCGGCGGGCGCCTCGAACCGGAAGATCGTGGCGACCGCAGCGCCGCGGATCGCGGAGCTCGAGGCGATGGCCGAGCGGGCCGGCTTCGACCCGACCGGCGTGCACGGCGGCTGGCGGAACCAGCTCGGCACGCTCGGCTCCGGGAACCACTTCATCGAGGTGTCCCTGGACGAGCAGGACCGGGTCTGGCTGTTCCTGCACTCCGGGTCGCGGGGCGTGGGCAACAAGATCGCGCAGCGGCACATCGCGGTCGCGAAGCGCATGATGCAGCGCTGGTGGATCGAGCTCGCGGACCCCGACCTGGCGTACCTGGTCGAGGGCACGCCGGAGTTCGACCGCTACATCGCCGAGCTCCGGTGGGCGCAGCACTTCGCCCTGCTCAACCGCGAGGAGATGATGGACCGGGTCGTCCGGCAGCTGTCCGAGGTCGTCGGCACCCCCGTGGACGAGCAGGAGCGGATCAACTGCCACCACAACTTCACGCAGCGGGAGACGCACTGGGGCAAGAGCGTGTGGGTGTCCCGCAAGGGCGCGATCCAGGCGCGGGCCGGGCAGCCCGGGCTCATCCCCGGGTCGATGGGCACGGCGTCGTACGTCGTCGAGGGCCTCGGGAACAAGCCGTCGCTCGAGTCGTCGCCGCACGGTGCCGGGCGGCTGTACTCGCGGTCGGCGGCGCGGCGGACCTTCACGCACGACGAGCTCCGCGCGGCGATGGTCGGGATCGAGTACCGGGACACCGACGCGTTCCTCGACGAGATCCCGGCCGCCTACAAGCCGATCGACCAGGTGATGGCGGACGCGACCGACCTGGTGGCGATCCGGCACACGCTGCGGCAGGTCGTCAACGTCAAGGGCGACTGAGGTCGCGGGCGGGTCCGGGTCGGCCCTACCCGTCCGTGCCGGCCCTGCCCGTCTGGACGGGGTCGGCCCGGGCGGAGCCGGCGGTGGCCCGGCACGGACACGGGTGGCTCCGACGGACACGGGTCGCTCCGACGGGCACGCTGGTCGGGTGAGCAACCAGACGGAACGAGCAGCACGCGAGACCGGACGACAGGCGCGGCGCGCTGCCGACAGCAGGTGGTTCGAGCTGACCGCACGCGCCGGCTTCGTCGGGAGCGGGGTCGTGCACCTGCTCCTCGGGTACCTCGTGGTGCTGCTCGGCGTCGGCAACGGCTCCTCCGGCCGCGAGACCGACCAGTCGGGCGCACTGCAGCAGCTCGCCGCGGTCCCCGGCGGGATCGTCCTGCTCTGGGTGGTCGCCGTCGGCACCGCGGCGCTGACGCTGCACCTGCTCGTCGAGGCCGTCGTCGGCGGGCGGTCGGACTCCGCACGCGGCTGGGCCGCCCGCGCGAAGGCCGTCGGGAAGGCCGTGGTCTACGGCGTCGTGTCGTACTCGGCGGTGACCTTCGCGCTCGGCGCCGGCAAGAGCTCGAGCGGGTCGAGTCGGAGTGCCGCGGCGACGGCGCTCGCGACGCCCGGCGGGGTGTTCCTGCTGCTCGCGGTGGCGGCCGTCGCGGTCGTGGTCGGGGTCGCCCTCGTCGTGATCGGCTGCCGTCGCTCCTTCTGGAAGCAGCTCGTCCGCCCGCGACAGCCGCTCGACCGGGTGGTCTCCGTGCTCGGCACCGTCGGGTACGTCGGCAAGGGCATCGCCGTGGTGGTCGTCGGCGTGCTCGTCGCCGTGGCCGGCTTCCGGAGCGACCCGGACCAGGCCTCCGGGCTCGACGGGGCGTTCGATGCACTGCACGGGCTGCCCGCCGGATCCGCGGTGCTCGTCGCGGTCGGCGTGGGGTTCCTGGCGTACGGCGTCTACAGCTTCTTCCGGGCGCGGTACGCGCGGCTCTGATATACTGGCTGCGCTCGCCTCCTGCTGGGGGGACCGAGAAGCAGAGCCGGTGCAGCTGGGGTATACCAGGTCCCGGCTCTTGCGCTGTCCGGGGGTCCATGACCGACCGATCCCACGCGCACTGAACATGTTGGACGCGCGCGGAGGTGACCGGCGGTAGGGACGGAGCATGGACAACGCGACGACCGGACCCGTGACCGTCTTCTGCGACGAGCAGGCGGTGCTCGTCGAGAGCATCGTCTGGGACCCGACCACCGAGCGCCTGCGCTGGACCGACATCACGCTCGGCCTGCTCACCACCGCCCGCGCCGACGGGACGGTCGAGTCGAGCGTGCCGCTCCCGCCGCCCCTCGCGAGCTTCCAGCCCCGCGTCGGCGGCGGCTTCGTCGCGGCGCTCGGTGACACCGTCGTGCTCACCGACGAGCAGGGGGTCGTCGAGCGGGAGCTCACCCGGGTGCAGCACGCGACGGCCGGCATGCGGTTCAACGAGGGCAAGTGCGACCCGTTCGGGCGCTTCCTCGTGGGCAGCATGGACCTCACCGACCAGGACCCGGCGGGCGCGCTGTACTCCGTCGAGCCGGACGGGACGACCCGGGTGCTCCGCGGCGGCTTCGGCGTGACGAACGGCATCGAGTGGTCGCCCGACGGCAGCACGATGTACGTCACCGACACGAGCACGAGCACGATCTACCGTGCGTCATACGGCCCCGAGGGGGACCTCGGCGAGCTCGTCCCGTTCGTCAGCGGCGCCGCGCACGACGGCCTGGTCCGGGACGACGAGGACTGCTTCTGGACCGCCGTCTACGGCAGCGGCCGCGTCGAGCGGTGGAGCGCCGCGGGGGAGCACCTCGAGACCGTGGAGGTCCCGGCGCCCAACGTGACCTCGGTGGCCTTCGGCGGGCCGGACATTTCGACGCTCTTCATCGGCACCGCGCGCGAGAACATGACCGAGGAGCAACTCGAGCAGGCGCCGCACTCCGGGGCGGTGTTCGCCGTGCCGACGCGGGTGCGAGGCTCCTCAGCGTCCGCGTTCGGCGGCTGAACGGACGGTATCGTGGGCGGTCGCCAGCACCACAGGAGGCCGACGTGCACGACGAGGACCACCCGGACGCGGCGCGACCCGCCGCGACGGCACCCGACGCCCCCGCGGCGAGCGCCGCGCCGGCACCCCAAGCCCCGCCGGCSCCCGACCCCGCCGGTGAGCTCTCCGACGCCGAGGACGCCGACGTCACGGTCCGCGTCGACCGCATCGCCGTCGACGGCACCTACGTCCGGGTGAGCTCGATCGGCGCACCCGGCGACCGGGCCTTCGTGCTCGTCGCCGGTCTCGGCATCGCGTCGACCTACTACGAGCGGCTCGCCCCGCACCTCAACGAGCACGGCCCCGTGCACGCCCTCGACCTGCCCGGCTTCGCGGGTGTCCCGCGCTTCCGCGGCGGTGTGTCGATCGAGCGGTACGCCGACGCCGTCGAGCAGGTCCTGCGCGAGCTGCGACTCGAGGACCCGGTGCTCGTCGGGCACTCGATGGGCACGCAGGTCGTCACCGAGGTCGCCGCCCGCAACCCCGGCCTCAGCGACCTCGTCCTGATCAGCCCGGTCGTCGACCGGTCGGCGCGCACGATCCGGCAGTCGGCGTTCCGCTTCCTGCGCTCCGCGCTGCACGAGCCCGCGGCGGTCCGCTGGCACGCCGTGACCGCCTACGCCCTCTGCGGCTGGCACTGGTTCCGCCGGGTCCTGCCGCGCATGATCGCGTTCCCGATCGAGGAGCGCGCAGCCGACGTCCGCGCCCGGACGCTGATCGTCCGCGGCGAGCACGACGCGATGGTGCCGCGCGACTGGGTGCGGTCGCTCGCGCGGGTCTTCCCGCACGCGGTCCTCCGGGAGGTCGTCGACGGCGCGCACTCGGTCATGCACGCGCAGGCCGACGCGGTCGCCCGGCTCGCGGTCGCGCACGTCGACGGCCGCATCACCGACCGCGGGGTCGGGTCGCTGCAGCGGGTCCGCGACCACACGACCTCGTCTGACCTGGCGCGGCTCGGGCCGGCGGACGCCTGGCTCGTGTTGAAGTCACGGTTCCGCGAGCTGTTCGGCATGGCGCGCGGCGACGACGAGGCCCTCGAGGAGGCCAAGTCCGCGCACGCGGTCGCGATGGCCGACGGCGACGGTATCCCGGTGGACCCGTCGGACCGCCGCGAGGTCGTTGACGAGGTCGCGCCGGAGGTCCGCGACCGCTCCTGACGGCCCGCCACCGTTCCGGTCCAAGGGCCGGGCCACGTCCGCGACGTGACCCGGCCGGCGGTGCCGCCCACGGCCGTGGACGCACGCACGGGAGGCCCGGTGCCGGTCCCACGGACCGGCACCGGGCCTCCCGGCGGTCACCACCACGGCACGTGGCGGCACCGCGCGCCGCTACGGGGTGATGCGTCCCGGCAGCGCGTCGCGCGTGAGCGCGCTCGCCTCGGCGAGGACCTTGCGGGCCTCGTCCGTCTTGTCCCAGACGTTCCAGAGCAGCACGCCGCGGACGGTGTCGTCGTCGTCCAGGTAGTAGACGACGCCCGTGACGTTCGGCTCCTGCCAGTCCGCGACTGTGTGCAGCGAGGTCGAGACCTGCCCCACCGCCTCGTACCCGGCGTCGAAGACGTCCGAGTAGAACATCGGCGTGTGGTCGTAGGTCTCGTCGGCGTCCGCGAGGTTCCGGCCGGCCTGCCGACCCTGCTGCTGCGCGTTGTCGACGTGCTCGACGCGGCGCGTGCCGAGGATGCGGTCCGGGTACTCCGCGACGTCGCCCGCGGCGAACACCGACTCGTCGTCCGTGACCAGGGTCGAGGACACGACGATGCCGTCGTGCACCGTCAGGCCGGCGTCGGCGGCGAGCTGCGTCTGCGGCTCGATGCCGAGCCCGACCACGACCGCGTCGGCCTCGAGGGTCGAGCCGTCGTCGAGCGTGAGCGTCACCCCGGTCGCCGTCTCGGAGCCCTCGTCGACGCGACGACCGAGCCGGAGCTCGACGCCGTGGTCGATGAAGCGCTGCTGGAACGCGCGTGCGAGCCCCTCGGGGAACATGCGGGCACCGACGACCTCGTCCGGGTCGACGAGCGTGACGCGGGCACCGTTCTGCACGATGCCGGCCGCGACCTCGGTGCCGATGTACCCGCCGCCGACGACCGCGACGTGCGCGCCGGCGTCCGCGAACTCCCGGAGCTTCCGGTAGTCGGCGGCGCTCCGGTAGTCGAGGACGCGGTCGGACGGGGCGAGGCCGGGCAGGCTGCGCGGCTTGCCGCCCGTGGCGAGGAGGAGCCGCTCGTAGCCGTGCGTCGCGCCGTCGGCGGTCGTCACGGTCTTCGCGGCGCGGTCGATCCCGGTCACCCGCGAGCCGAGCAGGAGCGTCGCGCCGGTCTCCTCGGTGTGCAGGTCGACCTTCTCGTCCCAGCTGAAGTCCGGGTCGGTCCACAGCTTCTTGGACAGGGCGGGGCGGGCGTAGGGCGGGTCGACGTCCTCGCTGAGGACCCCGATCGAGCCGTCGGTGTCGAGTTCGCGGATGCCGCGGGCGGCGGCGTCGGCGACCATCCCGCCGCCGACGATCAGGTAGCGGAAGTCGGTCATGGTGCTCCCAGGCGTGAGGGTGGACTAGATGGTGGCGACCGAGCCGGAGTCGACCCGGTAGTTCGACCCGTTGACGAAGCTCGCGAGGTCGGAGCACAGGAAGGCGACGACGTTCGCGACCTCCTCGGGCTCGCCGCGACGGCCCAGCTCCATGTACGGGCGCTCCTCGTCGAGGAAGCTCGTGATGGCCTCGTCGACGGTGGTCCCCTGCTGCTCCGCGCGCTTCTTCATCATCGCGTCGGTCATCGGCGTGTGGATGAAGGCGGGGCTGACGGTGTTCACGAGCAAGCCCTCGGACGCGTACGAGCGCGAGAGGCCCTTGGCGAACGACAGCACACCGGCCTTGGCGGCGCAGTAGGGCAGTTCGTCGTCGTAGGGCTGCGAGGCGTCCTCGGACACGAGGTACACGATGCGTCCCCAGCCGCCGTTCCGCAGGTCCCCGATGAACTCGCGCGTGATCCGCACCGGGCCCATCAGGTCGACGTCGATGGTGTCGAGCCAGCCCTGCTCGTCGATCTCGTGGAACATGCCCTGCGCGCCGGTGATGCCGGACGACTGCACGAGGATGTCGATCTCGCCGACGGAATCGCGGACCCGGTCGTGCAGGGTCGCGAGGCTCGCGGCGTCGGTGACGTCGGCCGCGAAGGCGAAGAGCTTGCCGGGCGGGGCCTCGAGCTGGTCGGCGCTGGTGTCGAGACGGCTCTGGTCGAGGTCGGAGACGACCACGGTCGCACCCTCCGCGAGGAGGATGCGAGCCGTGTTCCAGCCGATGCCGGAGTCGCCCCCGAAGACCAGGGCGGTCCTGCCCTGGATCCCGAGGTCCACGGTCAGGAGGCGGTGGAGGCTTCGGCGGTCGCCGGGCTCGTCGCGGCGGCGAGCGGCGTGCGCGGGGAGCGGTTCTCGGCGGAGACCATCCAGGCGAGCTGCTCGAGGCGCTCGATGAAGCCGTGGAGCAGGTCCGCGGTCGTCGGGTCCTCCTCGTCGACCTCGTCGTGCACGTCGCGCATGGTGCCGGTGGCCTGGTACAGGCGGAGCGTCACGAGGTCGATGGCGTCGTGCGTGGCGACCTCGCCCTCGGGGAACGCGTCGAGGTGGGTCGACTGCGCGACGGTCGCGGCGCGGCCGTCCGGCACGGCGTAGAGCGCACGCATGCGCTCGGCGGTGTCGTCGGCGAACTCACGGGCGGCGTCGACGATCTCGTCGAGCTGCAGGTGGAGGTCGCGGAAGTTGGTCCCGAGGATGTTCCAGTGGGCCTGCTTGCCCTGCAGGTGCAGGTCGATCAGGTCGACGAGGACCTTCTGGAGGTTTGCAGCGAGCTTGTCCGATGCGTGCATGATCGGCTCCTTCCGGATCGGTGACCCTTCCGGTCTACGCGGTCCGGTCGTCGACGTTCCCAGAGCACGTGGAGTCGGCGTCCCCCGTGCCGCCGCCGTGCACCACTTGCCGGGCGGGCGCGGGCCGGTGTCAGTGCGCGGGTGCGGGGTCGACCTGGTCGACGGCGCCGCGCATCCGCTCGAGGAAGGTCGCGACGGCCCGTGCCTCGTCGGCCGACATGCCCTCGGCGATCGACATCATCCGGCGGTGCATGACCCCCAGGGTGGCGCGGACCTCGTCGTCGGTCTCGGTGGTCGGCGTGATCACGAGGGCCCGGCGGTCGGTGGGGTGCGGGTCACGGCGGACGTGCCCGGACCGCACGAGGCGGTCGATGAGGATCGTCGTCGAGGCCGACGAGATCTTCAGGTAGGCGGACAGGTCCTTCGGCTTCACGATGCGGTCCGCGCGCTGGGCCTGCAGCAGGTAGCGCACCGCGAGCAGGTCGGTCTCGCCCATGCCCATCGAGTCGCGCGTGCGCCGACGCATCGCGGTCTCGGCCGCGCGGTACCGGCGCAGGGCGTTCAGCACGGCGACGCCGCGTCGGGTGGCGTCGTCGTCGGGGAACCAGTACCCCGACGCCTCGGTGATCTCCTGCGTCGACACCTGCACAGGGTAACCCGCCTGGTATCTCGTCCGTCTAGTGATCCGCGGTCCGCGGCTCCGCGCGCGCGGACGACGGACGGGAGGCGCGGCACCCGCCGGCACCGCGCCTCCCGTCCGTCCCGTGGTCGCGCCGCGACCGGTGGTGCGACCCGCGGGTCAGGCCGCCGCCGGCTCCGCGGCCGCGTCGGCGAGCGCGCGCAGCGCGCCCTGGACCTGCTCGACGACCTCGGCGTCCTCACGCGGGTGGGTCTCGGCGAACCGGACGACCGACTGCGGGATCGCGACCGCGACGTCCTCGAGGACGCGGGCGCCGGCGATCCCGGCGACCTTGCGGGCGTCGTCGTGCGCCCAGACGCCGCCGTACTGGCCGAAGGCCGAGCCGATGACGGCGAGGGGCTTGCCGGACAGCGGCGAGGCGCCGAACGGACGCGAGCCCCAGTCGAGGGCGTTCTTCAGCACGGCCGGGATCGTGCCGTTGTACTCGGGCGTCACGAGCAGCACGGCGTCGGACGCGGCGACCGCGTCCCGGAACGCGACGGCGGCCGCGGGCGGGGTGTCGTCGTCGATGTCCTCGTTGTAGAACGGCAGGTCGACGATGCCGTCGAACGTGGTGAGCTCGATGCCGTCCGGGGCGTGCTGGTCGGCCGCCTCGGCGAGCTTGCGGTTGATGGAGCCGGCGCGGAGGCTGCCGACGAGGACCAGGACCTTCGTCATGGGAATCCCTTCGCTCGGTGACCGGGTGGTCACGTCTGTGGTGTCCCGCGCGACAACGCACGCGGCGGCGTCCGTGTTCCCGACCCGCGTCCGCGGACCCTGTTCCCCGTCGGTGGACGCGTCGGTAGGTTGACCGGGTGAGCACGCTTCGGACGCCCGCCAGCAGCCCCCGCACCACCGACCCGGACTGGTGGCGGCAGGCCGTCGTCTACCAGGTGTACCCGCGCAGCTTCGCGGACTCCGACGCCGACGGCCTGGGCGACCTCGCCGGGGTCACGAGCCGCGTGCCGTACCTGGCGGCGCTCGGGGTCGACGCGATCTGGCTGTCCCCGTTCTTCCCGTCGCCGCTCGCCGACGGCGGCTACGACGTCGCCGACTACCGCGACGTCGACCCCCGCCTCGGGACGCTCGCCGACGCCGACGCGCTCGTCCGGGCCGCGCACGAGCACGACGTCCGGGTGATCGTCGACATCGTGCCGAACCACACGTCCGACCAGCACGAGTGGTTCCGGGCCGCGCTCGCCGCCGCGCCGGGGTCGCCGGAGCGGGCGCGCTACGTCTTCCGCGAGGGTGCCGGCGAGTCGGGGGAGCTCCCGCCGAGCGACTGGGTGTCGAACTTCGGCGGCAGCGCCTGGACCCGCGTGCCGGACGGCCAGTGGTACCTGCACCTGTTCGCGCCCGAGCAGCCCGACCTGGACTGGTCGAACCCCGAGGTGCGGGCCGACTTCGCGACGACGCTGCGCTTCTGGTCGGACCGCGGTGTCGACGGCTTCCGGGTCGACGTGGCGCACGGGCTCGCGAAGGACCTGTCCACGCCGTACCGGCCGTCCGACGAGGACCACCTGCCGCTCGACGGCTCCGACCCGCTGTACGACCGCGACGAGGTGCACGAGATCTTCGCCGGGTGGCGCGCGGTGCTCGACGAGTACGACCCGCCGCGTGCCGCCGTGGCCGAGGCCTGGGCGCCGGCACCCCGACGGGTCCTGTACGCCCGGCCGACCGAGCTCGGCCAGGCCTTCAACTTCGACCTGCTCGAGTCGCCGTTCGACGCCGCGTCGTTCCGGTCGCTCATCGAGCAGAACCTGTCGGCGTCGGCCGAGTCGGGGGCGTCGAGCACGTGGGTGCTGTCGAACCACGACGTCGTCCGGCACGCCACCCGGTACGGCCTGCCCGACGGCACCGACACCGACGCCTGGCTGATGTCGGACGGCACCGAGCCGCCGCTCGACCGCGACCGCGGGCTGCGGCGGGCCCGGGCGGCCACGATGCTCGTCCTCGCGCTCCCCGGCTCGTCGTACGTGTACCAGGGCGAGGAGCTCGGCCTGCACGAGGCACCGGCCATCCCGCACGACCTGCTGCAGGACCCGAAGTGGCTCCGCACCGGGCACAACGTCAAGGGGAGGGACGGCTGCCGTGTCCCGATCCCGTGGACCCGCTCCGGACCGTCGTTCGGCTTCGGCGACGTCGCACCCCAGCTGCCGCAGCCGGCGGACTTCGGTGCGTCCTCCGTCGAGGCGGAGGACGGCGACCCGGACTCGACGCTGTCGATGTACCGGGCGGCGACCGCGGCCCGTCGGCGTCTGCAGCGGGGTGAGGACCTCGCGTGGGTCGAGGCCGGCCCCGACGTCGTGGCGTTCGCGCGGCACGACGGCTGGAGCTCGGTGACGAACTTCGGGACCGAGCCGGTTCGCCTGCCCGAGGGGACCGTGGTGCTGGCGTCGGGGCCGCTCGACGCCGGGGACGGGATGCTGCCGGGCGAGACGACGGTCTGGTTGGGCTGATCCTCGGCGCTCGTTCCTCGCTCCTTCCTCCACACGGGCGGTGGCGGGTGGGGTCCTCCACAGGTGCGCCACCGGGCCCGTGACGGGGCCGCGCCGGTCGCGACGATCGGGGCATGAAGCCACTCATCTCCAGCCCCGGCGTCCCATCGACCTCGTCCCCGTCCCGCCCCGGACGCCGTCCCCCGACCGCCGCTCGGCGGAGACGTCGTCGCCCGGTCCTGTCCGGTGTCGGTCTCGCGACCGCGCTCGGACTCCTGCTCGCCCCCGCGCTCCTCGCGTCGTCGTCCTCGGCCGGTTCGCTCGCGTTCCCGTACACCGACGACTTCTCCACGGCGGCCGGCGGCACCCTGTCCGGGGACGCCCAGGTCGTCGGCGGGCGGCTCCGGCTGACCGACGCCGTACCCAGCCAGGCGGGCGCGTGGTCGACCGACGACACCTTCGCGTCCGACCTGGGGCTCGACATCGAGTTCGACTACGCCATGCACCACGACGGCCCCACCGTCGGCGCGGACGGCCTGCTGCTGTTCCTCGCCGACGGCGCGGCACCGCAGGGTGTCGGGGCGACCGGGGCCGCGCTCGGCTACGCCTGCAAGGACTCCTCGGCGGAGGGCGCGGAGTCCCCCTGCACCGAGCCGGGCCTGCCGGGCGGGTTCGCCGCCGTGGCGATCGACCGCTACGGCAACTTCTCGCTGCCGCTGAACGGCTCCGGGCCCGGTGCCGCCCCGGACGCGGTCGTGGTCCGCGGTTCGGGGAACGGGACCACCGGCTACCGCTACGTCGCCGGTGCCGCCGCGCCGTTCGGCACCGCCACCGAGGGAGCCACGCCCCGGACGGTCCGCGTGACGCTCCTGCCCGACGGTGCGGGACACCTCGCGCTGACGGTCCGTGTCGAGATCCCGGGCGGAGCGCTCCGCACCGTGCTCGACCGGGTACCGCTGCACGGTGACGGCCAGGCCCCGCTGCCGTCGACGCTCCGACTCGGGTTCGCCGCGTCCACCGGCACGTTCGTCGACGTGCACGAGGTCGACGAGCTGCGCGTGCGGGTCCCCGTGGACCTGTCGGTCGACCAGGTGCTCCAGCCGACCGTCACACCGGGCGAGCGCGTGTCGTACGACGTGACCGCGCACAACGCCGCCCTGAGCCACTCCGACCCGAGCCCGCTCACGGTCGACGTCCCCGACGAGCTCACCGACGTGTCGTGGACCTGCCGGGGCGAGGACGGCGGTGCGTGCGGTGCGGCGAGCGGCACCGGTGACGTGGCCGTCGACCTGGACCTGCCGCACGCAGCCGGGGCGACGGTGACCGTCACCGGCACCGTGCCCGCGGAGGCGCAGGGACGACTCACCAGCACGGCGACGATCGCCCCGGCGAGCGGTCTCCAGGACACCTACGAGGACGACGACGTCTCGACCGTGTCCACCGAGGTCGACCGGGACGACACGGGCGGGCCCGAGCCGGTCGCGGAGGCCCAGGTCGCGACCGAGAAGTCGGTCAGCCCGGCCACGGGGGTCCACCCGGGTGACGAGGTGGCCTACCGGATCACGGTGCGCAACGACGGCCCCGGGACCGCGGAGGACGTGGGCGCCACGGACGAGCTGCCCGCCGCGATGCGGTTCAGCGGCTCGGACGACGACTGCACGGCATCGGGGCAGCTCGTGACCTGTCGGTCGACGGACGACCTCGTGCCGGGCGGGCGGCGGGACTTCGTCGTCCGGGCGGTCCTCGACGAGGACTACCGCGGCGACGGCTCCGACGTCGTGAACGTGGCGACCGCGTCCTCGGCGACCGACCCCGACGGCGGGGACCCGTCGCCGGCGGTCCCGATCGGGGTCGAACAGGGCGGTGACGGCGACGGCGACGGTGACGGTGGCGGACCCGGGCAGACGGCGTCGCCCACCCCGACGGCACCGGGCGGAGCCGGGCACACCCCGGGACCAGCGGCGGCCGGCTCCCCGTCGACGGGACGTGGCGGCGTACTGGCGTACACGGGCGCGGACGGCCTCGGCGCCCTGGGCGTCCTCGCGGGGGTCGGTGTCCTGACCGGCGGCGGGGTGTGGTGGGCGGCGCGTCGGCGACGTCCGAGTACGGCGGACGCGGTGTCGGAGACCGGCGCTCCCTGACCGGCGGAGTCGTCGTGCCGCGGGAGGCTCGGAGCGGACGCGCCCCGAGCCCCCCGGCGGCCCCGTGCAACGGCGACCTCGAGCCCGCTCAGGCTCGGGGCTCCCCGCCCGGTCGGCTCGGAGCGGGGCCGGCGGTAGGATCGATGCACCACCCGCATGCCCGAAAGAGGTCTCGTGTCCGACTCCCTGGACGACGCCGGCCAGCGCGCGCGGTACTGGCCGATCCCCGTCCTCCGGGCCGTCCCAGCCGCGGTCATGGCCCTCGTCATCACCTTCTCGTCCAACCACGCAGCCGGCTACGGCCTCGTGCTGTTCGGGGTGGTCGCGCTGGTCGACGGGCTGGTCCTCGGCTTCGCCGGGCTCCAGCGGATGGCGGACGACACCCGGTCGCGCCGGACGACCCTGGTCCAGGCGGCCGTGTCGGTCGTCGCCGGTGTCGCGGCGTTCGCGACGAGCGGCCTCGGACTGCCGGCCTTCATCGCGGTGATCGTGGCGTGGGCCGTGCTGACCGGGGCCCTCGAACTCACCCAGGGGCTGCGTGCCCGGGGCCGGTCGCCCTTCGCGCGGGACTGGACGACGATCGGTGGCCTGACGCTGCTGCTCGCGGTCGCGTTCCTGCTGACCCCGCCCGACTACTCGCAGCAGCTCGGCGGCATCGAGAAGGTGTCCGGCACCCTCGACGCGCCCGTCGTCCTCGTCGGCCTGCTCGGCGCCTACTTCGCCATCGCGGCGGTCTTCCACGTGATCGCCGGCCTCTCGCACAAGTGGGGCACGGCCTCGCCCGCCGCTGCCCCGGACGGAGCACCACACGCATGACCACCCCCAGCCGCCGCGATCGTCTGCGCCCCGCCGAACTGCTCGTGATCTCCGCCGTCGTCGCGGTGTTCGTCGGGTTGGTCGTGCTGTTCTCGACCCGTGAGTTCGAGCTCAGCCTCGTCTTCCTCGGTGTCGCCTTCATCGTCGTCGTGGTCGTCCTCGCGATGCTGCAGCTCGCGTCGTCGAGCGACCAGGACGACAACGACATGCTCGGCGGACACAAGACGCCCACCGAACGCACCGAGGGCGACGACCACCACTGACCCGCGGCGGCCGCACCTGCCGGGCACGGCCCGCTGAACGGCCGGCCCGCTCACCCGCTGCACTGCCGGCCCGCTGACCCGCCGGTCCGTCCACCGCGCCACGCCCGAGGTCACGATCTCGGCTCGGACCTGTCATGATCGCGGGTCGCGCCGACACCTCTGCAGTGGAGGGGGTGTGATGTGGACGTGACCACGGAGACGGGCGGCGCGATCGTCCGGGCGATGGCCGAGGGCGACCGGACGGCGCTCGCACGGGCCTTCGACCGCTACGCCCCGACGCTCACCCGCTACGCGTGGGCGCTCGTCGACGACCGGCAGGACGTCGAGGAGGTCGTGCAGGACTCGTTCCTGACGCTCTGGCAGCGCTCGTCGACCCTCGAGCTGCCCGCCGAGACGGTGCTCCCGTGGCTGCTCGTCGTGTGCCGCAACCACGCCTTCAACGCGGGCCGCAAGCGCTCCCGACACCGGGCGGACGAGCTGCCCGAGACCCTCGCGGCGCCCGACGACCACACCGAGGCGGCGGAACAGCTCCGCTGGGTCCGTGCCGAGATCGCCGCGCTCCCCGACCTCGACCGCCGCATCTGCGAGCTGTGCCTGCTCGAGGGCCACTCCTACGCCGAGGCGGCGGACCTGCTCGGCCTCACCGTCGGTGCGATCACGCAGCGGGTCTCCCGCAACCGACGTCGACTGAAGAAGGTGGTGATGCACGATGGACACTGAACCTCCCCAGGGAGACGACCTGCAGCGCATGCTCGTCTCGATGAAGCGGAACGTCCTCGACGGCGCCGCCCCACGACCGAGACGACGACGAGGACGCCCGGGCATCGTGGTCGGGGTCGTGGCGCTGCTGGCGCTCGGCACCGCGACCGGTGCGGTCGCCCTGACCCTGTCCCAGCAGGACCGGCCCGTCGCCGTACCGGTCCGGACCGAGGACCCCGCGCCGGCCCCGTCCGCGACGACCCCGACGTCGGCACCCGTCACGGATCGACCGAGCCCGCGACCGAGCCGGACGGCCGCCAGCACGACCGCGACGATCCCGACGGACTGCCGGTCGGTCGTGCCGGCGTCGGACTACGACCGCTTCTTCGGCGACGTGCCGCTGGCGACGATCGTCGCTGACGGGAAGGTGTCCGCCCTCCCGCACCGCGACCCGGTCGGCGCGCCCCCCACGCTCTCCTGCCAGTGGCGGGACCCGGGCGCGGACATCACCGGTCTCGAACTCACGATGGGCACGGGTACACCGGAGCAGATCGCGGAACTGGAGCGCGGCACGTTCGACGGGTGGTCGCCGACGTGCGAGGACGACGCCGACGGAGCCCGCGTCTGCCGTGCTTCCAGGACCGACCCGACGTACGGAACGGACTGGGCACGGACGACCTACGTGCGTGGCGACACCTGGCTGGCCGTGGACCAGTCGAACTTCCCGACGAACGGGCTCCTGCCCGCGGTCGTCGGGGAGGTCTGGGGGGACTGACGGCCCGGGAGGCGCGTGGCGGCGACGACCCGCGCCTCCGGTCCGCCGGTGGGACGCGACGACCGCGCCCCTCCCGATCCGGACCGGACGCCCCGGCACTCCGACGCGCCCGGACCGTCCGACGTCCCTGGGTGGCGCGTCAGCCGCGCCGGGCCGCGACGACGTCGCGCGCGAGCGTGCGCGTCGCCCGGTTCGGCTCGGTGTCCGACCGCATCGCGAGCCCGATCCGCAGCGGTTCGACGTCGTCCTCCAGCTCGAGCACCGCGCCGTCGTACCGGACGCCCGAGTCCGGCACCACTCCGACCCCGAGCCCGGCCGAGGCGAACCGCACCACGGCGGGCATGTCGTTCATCTCGGCGACGACCCGGCGCCGGATGCCCGCCCGGTCCAGGGCCGCGTCGAGGATGAGCCGGTTCCCGAACCCGTGCGCGGTGTCGACGAAGGGCTCGTCCGCCAGCTCCGCGAGCGACACCGAGCGGCGCCCGGCGAGCGGGTGGTCCGGTGCGACGAAGACCCGGAACGGCATCTCGCGCAGGGGCTCGACGTGGATCCCGGACGGGACCGCCGGCAGGCCGCAGTAGGCCAGGTCGAGCCGCCCGGCAACGAGGTCCTGCACGAGCCCGGTCGTGCCGGACTGTGACGTCATCAGCTCGACCGTCACGAGCGGGTGCCGCTGCCGGAACCGCCGCAGGACCCCGGTCAGGTCGACGACGTCCATGCTCGTGAAGATGCCCAGGCGGACCCGACCGCGCAGGTCGGCGTCGTCGACGACCGCGAGGTCGCGCATCCGGTCCAGCCCGTCGAGGACGGCGCGGGCGTGGGGGAGCACGTCCTCGCCCGTCGCGGTGAGCACGAGCCCGCGCCCGGTCCGGTCGAACAACCGGGCACCGAGCGTCCGTTCGAGCGAGGCGATGCCGGCGGACACCGTCGACTGCGCCGCCCACAGCCGCTCGGCCGCACGCGTGACGTTGCCCTCGGCGGCGACGGCGACGAACTGTTCGAGCAACCGGGTCTCCATCGCCCCATCATCGACCAGTTCGATGGCGGGCAACAAGAGCATCCGTTGGACTCGATGCCGCGCGGGCGGCACCATCGGAGCATGTCCTCGACCACCGGCCCCGTCACCACGTCCGCCCCGACCGCACCCGTCGTGCGTGCGGCCCAGCACGTCACCGCCCCGCGCGGTCACCGTGCGCACACCCGCCGTCGGCACGGCTTCGGCTTCTGGGCGGTCGCGTTCGCGTTCCTGTCGGTGATGGCCTTCGCGACCGTGCCGGCTCCGCTGTACGTGATCTACCAGGCGAGGGACGGCTTCCCGACCTTCACGACCACGGTCGTCTTCGCCGCGTACGGCGTCGGCGTGGTCGCGTCGCTGTTCCTCGCCGGACACCTCAGCGACGTGCACGGTCGACGGCCGCTCGTGCTCCTGTCGGTGGCCGTCGAACTGCTCGCGGCGGTGCTCTTCCTGGTCTGGGACGACGTCGCCGGTCTCGTCGTCGCACGACTCGTCACGGGCCTCGGCGTCGGACTCCTCACCGCCACCGCGACGGCGCACCTCGCGGAGCTCCGCGTCCGGGCGACCGGCTCGTCGGCATCCGCCGGGGGCGCGAGCGTCGCGGCCGGCGCGGTGAACCTCGGCGGTCTGTCGCTCGGCGCCCTCGTCGGCGGCGCCCTCGCCGAGTTCGTCGGGCAGCCGCTCGTCGTGCCGTACGTGGTGTTCGTCGTCGCCCTGGCCGTCGCGTTCGTGCTCGTCCTGGCCGCGCCCGAGACCGTCGACCGTCCCGAGCAGCCGGTGCCCTACCGCCCGCAGCGCGTGCAGGCCCCCGAGGGGCAGGCCGGCACGTTCTGGGCCGCGGGTGCCGCCGCCTTCGCCGCACTGGCCGTGCAGGGGCTGTTCACCTCGGTGGCGCCGACGTTCCTCGGCACGACGTTCCACGTCACGGACCGGCTCGCCGCGGGTGCGACGACGTTCGGGGTCTTCGCCGCGAGCGCGCTCTCGCAGATCGTCTTCGCGAAGCTGTCGCAGCGCCGTCAGGTCCGGCTCGGGCTGGTGCTGCTCGTCGTCGGGCTGGTCGTCCTCGCGGTCGCCGCGGTGGTGCTCCAGGTCGCCGGCTTCATCGGCGGCGGGGTCGTCGCCGGTGCCGGGGTGGGCCTGCTCTTCCGCGCGTCGATCGCCCGCGCCGGTTCGCTCGTCGGGCCCGAGCAGCGCGGTGGTGTCCTCGCCGCGACGTTCCTCATCGCCTACGCCGGGCTCACCGTGCCGGTCGTCGCCGTGGGTGCTGCCCTGCTCGTCGTCCCGACGCTGCCGGTGCTCCTCGCCTACGTGGTGTTCGTGGTCGCGCTCGCCCTCGTCGCCGGCACCCGACTGGCGGCACACGCCGAGTGAACCCGGCTGGCGGCCCGCGCCGAGTGAACCCGGCTGGCGGCCCGCGCCGGGCGGACCCGACCGCCGTCAGCGCCGGGTGACCCCGCCGCCGGTCCGCCCCGGGCGAACCCGACCC
>NZ_MCIG01000056.1 GCF_001705035.1 Curtobacterium sp. UCD-KPL2560 | reverse complement strand
GGCACTCCCCGGGGACGTCGCGCACGGGGCCCGCGCGATCGTCCGGACGGCCGTGCTCGCCCTCGTCGACGACGGCGTCGCGCGGCGGGTCCGCATCCAGTGGGACTGCGACGGCCGGAACCTCCTCGTGCAGCTCCGCGACGACGGCGCCGGCACCGCCGACCACGGGAACGCGGGCGACGACGCCACGACGGCCGACGCCCTGGAGCTCATCGCCGACGAGCTCCAGGACCTGGCGGACGCCGTCCTCGACGCCGACCAGGCCCCGTCCGAGCGCGCCCTCGAGCTGCTCGCCGACGCCGAGCGCGTGTTCGTGCACGGCGCGGGCCGGTCGGGGCTCGCGCTCCGGATGACCGCGATGCGCCTCATGCACCTCGGGCTCGAGGTGCACGTCGTCGGCGAGGTCACGACCCCCGCGATCGAGCGGGGCGACGTGCTCCTCGTCGCGAGCGGCTCCGGGACGACGAGCGGCATCGTGCAGGCCGCGCGCACCGCGGTCGACGTCGGCGCGCGGGTCCTCGCGGTGAGCACGACCGACGACTCCCCGCTCGCGGCCCTCGCGGACACGACGCTCGTGCTGCCCGCGGCGACGAAGACCGACCGCTCCGGCACGGCCTCGGCGCAGTACGCGGGGAGCCTCTTCGAGCAGGGCGTCGTGCTCCTCGGGGACGCCCTGTTCCACGCGCTCTGGCAGCGCAGCGGTCACGACGCCGACGACCTGTGGCCGCGGCACGCCAACCTCGAGTGACCGCCCCGCGGCGTGCCGCCCGAGCGTGACCACCCGTTCCGACACCCCCACGAACCACCACCGGAAGGACACCACCATGCAGCTCCAGTTCGCCATGGACACCCTCACCACCGAGCACGCCCTCGAGCTCGCCGGCAAGGCCGCCCCGTACGTCGACGTCATCGAGCTCGGCACCCCGCTCATCAAGAGCGCCGGCCTCTCCGCGATCACCGCGGTCAAGCAGGCGCACCCGGACAAGGTCGTCTTCGCCGACCTCAAGACGATGGACGCCGGCGAGCTCGAGGCCGGCATCGCGTTCGACGCCGGTGCCGACCTCGTCACCGTCCTCGGCGTCGCCGGGGACAGCACCATCGCCGGCGCCGTCAAGGCCGCGAGGGAGCACGGCAAGGGCATCGTCGTCGACCTGATCGGCGTCGAGGACAAGGCCGCCCGCGCCAAGGAGGTCGTCGCACTCGGCGCCGAGTTCGTCGAGATGCACGCCGGGCTCGACGAGCAGGCCGAGGAGGGCTTCACCTTCGAGACGCTGCTCCGCGACGGCGAGGCCTCGGGCGTGCCGTTCTCGGTCGCCGGCGGGATCACGCCCGAGACGGTCGGCGCCGTCCAGGCGTCCGGCGCCCGCATCGCGGTCGCCGGCAGCGCGATCTACAGCGCCGACGACGTTGCGGCCGCCGCGAAGGCGCTCCGCGACGCGATCACGGAGTCGGCCTCGGCCTGATCCGCACCAACCTGACGGACGGGAGGCGCGGTGCCGGCTGGCACCGCGCCTCCCGTCCGTCACACGGTCACCCCGGTGCGCGACCGGAACGAGGCGACCAG
The DNA here is from genome assembly GCF_001705035.1 of Curtobacterium sp. UCD-KPL2560. Lineage (GTDB taxonomy): Bacteria > Actinomycetota > Actinomycetes > Actinomycetales > Microbacteriaceae > Curtobacterium. The sequence goes on along the minus strand of NZ_MCIG01000056.1, from coordinate 19,548 downwards.
CGCCTCCCGTCCGTCAGCCGGTCGCGCCGGTGCGCGACCGGAACGAGGCGACCAGCGCCTCCCGTCCGTCAGCCGGTCGCGCCGGTGCGCGACCGGAACGCGGTGACCAGCGCGTCGACCAGCAGGAACCCGAGCAGGGTGACGCCCACCGTCGGCAGCAGCAGCGCGAGCCCGATCGCGACGACCACGACGGCCACCGCACCCCACCAGGGCGCGCGGGCGAGCGCACCCTCGGCCGGTGCGCGGCCGACCCGGCCGCCCGGGACACGGCGCTGCCACCACATCACGTAGCCGAAGACCACCATCGCGGCGATACCGAGTGCCGCCAGGAGCAGGACGATCTGGTTCGGCAGCCCGAAGAGCGCGCCCATGTGCGTGTTGACGCCGAGCTTCGCGGCCTTGGCCATCAGCGGGTAGTCGTCCCACGAGACCCGTGACACCGCGGTCATCGTGCCCGGGTCGACCGCGACGGCGTTCATCGCGACCGGCCAGCTGAGCTTGATCTCCTCGACGGTCCACGCCTGGTCGGTGGTCGCGGCCGGTCGGATGCGCACCTCGTCGGCACGCACGCCGGACGCCCGGGCGACGGCGAGGACCTCGTCGAACTGCTCGGGCCTGATCGTGGCGGGGGTGCCGGCGGCGGTCGTCCCACCGCCGTGGTGCTCGGCGTGCTCGCCGGCCGACATCGACATCGCCGCCGCGCTGCCGAGCGTGGTGTCGACCGTGGGCGCCTGCCAACTGAGCGCCGAGCGGAGCGCCGTCACGTTGTCCCCGGCGAAGTGCGACCACGTGATGCCCGTCGCCGACAGGAAGAGCGCGCCGAGGAGCACCCAGGCGCCCGTGGCGGCGTGCCACGAGAACGTGCGGCGGTACCCGCGGGCGCGGTTGTCGGGCACCACGAGGTCCCGCTTGCGGCGTGCGCGACGGATCCGGAAGGCCCAGAGCGCGATCCCGGCCAGCGACACGATCCCCAGCCAGGACGCGGCCGTCTCGCTGTAGAGCCGTCCAGCGTCGCCGAGGAACAGGCTGCGGTGGAACGTGCTCACCCAGGTGCGGAACGGCAGTGACCCGGACGTGCCGTACACGGGCAGGTCGCCGCGGACCTCGGCGTCGCCCGGGTCGACGAACACGGCGCGGGTCTGCGACTCGAGCAGCCCCGCCTCGCTGAACTGCACGCGGGTGGTCGCGCCGGGCCCGGGGGCGGGACGGACCTCGACGACGGTGTCGTCCGGGTGGTGGGCGGCCACGTACCGCTCGGCGGCGGCGACCTGGTCGGCGAGCGGCCGTGCGGACGCGGTCGACGACGCCGTGAGCTCGTGCTGGTACAGGACCGGTTCGATCGACGGGGCCAGCGCGTAGACGGCTCCGGAGAGCGCGGCGACGAGGATGAAGGGGCCGACGAAGAGTCCGGCGAGGAAGTGCAGGCGGAGCAGGAGCTGGGCGAACCAGCCCCGTGACGGCGGCGGAGCGGTGCTGGGCATCGGGGCGCGGGGTCCTGTCGGGCGGAGGGCGCGACACCGTGCCGCGCGACCGTGATTCTACGAGATGTAGAAGCACGATGCGAACCGGACCCGAGCGGCGCGCCCATCCGGTCTCCGCACTCGGGTGCGGTGTGCGGACGACCGCGTTGACCGGTGTCCGCGGGTGGACGGAGACTGGCGCCGATGACATCGCTCTCCTCCCACGTGTACATGTCCGTCGCGGTCGACGACCTGACGGACGACGCCCTCGTCGCCATGCTCCGTGAAGCCCGACTGCGCAACGAGGCGCTCGGGGTCTCCGGGCTCCTGCTGGCCAAGGGCGGGCGGTTCATGCAGGTGCTCGAGGGGCCGACGTGGAGCGTCGCCGACCGGTTCGCCGCGATCGAGCGCGACCCCCGGCACCACGGCGTCAAGTCGCTGTCCCGCGAGACGATCGACGCCCGCCGCTTCGACGGCTGGTCGATGGCGTTCGGCAACCCCTCGGACGTCGAGGTCCGCGACGAGCCCGGCTTCAGCACGTTCCTGACCGAGCGCTCCGGGCTGCCCGCGGGGCTCGCCGGAAGCCCGGCCGACTGGCTGCTCCGGTGGTTCCGCGGGCGCGACCTGCAGGAGCTGCCCGAGGAACGCGTCTCGCTCGCGCGGCACGCCGCGTAGCCCGACCGCAGGGCGTCGCACGCCCGGCCCGGGTGGCGACCACCCCCTGACTGGAGGCGCGGGGCTGGCAGGCACCGCACCCGGCGTCCGTGAGACTGGACCCGTGGACCGACGCGAGCAGATCCTGGTGGCCGCGGCCGAGGAGATGGACCGTGTCGGCTACGCCGCCACGACCATCGCCACCGTCGCGCGCCGCGCCGGCGTGCCGCAGGGGACGCTGCACTTCCACTTCCCGACGAAGCTCGCGCTCGCCCTCGCGGTGATCGACGAGCAGAACGCCCGGACCTTCGCGTCGGTCGAGCACGCCGACGCGTCGCCGACCGCGGCGCTCGTGCGGGCGTCGAAGGGCATCGCCGACCAGCTCCGGACCGACCCGATCGTCCGGGCCGGCATCCGGCTCTCGCTCGAACGCGGGGAGTTCGCCGGGGCGACGTCGTCGTTCTACGAGCAGTGGATCGGCGGGATCGTCGACGTCTTCCGCCTCGCGCTCGCGAGCGGGGAGCTGCGGACCGACCTGACCGCCGAGGAGCTGGGCGGGTCCGTCGTGCCGTACTTCACGGGGGTGCAGCTCGTGGCCGAGGTGCGGAGCGGCCGGGCCGACCTGGACCCGGCGGTCGCCGTGATGTGGCGCGTCGTCCTGGCTGCCACCGCGGCTCCCGCGCACCGGGCACGGTTGCTCGCGGTGGTCGAGGAGACCTTCGACAGGGCCGGGGTCAGCGGTCGGTGACGGGTCCCTCGCGGACGGGTCGGGTCAGCGGTCGGTGAGCTCGCGGTCCCGGAACCACTTGAGCAGCCAGGCGGCGCTCGTCCGGTCGAACTCGCGCGTGAAGTCCATCGTGCCGGACAGGAACGGGCTGAAGCCCTCCTCGCCGTGCAGGTCGGCGTCGTCGAGCGAGCGGTAGGCCATCGACCACCCGTCGAACCGGCGGCGCTCGATGTCCTCGCGGACGAGCGACTTCACCTCGCCGTGCCGCGGGTCGCGGCAGATCGCGGCGAAGCGGTCGTCGACGCTCCACGCCGGCCCCTCGAGCAGCTGCATGAACCGGCCGCCCTTCGCCACGAGCAGGCCCGAGACACCGAGGGCCTCGTTGCGCAGCCGTGACCCGCGCAGGAGCTCGGCCAGGGCGTCGTCGTCGAAGGGCACCGCCGAGCGGCTCATGTAGACGATCGAGACGAGCACCGGACCATGATGGTGCATCGCCCCGGGAGCGCCGGACACTGTCCGCGAGCCGCACGGCACGAGCTCACCCCGGCGGCGCCCGGGCACGCGGTGGCCGCCTAGGATCGAGCGCATGGCGACCGTCCTCCTCCTCCGGCACGGGCGCACCACGGCGAACGCGACCGGTGTGCTCGCCGGCCGGACCGCCGGGGTGGCCCTCGACCGCGTCGGCCGTGAGCAGGCCGACCGCGCCGCGGCCCGCATCGCGCCGATCCCGCTCGCCGCCCTCGTCACGAGTCCGCTCGAACGCTGCCGCCAGACGGCCCGCGCGGTCCTCGCCCAGCAGCAGGGCGACCCCGAGGTGCGGGTCGAGCGCGCGATCACCGAGGCGGACTACGGGCAGTGGCAGGGCCGGAAGCTCGCCGACCTGGCGAAGGAGCCGCTCTGGCGGACCGTGCAGGCGAACCCGAGCGCGGTCGTGTTCCCCGGCGGCGAGTCCATGCAGACCATGCAGTCCCGCGCGGTCGCGGCGATCCGCCGCATCGACGCCGAGGTCGAGGCGGTGCACGGCCCGACCGCGGTCTGGGTCGCGGTGAGCCACGGCGACATCGTGAAGTCCGTGCTCGCCGACGCGCTCGGGATGCACCTCGACCTGTTCCAGCGGATCGCGGTCGGACCGGCCTCGGTGTCCGTCGTGCGCTACGGCGAGCACCGGCCCGAGGTGGTCGCGACGAACACCGACTCGGGTGACCTCGCCTGGCTCGCCGCGGCCCCGGCGCCGTCGGGCGACGCCGCGGTCGGCGGGGGAGCGGGCCACGGGGAGCCGGACTCCGCGCGACCCTGAACACGTGCACGCGGGCGCTCCTACAATCGGGGCATGCCCACCATCGTGCACGGCTTCGACTGGCCGGAACGTCTCGTCGTCGGGACGGTCGGCCGCCCGGGTGAGCGCGCCTTCTACCTGCAGGCCCGGGACGGCAAGCGGGTGACGAGCGTCGCCCTCGAGAAGGAACAGTCCGCGGTCCTGGCCGACAAGGTCGCCGAGCTGCTCGACGAGGTCGCCACCGTGGAGGACAACCGCTTCAGCGTGCCGCCGTCCGCGCCGACCGAGCTCCGGGACGCCGGACCGCTCGACCAGCCGGTCGAGCCCGAGTTCCGCGCCGGGGCCCTGAGTCTCGGTTTCGACCCCGCGACCGCGCAGGTCGTCATCGAGGCGTACCCGATCGACGACGAGCTCGAGATCGTCACCGAGACCGACGAGGACGGCGACGAGGTCGAGTCCGTGGTCGAGATCCCCGAGCCGGCCGAGGTCTTCCAGGTCAAGATCCCCGTCGGCAGCGCCCGCGCCTTCGTCGAGCGGACGCGCGAGGTGGTCGCCGCCGGACGACAGCCCGGCGACGCATGAGCGACGGGTCGCCCGCGCCCGACGGGGCCCTGACGATCCGCGCCCGGATCCGCGAGGCGTCGAACGCCACCTTCCTCGCCGAGCTCGACGGCGAGTCCGTCGTCTACAAGCCGGTGCAGGGCGAGAAGCCGCTCTGGGACTTCCCGGACGGCACGCTCGCCGGCCGCGAGGTCGCCGCGTTCCTCGTCTCCGAGGCGTTCGGCTGGGGCGTCGTCCCGCCGACCTGGCTCGGTGACGGCCCCTTCGGCCCCGGCATGGTGCAGCGCTGGCAGGACGTCGACCCCGACCAGGACGCGGTCGACCTCGTCCCGACCGACGAAGCAGACGCCGAGGGGTCGCCCTGGCTGCCCGTCCTCGAGGCGATCGACGAGCACGACCGGCCGGTGACCCTCGTGCACGAGGACACCGCGGCCCTGCGCCGGATGGCGGTGTTCGACGTCGTCGTGAACAACGCGGACCGCAAGGGCGGGCACGTCCTCGCGATGCCCGACGGCCACCGGTACGGCGTCGACCACGGGCTCGCCTTCCACGTCGAGCACAAGCTCCGCAGCGTGCTGTGGGGGTGGATCGGCGAACCGCTCGACGCCGACGAGCTCGAGGGACTCGACCGGGTGTCCGAGGCGCTCCGCGGGGACCTCGGCACCGCGCTCGAGGAGCACCTCACGCCGGCCGAGATCGACAACACCCGGGCTCGGTGCGCCGCGCTCCGCGCGGTCGGGGTGTTCCCGCCGCCGCCGGGGCACGGCCCGGCCGTGCCCTGGCCCCTGTTCTGACCCGCCGCCGCCCCGTCGGTCCCGCCGGGTCGCGCGCGAGGTGCGTGGCGCCGGACGGGAGGCGCGGTGCCGACCGGCACCGGGCCTCCCGTCCGTGGGGTGGTCGCGTCTAGGTCCCCCACTCGTCGCGGGGGAACCCGCCGGTCCCGCCGTGGCGGGACCCGAGGTACGAGCCGACGACGGCGACCCCGAGATCGTCGTTCTCCGGCGCCACCACGGTGCCGTCGACCCGGCGTGCCATCGCGTCGACGAACCGCGCGAGCCCGGGGTCGTCGCCGAGGCGGAAGAACGTCGTCTGCGCGCCGAGCCGTCCGGCGTTCTCGAGCTCCCGGACCGACAGGGCGATCGTCACCGGGTCGGGCGGGTAGCCGAACCACACCTGGCCGTTCGGCTCGAGGTGCGACGTGGGCTCGCCGTCCGTCACGATGAGCAGCACCGGCTGGGCGGCGGGGTGCTTCCGGAAGTGCCGGTTCGCCAGGAGCAGGGCGTGGTGCAGGTTCGTGCCCTTGTCCCACTGGGCGTCGAGGCCGACGAGCTGCTCGACGTCCATCACCTCGGCTTCGCGACCGAACGCGATGAGCTGCAGGTCGTCGCCGCGGAACCGGGTGCTCACGAGCGTGTGCAGCGCGAGGGCTGTGCGCTTCATCGGGACCCAGCGGTCCTCCATCGCCATCGAGAACGAGGTGTCGACGAGGAGCGCCACGCACGCCTGCGTCCGGGCCTCGGTCTCCTGGACCTCGACGTCGTCGATCGTCAGTCGGACGCCGGGGCCGCTCCGGCCGTCGGCGGCGGTGCGGACGAGCGCGTTCGTGATCGAGCGGGGGAGGTCCCACGTCTCGGTGTCGCCGAACGCCCACGGACGGGTGGCGCCGGACGGCTCACCGGACGCCCCCGAACGGCGGAGGTCACGCGCGCCCTGCCGGCCGGACATGCGCTCGGCGACGTCCTCGAGCAGGCTCTTGCCGAGCTGTCGCATGGCCTTCGGTGTGAGGCGGAGCTGCCCGTCGGTGCCGCGCTTCACCGCGCCCGAGTTCCGCAGGGCCTGTTCGAGGGCCTGCAGGGTCTTCGCGTCGACGGCCGCCTCGTCGCCGAGCTGCCGCTGCAGCGCGTCGAGGTCGAGGTCCGCCAGGTCCGAGCCGGGGCCGGACTGCGCGAGCTGGTCAGCGAGGGCGTCGAGGTCGGCGATGTCCTGGAACACCCCGGTCCCGTCGCCGAGCCCGAGGCCCTGCTCGCCGTCCATGCGCTCCGAGCCGCCCCAGTCCTCGCCGGGACGGAGCGAGCGGAGGGTGTCGTCGAGCTGGCCCAGCTCGCGCATCAGGTCCGGCGAGCCGAAGGCCTGCTGCGCAAGGGCGTCGAGCTCGTCACGCTGCTCCTGCGTCATCGAGTTGCGCATCCGCTGCGCGGCCGCGGCCCGGGCGGCCAGGTCGTCGAGCAGTTCCTCGACGTTCGCCGGGTCCGACGGGAAGTGCTGCCCGTGCCGGGCCATGAACGCGTCGAACTGCTCCTGGGTGTCGGTCCCGTCGCGGTGGTCGGCGAGCAGCTGGTTGAGGTCCCGCATCATCGCGGCAACGGCGGCGCGGTCCTCGTCGGTCGCACCCTCGAGGGCCTGCTTCATGCCGGCGAAGCGCTGGTCGAGCACCTCCCGGCCGAGCAGGTCCTTGATCGCCTCGTACCGCTGCCGGGCCTGCGGGCTCTTCCAGTCGTAGCCGCTGAGTTCCTGCACGGCGGCCGCGGGCGAGGGTGACAGGCTGTCGAGCTGCACCTCGGCGAGGGCACGGTCGGCGTCGTCGATGTCGACGTTGCGCGCGAGCTCGCCCCGTTCGGCGAGGACGGCCTCGTCGAGGAGCCGCTGCACCTGCTGCAGCGTGCCGTCGAGGTTGTTCCGGCTCGTCAGCTCCCGGCGCCGCTCGGCGACACGGCGCATGAGGTCGTCGAGGCCGCGCTGGGTCGCGCCGCCGCGGCGGAGGAACTCCCGGATCGCCCGCTCGGGCGAGGTGCCGCCCATGACGTCCTCGCCGATGGCGTCGAGCGCCTCGGACAGGTCGACCGGGGGCGCGAGCGGGTCGGGCCCGCCCTCGTACGGGCCGTACCGGGCGTCGCGGCTGAGGCGCCGGTTCTGCCTAGCCATAGACGGCCTCGCCGCCGCCCGACTCCTTGCTGATCCGGCGGGCCAGGAAGAGTCCTTCGAGTGCGAGTTCGATCGCGCCGGCACGCTCGCCGTCGTCGGTCGCACCGAGGCGCTCGCACACCTGGTCGTACAGGTCGGACTCGCCGATCGACGGCAGCCCCTCGAGGAACGCCCGCGCGCTGACCTGCTCGCCGGTGGTCACCATGGTGCCGCCGTCGAGGGCCTCGATGAGCACGTCGAAGTCGAGCCCCCGGAAGCGGGAGCGGACCGTCTCGGCCGTCGCGGTCCGGAGCAGGTGCTCGAGGACCTCGTCCGCGCGGTCCTCCTCGCCGTTCTCGAACTCGATCTTGCCGCCGAGCACGTCGACCGCCGTCTCGAGGTCGATCGGCCGGGCCACGGCGTGCTCCTCGCCCTGCCGTGCGGCACGGTGCACGGCCGCCGCGGCGATCGTCTCGGCACCGGCGATCGCGAACCGGGCGCTGACACCGCTGCGCTGGTCGACCGCGCTGGACTGCCGGAGCGCACGGGTGAACCGCGCGAGGATCTCGACCAGCGCGTCCGGCACGTCGGCGGTGAGCTGGGCCTCCTGGCGGATGACGGCGACCTCGTCGGCGAGCTCGATCGGGTAGTGCGTGCGGATCTCGGCGCCGAAGCGGTCCTTGAGCGGCGTGATGATCCGGCCGCGGTTCGTGTAGTCCTCGGGGTTTGCGCTCGCGACGACGAGCACGTCGAGCGGGAGGCGCAGCACGTAGCCGCGGACCTGCACGTCGCGCTCCTCCATCACGTTGAGCATCGCGACCTGGATGCGCTCGGCGAGGTCGGGCAGCTCGTTGATCGCGACGATGCCGCGGTGGCCGCGGGGGATCAGCCCGAAGTGGATCGTCTCCGGGTCGCCGAGGCTGCGGCCCTCGGCGACCTTCATCGGGTCGACGTCGCCGATGAGGTCCGCGACGCTCGTGTCCGGCGTCGCGAGCTTCTCGACGTAGCGCTCGTCACGGTGGCGCCACGCGACGGGCAACGCGTCGCCGAGCTCGGCAGCGCGGCGGATGCTCTCGGTCGTGATCGGGTCGAACGGGTGCTCGCCGAGCTCGGAGCCGTCGATGACCGGCGTCCACTCGTCGAGCAGGCCCTGCAGCGAGCGGAGCAGGCGGGTCTTGCCCTGCCCGCGTTCACCGAGCAGCACGAGGTCGTGCCCGGCGATGAGCGCACGCTCGAGCTGGGGGACGACCGTGGTCTGGAAGCCGTGCAGGCCGGGCCAGGGGTCGCGGCCCTCGCGGAGAGCCTGGAGGAGGTTGTCGCGGATCTCGGCGCGGACCGACTTCTGGACGTGTCCAGCAGCGCGGAGCTCGCCGACCGTGCTCATGGTTGGTCGGGTCACGCTTCCGACGGTACGCCCGCGCACCGACACGGCGGACGGGAGGCGCGTGGCGGGCCCGCCACGCGCCTCCCGTCCGCTTTCACTGCACTTCCCTGAACCTGTGAGGCCGTAAAGCTGCGACTGATCTGGCAACCCGCCTTGAGAACCCGGAGTACGTTCCGCCCTCGTGAGCAGTGCGACGAACGGGGCGATCACGAGCCTGGTCCCCGCCAGGATGGACAGACTGCCGTGGACGCGGTTCCACTGGAGCGTGGTGGTGGGGCTGGGGGTGTCGTGGGTCCTCGACGGCCTCGAGATCCAGATCGTCTCCAACGCAGGGTTCCAGGCGGACCTGCACCTGTCGACGCAGCAGGTGACGCTGCTCGGCACGATCTACCTGGTCGGCCAGGTGGTCGGGGCGCTCGTGTTCGGGCGCATGTCCGACCGGCTCGGGCGCCGGAAGCTCTTCATCCTCACGCTCGCGATCTACCTGATCGGTTCCGGCATCGCCGGGCTCGCGCAGGACTTCTGGTTCCTCGCGGCCTTCCGGTTCGTCGCCGGGCTCGGCATCGGCGGTGAGTACGCGGCGATCAACTCGGCGATCGACGAGCTCATCCCGTCGAAGTACCGCGGCCACGTCGACATCGCGATCAACGGCACCTACTGGGGTGGCGCGGCGCTCGGCGCCTTCGCGAACATCTACCTGCTCGACACCGCGAACTTCTCGGAGGACATCGGCTGGCGCATCGGGTTCTTCCTCGGGCCGGTGCTCGGCATCGCGATCATCTTCCTGCGACGCCACATCCCGGAGAGTCCACGGTGGCTGATGACCCACGGCCGCGAGGACGAGGCCGAGCGGACGGTCTCCGAGATCGAGGACTCGGTCGAGCGCTCGACCGGGCAGCGGCTGCCCGAGGTGGACCGGTCGAAGGCCCTGACGGTGACGCCGCTCGACAAGGTCGGCTTCCTCACGATCGCGCGCGTGCTGCTCAAGCAGTACCCGACGCGCACGCTCGTGGGCGCGACGATGATGATCACGCAGGCGTTCCTCTACAACGCGATCTTCTTCACGTACGCACTCGTGCTCACGAACTTCTTCGGGCTGAAGACCGCGGAGACGTCGATCTACTTCTTCCCGTTCGCCATCGGCAACCTGCTCGGCCCGATCATCCTCGGTCGCTTCTTCGACACCTGGGGTCGCCGGCAGATGATCTTCCTGACGTACCTGGTGTCCGGGCTCGTGCTCGCGACCTCGGCGTTCCTGTTCCGCGCCGACGCGATCAGTGCCACGGTCCAGGTCGTGTTCTGGTGCGTGTCGTTCTTCTTCGCCTCGGCCGGGGCGTCGAGCGCGTACCTGACCGTGAGCGAGATCTTCCCGCTCGAGCTGCGGTCGCAGGCGATCTCGTACTTCTTCGCCCTCGCGCAGATCTTCGGTGCCGTGGCACCCGCGATCTACGGCGCCTTCATCGGGGACGGGTCGTCGCGTGAACCGCTCTTCTGGGGGTACCTGCTCGGCTCGGCGGTGATGATCGCCGGCGGGGTGGTCGCGCTCGTGTTCGGCGTGGACGCGGCGCGCAAGGGCCTGGAGGACATCACCCAACCGCTGTCGGTCCTGACGGAGTCGAGCAAGAAGTAGCATTTCGTACTCAGAATGTTCTGCGACGAGGGTCCCGTGCTGGGACCCTCGTCGCATGTCCTTCCTCCACAGGCCGACCGCAACCGTCCCGGTCCACGGGTCACCCGATGCCGCACGCACTGGTGGTCGTCGTGCTTGAGCCTGGGTGGATGGACCACGCACCGACAGCAGCCTCCGGGGGGAACGGCGACCCCACCGGCATCCAGCGCGGGCTGCTCCGGGACGCCGTCTTCCTGAAGCTGCTCGAGAACGTGCTGCGCGGGGTGTACCGGAAGGGGCAGCGGCTCCGGCTCGACGACATCGCCCGGGACATGGGGGTGTCGCGGACGCCGGTGCGCGAAGCCCTCGTGCCGCTCGAGTCGCTCCGGCTCGTCAGCGTGCAGCGGTACGTCGGGGTCGTCGTGGCGCCGTGGACGGTCGCGCAGATGGTCGAGCGGCTCCGGCTCGCCCGTGCCGTGCTCGGTGACCCGCCCGTCGGCGGTCCCGCGGAGCCCGGGGCGTTCGACGCGTGGCTGCTCCGCGACTGCCGGTCCGAAGCCGGGGCGCTCGTCGAGCTCGGCACGTGGTGCCTGCGGCGGCGCGGGTCGATGGTGAGCGCCGACTGGCTGTTCGCGCAGCGGCCCGTGCTCGACACGTTCTTCACCGACGACGTCGCGGCGGCGAACGGGATCGATGCCGTGGTCGGGCGACGGGTCCGAGCCGAACGGGTCGAGCGTGCGGTCTCGGCTGCCGAGCGGGACGACCTCGACGGGTGTGCCGCGGCGCTGGTGGAGCTCGCGTCGGACCTCATCGCGTTGCCGGGGCGGTTCCGTTCGGTGGCGTGAGGCGGGCGGCGGTGTGCGCGAGGACTGCGGCGACGGGGGTGCGCTTCTCGGCTGTGTGCAGCCGGCGGAGCGGGAGCGCGGGAGGTTGTCCGGCGTGCTGCTCGCGCGTGCTGCGCCCGCCGTGAGGAGCGCCCCGAGCGCGTGCGGAGCACCCAGAGCGGGGGCGCGGACCGGGTCCGCGCCCCCTGGCCGTCCCTGTCCCGGCGCCGCGATCGGGTGCGCGGGGCCCGGGTCGGTCGGGGACGACGTCCGGTGCTGTGTCGCGACTGCGGGGGAACCCCGGAATGTGATGGTCGCGGCTCGATGAGACTACGGACCGGGGTACGTCTCGACAACCCCCTCGTGTCCCCACTTGAGGGGACCGGCGGGATCGAGGGGTGCGGCGGTGCGTCCCGCGGTGTGGTGCGACGGTGTCTCGGCCGTGTCACCGGGTCGAGAGGACGCCCGTCCTCCTGTATGGTGGGGTGAGCGTTCGCGAGAGCGCACGGAGACGTCGCATAGTCCGGCCGAGTGCACCACCCTGCTAAGGTGGAGTCCCCTTTGAGGGGACCGAGGGTTCAAATCCCTCCGTCTCCGCACATGGCGAAACCCCCGCTTCGGCGGGGGTTTCGTCGTTCCAGGTGTCAGTGCGCCCTATGTGCGCGCTCCGTGCGCAAGCTTCGAACGTTTCGTGCCCGTGTTCACTTTTAGGCGTAGTTCAACTATTTTGAACATGTGGACCTATTGAACGCCGAAATGCACGGCATCGTGCGAGAAGTGGAAGAACGCCTCCGAGTCATGGGGCTGGACATCTCTGCGTCGGGTCAGATCGATGGGGTCCAGAACCTCGGGATCTGGGATGCCGAGTTGCAGCGACGGGATACCTCGTGGCGGCGCCCGGTGCTCGCCGCGATCGTGCCGTCGATGACGCTGAGTTCCTACGATCAGATCCCCTGGCCTGCGGGGGATGGACGGCCGCGGCTGCTCATCGGTCCGAGGGTCACCACTCAGAGCGCAGACCGCTTCCGTGCGCTCGGTGTGAACTTCGTCGACACCGTCGGGAACGCCTTCATCCGGGACGAGGCGCTCCTCATCGATGTACGGCGTCCCGGAGGTGCAGCCGTGTCAACCGCTTCCGCGCCTGGAGACGTCAACCTCTTCAGTATCAAGCGCTCGCAGGTGCTGTTCGCGCTCCTCACATGGCCGGGTCTGGTGGACGCTCCACTCCGCCGCATAGCCGAGGCTTCCGGTGTCTCGATCGGCTTGGCGAAGGAGGTCGTCGATCACCTGTCGCAGCGTTCGGGAGATGTGCGCGACCTATGGCCGGGCGGCCGGTCGCGCGACCGCTTCGTCGATCAATGGGTGGCGGCTTTCCCCAGCGGGCTTGGAGCGTCTCGACGGACGCGCCGCTTCGTCGCGCAGACACTGGACGTCGGGCCTGCCGACGGCGTCCAGATCGCGGTCAGTGGCGAGCGTGGAGCGCCGTGGATCCGTAGCCCTGAGACTCTCTCTGTCTGGGTCCGTCCGTGGGACCCGATGGTCGCCGTCCGGAATCGTTGGCGGAGCATCGGCGAGCCGAACGTCTTCGTGCGTGAGATGTTCTGGCGAGCGCCGTCCGCGGGCGATGCATCGATCACGCTCGCGCCGCCGTTGCTCGTGTTCGCGGAACTGATGGCGATGAACGACAGCCGTGCGCGAGAAGCCGCCGAGGAGATCCGCTCTCGAACCGGGCTCGTCGATGCCTGAGGGGGATCGGTTGGCGGTCGTGGACGCCGTCGTGACGGAGCTCGTCGAGGGAGCTGGCGTCGTGTCCGAGAAGCTGATGGTGATCGGAGCGGAAGCCCGAGACCACCTGCACCACGACGTCTTCGCGTCCGATCTCCCGGTGAGAGGAACACAGGACGTCGACGTCGCCCTCGCGATCGATTCGTGGACCGACTACGAGAGGGTGACCTCGGGCTACTCTCCGACGGGGGCCAACGGGGTGCGCTACTTGGTTGCTGAAATCCCCGTCGACTTCATGCCGTTCGGCGAAGCTGTCGAGGAACCCGACGGCGTTGTCGTGCCCGCATCTCGTCGGGAGGAGATGAGCGTGTTCGGTTTTCAGGATGTCTTCGCCGACGCCGCGGAACTCGTGCTCCCGAGTGGGTACCGGGTGCGCGTTCCATCGGCCCCGGGCTACGTGGCTCTGAAGCTCAGAGCTTGGGTCGACCGGTCATCGTACGACGACAAGGACGCGCGAGACCTGGCGCTCGCAGTTGAGTGGTACTGCTCGTCCCCAGAGATGGTCAACGAGCTGTGGGACGAGGTCGAGGACGCCGTGTTCCTCGAGTACGAGTCCGATACCGACCTGGTCGCGGCCAGGCTGCTCGGACGGAGAGCCGCCGCCGTGCTCAGCCCACCTCGAGCTCGCGAACTCGTCGACCTTCTCAACCGCACGCCCCTCCTGCCGACGCAGTTCCTCGCGACGTCCACCGACAGGCGGCCGCTCCGAGAACGGCAGGCCCGGGCTGATGCGCTCGTGCGCGGTTTCGTCGAGACCGCTGTCGGGGGATGATCGACGACCGACAGCGCCCTCGCGGACGTGGCTGGGTGGTCGAACCGCACGGGGACCGGACGCCACGCCTGAACGACGGTCTCGAGCTGCACCGCCCCCGTGTGCCACTCACCAGACCCGGGTCTCCCGAGGTCGGCACAGCGAGGCTGCTCAGTGGCCGACCGATGGCGCTCGGCATGCAGCCGCAGGTGGATCGACGGGCCGGTCGAAGTGGCCGCATCTTGCGGCCCGCCGGCCGACCGGCGGACGCGACCGGCGCCTCCCGGCCGATGGTCCGACCACCGCCGGCCGACCGGCGGGCGCGACCCGCGCCTCCCGGCCGTCCCGCGACGACCGTTGCGTTCCCGGACACCTGCCTGGCGGCGTACCGGTGGCTGTCACCGCCCCGATGTAGCATCACCGGACCTGTCCCGAGACGAGGAGGCCCGCGTGCCGGACCCGACCGACCCCGCCTTCCCGATCGAGCACGTCCGCGCAGTGGGCGACGACATCGTCGAGTCGGTCTCCACCGTGGTCGACGGCAAGGTCGAGGCGATCCGCACCGCGCTGACGGTGATGCTCGCCGAGGGGCACCTGCTCGTCGAGGACGTGCCGGGCGTCGGCAAGACCGTCCTGGCCAAGGCGCTCGGCGCATCGGTCGGCGGGACCGTGAACCGCATCCAGTTCACCTCGGACATGCTGCCGTCCGACGTGACGGGCGTGAACGTCTTCGACCAGTCGTCGGGCACCTTCCGGTTCTCGCCGGGGCCCGTGTTCGCGAACGTCGTCATCGGCGACGAGATCAACCGCACGAGCCCGAAGACCCAGTCGGCACTGCTCGAGGCGATGGCCGAGGCGCAGGTCACGGTCGACGGCGTGACGCGACCGCTCGACTCACCGTTCATGATCGTGGCGACGCAGAACCCGATCGACATGGAGGGCACCTACCCGCTGCCCGAGGCGCAGCGCGACCGCTTCATGGCCCGGATCACGATGGGCTACCCGAGTGCCGACGCGGAGCGCCACATGCTCGCGAGCCGCGGGACCCGCGACCCGTTGACCTCGCTCCGGCCGATCGTCGACGTCGCGACCCTGCGTGCCGTCGTGCAGGCGGTCCGTGGTGTCCACGTCGCCCCCGACGTCGAGGCGTACATCGTCGCGATCGTCCGGGCCACGCGGACCCATCCCGACCTGCTGCTCGGCGCGAGCCCCCGGGCGACGCTGCACCTCGCCCAGGCCGCCCGCGCGCACGCGGCCCTGCTCGGACGGCCGTTCGTCACCCCGGACGACGTCGCGCACCTCGCGCCGGTGATCCTCGCGCACCGGCTCGTGCCGGTCGCCCGCGGCCTCGGCGGGAGCGGCGACGACACCGCCCGCGACATCGTGGTGCGCGTCGTGTCGGAGACCGCCGTGCCGTTCACGGCGGCGCCGGTCCGCTCCTGATGTCCCGCCCCGACGGGCCGTCCGCGGTCGCCCTGCGCTCCGGGGCCGTGCGGTCGTGGGGGACGCGGTACGGCCGGCGCGGGCTGGCGCTGCTGCGGCGGACGCCGTTCCCACGGCCGACCGCCCGCGGGTGGACCGTCCTCGGGTCGGGCGTCGCGCTCGTCGGCGGCGGCCTCGTCTCGAGCACGAGCGTCGCGGTGTCCGCGGGGCTGCTCCTGCTCGTCCTGCTCGTGCTCGGCGTCGTGATGGCGCTCGTCGTCGCCGCACCGCTGCGCGCGACCCGGACCACCGCGCGGGGCATGGTCCAGGTCGGCGAGGTGCACCGCGAGCGGATCACGCTGCGCGGGACCTCGCTGCCGATCGGCCCCCGCTCCACGCTCCTCGTCCGGGAGCAGCTCGACGACGCGTTCGCGAGCGTGTCCGACGCCGAGGTCCTCGCGCTCGTCGGACCGAACGTGCCGCCGGCCGTGCTCGACGTCGAGGCGCTCGCGGTGCACCGCGGCCGTGCGGTCGTCGGCCCCGTGACGATCCGCGTCGAGGACCCGTTCGGCCTGCTCCGCATCGACCGTCCCGTGGTCGCCGCCGAGGAGGTCGTGGTCGTCCCCGCGTCGACCCCGCTCGGCGCGATCGACACGGGTGCCCTCGCGGGTGCGGTGTCCGCCGACGAGGGGCGCGTCGGTCAGGGCGGCTCCGCCGACGACAGCGAGCTCCGGCCCTACCGGCAGGGTGACCCGATCCGCCGCGTGCACTGGGCACAGAGCGCGCGCCGCGGCGAACTGCACGTGCGGCAGACCAGCCAGGCGCAGCCGCCCGAGGCCGTCATCGCCCTCGACGTGCGGCGGGAGTCGTACCAGAGCCTCGGTCGCGACGTCCTCGCTGAGCTCTCCGACCTCGGCGGCGATGCGGCCTTCGAGCACGCGGTCGTGGTGGCGGCGAGCGTCGCGCGGGCGCTGAGCGCACGGACGTCGCGGGTCGTGCTCGTCAGCGACGCCCCGGACGGCCGCTCGCGCCACGCGGGCGACGCGGGTGGCCTCACCGACGTGCTCGTGGGGCTCGCCGACGTGCGGGTGCGGTCCGACGCGCGCGACGTCGCCGAGGTGCTGCCCGACGTCCGCGGGCGGGACGTGCACGGGATGACCGCCGTCGTCACCGGGCGGATCACCGCCGAGCAGGCGGCCGAGCTCGTCTCGCAGACCAGCGGGTCGAGCCGGGGCATCCTCGCGACGATCGTGCCGCCCGAGCCGGCGGTGCGGGGGATCCTCGACCGCGGTGGGTGGCGCACCCTGGTCGTGCCGGTCACCGGTGCCCGTGCACCCGGGAGCCTCCGGTGAGCGGGGAGCGAACCACAGGCGGGGGACGTCCGGGGCGCGGGCCGTCCGTCGCTGACCGGGACGGTGTCGGCGGCCGCGGTCCCGGGACCGGGTCCGGACCCGGCGGCCCTCGTCGCGACCGTGCCGTCGACCGACCCGACGCACCGAGCGCCTGGCTCGTCGCGCTGGCGCCGGTCCCCGTGCTCGTCGCCGCCCTCGCGATGCGTCCGCTCGTGCAGGGGATCGGGTGGTGGCTCTCCGGTGTGGTGTTCGCCGCCGTGCTCGTCGCAGCGCTGCTCACCGTTCGCCGTCGCGCCCCCGGCGTCCGCTTCGTCGTGCTCGTCGCGGTCCTCGTCGCCGGGTCCTGCGCCGCCGCGGTCCTGAACGACGTGCACCCGCTCGGGTGGCTCGACCGGCAGGGGGCACTCGGCGAGGCCATGGCGGCCATCCGGCTCAACCCCGCGCCGCTGCCGCAGACCGACGCGATCCGACTCGTCGTGACGATCGCGATCGGGTGGGTCGCGGGCGTCGCGCTCTTCCTCGCGGCCATCGCACCGACCGTCGCGCTCGCCGCGGTCCCGGCGCTCGTCGTGCTCATCGTTCCCGGCGTGATCACCGGGCAGCCCGCACCGGCGGTCCTCGTGGTCCTGGTCGGGATCGCCTTCCTCGCGTTGCTGTGGCTGTCGGTACGACCCGTGCAGCGAGCGTTCCCCGCTGCGGTGGTCGGCGCCCTCGGCCTGGTGGTCGCGGTCGGCCTCCCCGCCGTGGTGCCGCTCAACGCGGGCTGGTTGTCGGGCGTCACCGGGTCGCTCCAGTCGCCGATCCAACCCGGACGTCCCGGGACGCTGCTCGAACTCGGGCAGGACCTGCGCCAGCCGAACGAGCTCGAGGTGCTGCGCTACCGCTCCGCCGACGGCCGCCCGGAGTACCTCAAGCTCGCCGACCTCGACGAGTTCGGCACGGGCGACTGGGTCCCGACGGTGACCGACGCGAGCACCTCGTCCACGGCCGACCGGCAGCGGTACGCCCTCGGGGTCAACCCGCGGCTGGCGAACCGCGGCGACGTGACGATCCGCATCACCGGACTGTCGAGCAACTACCTGCCCGTGCCCGCCGGTGCCATGTCGCTCACGTCGCAGTCGACGAACCTCGACCTGGCGCAGTGGCGGTGGATGGGGGACTCGAACACCGTCCGGTCGACCGGACCGACGACGCAGCGCGGGTCGACGTACGAGGTCTACGGTGCGTCGACGTCGTCCGGCGAGTACCTCGACACGATCGCCGAGTCCGGCCTGCTCGGTCGCGCCGACGGCCGGGGCTTCGAGACCCCGAGCCGCGCCCAGCTGAAGACCGACCTGGCCCTGCCGAAGGACCTGCCGGAGGACATCCGCTCCGCGGCACAGCGCGTCGCCGGCAGCGGGTCGAACGACTACGAGGAGGCCCGGGCACTCGAGCAGTGGTTCCGCAGCGACCTGTTCACCTACTCGGAGACCGCCCCGGTCGAGCAGGGCTACGACGGCGACAGCATGGACGTGATCGACACGTTCCTCAAGGTCCGCGAGGGCTACTGCGTCCACTTCGCCTCGTCGATGGCGGTCATGGCCCGCACGCTCGGCATCCCGTCGCGCATCGCGGTCGGGTACCGGGCGAGTGGCGACCGCACCGAGGACGGCGAGTACACGGTGTCGAACCGGCAGCTGCACTCGTGGCCCGAGCTCTACATCCGCGGCGCCGGGTGGGTCTCCTTCGAGCCGACCCCCGACTCGGACGCCGCCGCGCAGCCGTCCACCGGTTCCTCGGCCACGCCCGCACCGGCCGACCCGGAGACGCCGCTGCCCGCGCCCGGCCAGACCGCCCCGGCCGAGGCCACCCCGACCCCGACCGCCTCGGCCTCGGCGGCCCCGGATGCGACGGCGTCCGGCACCGGTGGCGGAGGCTCCGGTCCGGCAGGACTCGTGCTCGGGCTCGTCCTCGCGCTCCTCGTGCTGGCCGCGCCCGCCGTGGTCCGGGTCACACGGCGACGGCGACGGCTCGCAGCGATCCGAGCCGGTCGCGCTCCGGCTGCGCACGCGTGGCGCGAGGTCCTCGACGACGTCGCCGACCACGGCTTCGCGCCCGGCTTCGCGCCGCCCGGCGACGCCGCCGCGGCCGCCCGCACCGCACGCGCGGTCCTCGGCCGGTTGGCGCCGAGCATGCCGGTCACGGTGCTGCCGCACCTCCGTGCCGTCGTCGACGCGGTCGACACGGAGCGGTTCGCGCCAGACGGGGCAGCTGCGGTGGACGTCGGTGCGGTGCACCGGGCCGTCCTGGAGGCGCGGATCGCCCTGGACGCGTCGGTCTCCCGTGGGCGCCTGGCCCGGGCACGGCTGCTCCCGCCGAGTCTGCTGCCGTCGTCGGCGTGGTCGCACGAGGGGCGGCGGAGCCGCCGCACCGCGTAGCGGCGGCGCCCGCCCGCCGCGGCACCCGCCGCTGCCGACGCCGATCGGCGCCGCGCACAACCGGAAGCAGGTCGCGCCACGGAATCTCGTGGTGCGAGGTGCTTTCCGTTGTTCGCCGCGTAGCGGCGGCGGCGCTCTGCTGTCGGCGCTGCGACCGCGCTGCGACCGCGCTGCGCGCCGCCTGCGCGCGCGACGCGCGCGCAAGCGAAAGCACGTCGCGCCACGGAATCTCGTGGTGCGAGGTGCTTTCCGTTGTTCGCCGCGTAGCGGCGGCGGCGCTCTGCTGCCGGCGCGCTGCGCGCCGCCCGCGCCGGCTGCGCGCGCGACGCGCGCACAGGCGAAAGCAGGTCGCGCCACGGAATCTCGTGGTGCGAGGTGCTTTCCGTTGTTCGCCGCGCAGCGGCGGCGGCGCTCCGCGCAGCGGC
>NZ_MCIG01000055.1 GCF_001705035.1 Curtobacterium sp. UCD-KPL2560 | reverse complement strand
GACCCAGCCCGCCCGCGCCTCACCCCCGGTCGAACACGATCGTCTCGTCGTCCGGCTCGGACACCCGCCCGGTCCGCGCGGGCACGAGGCGACTGCCGACCCAGGCCTCCCGCCCACCGAGCAGCATCGGCACGTCGCTCATGTGCACGGCCCCGGTCGGCGCCGCGGTCGCCCCGCGCAGCAGCCGGTAGCCGACGGCGTTCCCCCCGGCGGCCCGGTGCCGCGCGACGAACCGGCGGACGTCCCGCCCGTAGATCACCTCGGAGAGCGGCCGCACGACGAGCCAGCGCAGGAGCGACCGGGTCGGCCGGTACCGGGCGAGGGTCCGGACCCCGGGGATCATCGGCACGTACATGCCGGTCTCGTCGGACCCCGACCCGATCAGGACGTCCACCTCGGGTGCCGCGGCGCGCCAGGCCCGGTCGGTGTCGCGCTCAGCGGGGAGCGGTGCGTGGCCGTACTGGGTCCCGAAGGGCATGCCGCCGGCGAGTCCGAACCGGAGGGCGACCCGTTCGGCCCGCTCCTGACGGTCGAGGACCTCGTCGAGCGGCGTGTCGGGGTGCACGACGCCGACCGCCCGGACCAGCGCGCGGCTCATCCGCGCGCGGCCGCGGGAGAGCCCGAGCGGCGCGCTCTGCACGATCGCCCGGCGGAACAGCCCGCGGGCGCCGTCGCTGATCAGCAGGTGCGCGATCGCGTCACCGCCGGCCGACTGCCCGAACAGCGTCACCGTGTCGGGGTCGCCGCCGAACGCGGTGATGTTCCGCTGCACCCAGCGCAGCGCCTCGAGCAGGTCGAGCAACCCGAGGTTCGCGGGCACCGTCCTGCCGTCGCCGAGGAACCCCAGGACGCCGAGCCGGTAGGTCACCGACACGACGACCACCCGCTGCTCGGTCACCAGGTCGCGGGCGTCGTGGATGGGCAGGTCGCCACCACCGATGACGTACGACCCGCCGTGCACCCACACCATCACGGGCAGGAGTTCGTCCGGGCGGACGTCGCTCGGCAGCGTGACGGTGAGGCGCTGGCAGTGCTCGTCGACCTGCAGGTCCATCGGCGGCAGCAGCTGCTCCATCGCCGGCGACGTGCGCTGCGGCGCGACGGGGGCCGGCGTGGTCGCCGGGTACGGCTCGGCGGAGTCCGGGTACGGCTCCGGCGGCGCGAAGCGGTCGGCACGGGCGTACGGGACGCCGAGGGCGCGGGTCACCGCGCCGTCGACGACGGCGGTGACCGTCCCGGCGGGGGTGTCGAAAGGACGGGTTGCGGGGGTCGGCACCGGCTCACGGTACCGACGTGACCCCGGGACGGACGGGAGGCGCGGTGCGGGCCGACACCGCGCCTCCCGTCCGTCGTCGGGTCGCGTGTCGCGACGGGCGCTACCGGACCCGCTTGATGGGGATGACCACCAGGGCGCCCACCAGGGCGACCGCTCCGGCGGCCCAGCACATGAGCTCGTAGTTGTCGGCGTGCGTGCTGCCGACGGACAGGAAGAACAGCGAGATGGCGGGGGCGAGCGACTGCGGCAGCGCGTTCGCGATGTTGATCACCCCGAGGTCCTTGCCCGGCCGGTCCGCGTTCGGCAGCACGTCGACGACCAGGGCGGTGTCGATCGCCGAGTAGATGCCGTAGGCGAAGCCCATGACCACCTCGGCGACGTAGAAGCCCGTCACGGTGTCGGCGTGGGCGAGCACGACGAGACCGACGGCGAACAGCGCGGTCGAGCCGCCGACGAACACCTTGCGGCGGCCGAGGCGGTCGGACGCCCAGCCGGAGACCGCCGCGCTGACGAGCAGCGCGATCGTGTAGAGCAGGACACCGAACGCGACGGCCTTGGTGGCGTCCGCGAGCTTCTCGATCCCCAGGTGCTCCTGCATGTACAGCAGCCGGTAAGTCGTGAACATGAAGGTCGCGAGGATGATGAGGAAGCGCGACCACCACGCGAACGCGAAGTCGGGGTTCTTGATCGGGTTCGTCCAGAACGACGACACCAGGTTGCGCCACGTGAACTTCTTGAGCGGGTACGTCGGCAGGTCGTCGCGGGCGACCACCGCGTACACGACGACGAGCACCACGGCCAGGACGCCGGGGGCGATGAACAGCACCGGCAGGTTCGCGACGAAGAACACCGACAGGTAGGTGCCGGCGAGCACGGCGGTGTTCTGCGCGAGCGCGATGATGCTCGACGATCGGCCGCGCTGTGCCTGCGGGACGTTGTCCGCGAAGCTCGCGAGGAGCGTCGCGAGCGTCGCGTTGGCGGCGACCTGCGCGAGCAGCCACGCGAGCGTCAGGTTGAACACGTCCGGTGCGTAGGCGATCCAGGCCAGGGCGACGAGGAAGACCACGACGCCGCCGAGCAGCCAGGGACGCCGCCGACCCCACCGCGTGCGGGTCCGGTCGGAGAGCGCGCCGGCGAGGGGGTTCATGAGCAGTGCGCCGAACGCGCCGATCGGCAGCACGGAGCCGATCACGGTGGCGGCGTCCTCGCCCACGAGCGCCTGCGCCTTGATCTGCATGCTCACGTAGACCGGGGCCATGAGCGCCACGAAGAGGCCGAACTGTCCGAGGAAGAGCGCGACCTGGTAGCCCACCCCCACCCGCATGGTGCTGACCGGTTGGGTGATGCCCTCTTCCGGGTTCAGCAGGGCCGGACCGCCGGGTTCGGGTGTGCTCATGACGCCTCCTCGAGTCGATGCAGAAACCTTGTCGTACATGGTTTCTGGTGGGGAGCCTACATCGATCGCCGGGATGCGCGACACATGTCGTGGTGTGGAGCAGTGCCCGACGCACGGTGGAACGGCCGGGACGTCGCCTGACGCAGAAAACTACACAGCGGGTGGTTTTTGCGGTAGCGTCGTCTTCGATCTCGCCGTGGAGCATCGCTCCTCGACGGGCGCGACACCCAGTCAGGACCGAAGGAGCCTCTGCCATGCCCACCACCTCTGTGCAGCTGTACTCACTGCGCGACGCCATCGCCGAAGACCTCGACAAGGCGATCGCCCGCGTGCGGGAGATCGGCTACGAGAACGTCGAACCGTACGCGTTCGTCGAGCGTGCAGCCGACCTCGAGAAGGCCTTCGCGGCCACCGGCCTGCAGGCCCCGTCGGGTCACGTCGCCGTGATCGACGCCGAGGACACCGCGCCGATCTGGGACGCCGCCGAGCGCCTCGGCATCCGGACGGTCATCGACCCGTTCATCCCGACCGACCGCTGGCAGACCGCCGACGACGTCGCGAAGATCGCCGAGCGCGTCAACGTCCTGACCGCCGAGGCAACCGCGCGCGGCCTGCAGTTCGGGTACCACAACCACCAGTGGGAGTTCACGAACAAGGTGGACGGCAAGACCGTCTACGAGCACTTCGTGTCGCAGCTCTCCCCCGAGACCGTCCTCGAGGTCGACACCTTCTGGGCGACCGTCGGCGGTGCGGACGCCCCGGCCGTGCTCCGCTCGCTCGGTGACCGCGTCGTCGCGATCCACGTCAAGGACGGCAAGGTCGACGGTGACATCCTCACCGCGCTGCCGTCGTCGGAGAGCGCCCTCGTCGTGCCCGAGGCCCTGCAGCGCGCCTTCGAGAACCAGACCCCGGCCGGCCAGGGCGACGTCGACGTGGCGGGGATCCTCGCCGCGGCACCGCAGGCCATCCGTGTCGTCGAGTTCGACGCCTACTCGGGCGACGTCTTCCAGGGCATCACCGAGTCCCTCGCGTGGCTCCGCGCCAACGACACCGCCGGGAGCGCCGCGTGAGCCGCGTCGGGATCGGCATCATCGGTGCCGGCAACATCTCCACCCAGTACCTGACGAACCTCACGCAGTTCGCCGACGTCGAGGTCCGCTTCGTCGCCGACGTCCTGCAGGACCGCGCCGCCGCGCAGGCAGCCGAGTACGGGGTCGCGGCGTCCGGTTCGGTCGAGGAGCTCCTCGCCCGCGACGACATCTCGATCGTCATCAACCTGACGATCCCCGCCGCGCACGCCGAGGTCGACCAGCAGATCATCGACGCCGGCAAGCACGTCTGGAGCGAGAAGCCGATCGCGACCGACCACGAGTCGGCCGCCGCGGTGCTCGCGTCGGCGAAGGCGAAGGGCCTGCGCGTCGCGACGGCGCCGGACACCGTGCTCGGCGCGGGCATCCAGACGGCGCTCCGGGCCATCGCCCGCGGGGACATCGGCGAACCGCTCACCGCGACGACGCTGTTCCACGTGCCCGGGCCCGAGGCGTGGCACCCGAACCCGGACTTCCTGTTCGCCACCGGTGCCGGCCCGCTGTTCGACATGGGTCCGTACTACGTGACGACGCTCGTCCACGCGTTCGGTGCCGCCTCGCGCGTACAGGCCGTGTCGTCGAAGTCGCTCGACCGCCGCACCATCGCCTCGGGCGACCGCGCCGGCGAGACCTTCCCCGTCGAGGTCCCCACGCACCACGCCGCGCTCATCGAGTTCGCCGGCGGGCAGTCCGCCCAGTCGACGTTCTCGTTCCAGCACGCACTCCCCCGCATGGGCTTCGTCGAGATCAACGGCACGCTCGGCACCATCTCGCTGCCCGACCCGAACACGTTCGAGGGCTCGTCGCAGCTGTGGCGCTACGGCCAGGAGGAGCCCGAGACCCTCGAGGCCGTCGGGTCCACCTGGGGCCGCGGCACCGGCGTCGTCGAGATGGCCCGTGCCATCGCCGAGGACCGTCCGGAGCGCGCCTCGGGCGAGGTCGCGCTGCACGTCCTCGACGTGCTGCTCGGCATCCGCGACGCCGCCGAGTCCGGTTCGGCGGTGACGATCGAGTCGTCCGTCGAGCGCGTGGCCCCGCTGCCCGAGGACTTCGACCCCGCCGCCGCGGTGCTCACGGCGGGCGTCGACGCGTAGTCGACCGCACCACCGTGGAACGGCCGGCCCCGCTCGGGGCCGGCCGTTCGTGTGTGCTGCACCGTCACCGTCACCGTCACCGTCGCTCCTTGAAGTAGCGCAGCAACGAGCGCTCACGCACGCACGAGACCCCCACGGTGATGCCACCCAGCGCGGCCGCCGCAGCAGCCGCGGTCCGCACGACCACCTCCGCGATGATCGGCCACCGGTCTCCCGCGCTCAGCGGACCGGTCACGAGGAGCGTGGCCAGCACGATGACCACCGCGCCTGGGAGGATCCAGGTGACCCCCTGTGCCAATTGCGTCGCGAGCTGCGCGCTGCGGGTCACTCCGACGTGACGGTCGCTCGCGAGCGCGAGGCGGCGCCGGAGCACGATCGTGCATCCCAGGACCGCGGCGACGGCGGCGGCGAAGGACTCGACTGACGACGGAACCACTCCGTCCGCTCGTCGGGTGGCCGAGAAGGTGGCCCCGAACGTCCCGTTGAGTTGACGGAGCGTCGGCGGCTCGCCGTCGCCGACCTTCGGCAGCAGTGTGGCGCTGAGCGCAGCCACCGACGCTTCGTCCTCGGGCCAGATCGTGGTCCAGCACTCGTCGAAGGGACGGCCGTCGAGCGGCGCCACGCCGACCGCGGCCCAGGACAGGGGACTCACACGTCCGTCTTCGGGGTGGTCGTAGACGGCGGCGACCGGCACCGGTGCATCCGCCGTGGCGAGGTCTTCGCCCGCGCCGACCCCGAGTGCACCAGCGAGACCGCGCGGGAGGAGCACGCCAGGACTCCCTGAGCGTCCCGGTGCGACGCCGAGCACGCGCTCGAAGCCCGGGGACACCTCGAAGAGCGGGACCGGCGACCGAGGGGTAACGGCGGGCACGAGCTCGGCCTCGGTCCGGCGGACGGCTCCCGCGGCGACGACGTTGGGTAGCTCGACCAGGCGGGAACACGACCGGCCGTCGATCCGTCCGTCCGATCGCTCGATCGAGGTGGCTGCACCAGCTGCGACGAAGCGCTCTGCCTGCCGGACGTCAGCAGCCCGCTGCCCAGCAGCAGCGACGAGGAGCCCACCGACGAGAAGGACGAACACCGCGGCCGCTGCGGCCGTCGCCCCCGCCCCACTCCGAACGTCCCGGGACGCCTCGTCCACGATCGAACGCAAGCGCACCTCAGCCCACCTGACCGAGCTCGTGGACGGTGTCGCACGATGCTCGCGTCGACGGGTCGTGCGTCGCGACGACCACGGCGAACCCGTTCCCGGCGAGTTCTCGCACGGCACGGTCGACCTGCGACGCCGTCGAGCGGTCGAGCTGCGCGGTCGGCTCGTCGACCAGGAGCACGTCCGGAGCGGAGGCGACCGCCCGGGCGAGCATGAGTCGTTGCGCTTCGCCACCGGACAGGTCGCGGAAGCGGGCACCCACCCGACTGCCCAACCCGAACCGGTGCAGGAGCGCCTCCGCTCGGAGTTCCGCTTCGGGACGGCGCGCACCGCTGGCCAGGTACGGAAGGGCCACGTGGTCGACCACGCTGCGACGCGCGACGCCGTGCGGGTTCTGGAACACCCATCCGACCCTGATGCCGTCGTCACGCTCCACGTGGCCACACGTGGGCTCGACCATGCCCGCGATGATGCCGAGGAGCGTCGACTTGCCGCTCCCGCTCGGGCCGACGAGCGCGTGCACGACACCGCGTTCCAGGCGTGCGTCGACACCACGGAACAGCCAGCGACCGTCGCGGAACCGGTGGCCGACGCCGCGGAGCGTCACCGGCACCGTCGACCCGCGTCAGGGTGCAGCAAGACCGAGGAGAATCCCCCGCTCGGTGCCCGCACGTACGACTGACCGAGCTCGGATCCCACGACGGCGACCAGCACCGCCTCACGGCGGCGAGGAACCTGCACACACGCCTGGTCGTCGCGGAGGTCGTAGAGCGCCGCGGGTGGTACGACGAGGACGGTCTCCGGCTCGTGGAGACGCCAGTCGGCAGGGATGCTCGCAGTCCCGTCCTCGACCGTGGCGGAGGCGTACTCGGGTGTCGACGCGATCGCAGCGAGCGCAGCGCGGTCGCGGACGACCCCATCCGGATCGACTGGCGCGGTCACCTGACCGACGCGCACCTCGCGTGCACCCGGCGTTGCACCTGCCGGCGGCGCGACCGTGGCCCCGACCAGGTCGACCGGTAGTGACACCAGAGGCGCTCCCCGCTCGGTCGGAGTGCCGACCGTCCCGTCGCACGCCCTGGCAGGGACGGCATCCGCCGGGATCCACGCGAACCGGTCGAGCGGGACCCCGGCGGTGAGCCGGAGACCAGAGCCCGCTGACCGGAGCAGGCGTTGTGCTGCACGGACCGTCCGAGGCCCGACCCTCCCGTCGTCGGCGACGGGGAAACCGAGCGCGCTCAGCGACCGTTGGAAGCCCCGGACGTCCGAACCCTCCGTACCGACCTCGAGGTCGCGCCACAGGGGCTCGTCAGTCGCCAGCGCGATGACCACCTCGCCGTCCACGGTCGCGATGACCGACCCGGAGCGCACGGGCTCTCCGGAGGCGCACGAGAGGCTCGTGAGCACGCCGGACCGAGGCGCCGCGACCGTTCGTGGCCCGCCTGCGACGAGTGAGAGTCGGAGGAGACGAGCGTCGTCGTCGCTGCGTTCCTCGACCGGCACCACATCGACGGGACGCGCGGACCGAAGCGCCTCTGGTTCGTCCAACGCGGCGCCCAGCAGCGCGGCCGACGCCCCGAACGCTCCGGCCGCCACGAGGGCGAGCACACCGGTGGACCAGTGCGTCGACACCGCGCTGCGCCTCATCGTCGGTACCAGCGGCCGAGCGGGTCGAGTCGGCACGCCTCGGCCGCGGGGTCGAGGGCGTCGAACGACCAGTCGTCGCGCGCGTTCTCCTCGTTCCAACGGTCGTCCGTGTAGGACCCGTCGACGAGGCCAGCGGCGCGGAGGCAGCGCACCGCGATGGCGGCTTCGTCGAGCTGCTCCGGGTTCCGGCGAACCTGCTCGTACAGGAAGCGGATCGAGCCGTCCCAACGACGTTCGCAGGTCTGCAGCACCGGGTCCGAGTGCTCGAAGAAGTCGTCCGGGTACGAGCCGTCCTCCGAGCCCAGTTCGAACCCGCCCGTCGCGTCGTAGGTGATCGTGTACCCAGCATCGGCGAGGCACGACGCCACGTGCGACCGTGTCTGTTCGTACTCGGCGACGGACACCGCGCCGTCCCGGAGGACGTCACGCTCGTACGCGCTGTGGGCACCCGCGTACGCGGTCTCGAACTGCGCTGCCCACGGGCCTTCGAAACCGCGGGGCCCTCCCCTGGCCGCGTCGGTCGGTGTGGCCGTGGCGGAACACCCGACGACCGATCCGGACACGAGGAACGCGATCACGACCGAGCGGACCGTGCGCTCCACGTCAGCCCCTGAGCGAGTAGCCGTAGGACACGACGTTGCCCCAGCAGGCGGACTGCTTCGACCACTGACGGGCGTTGGCCCAGTTGCCGTACTTCGACGCCGCGTTCCTGATCGCGTCCCAGTGGCGCGCCGGGACGCCCGAGCACTCGTTGTAGGCCTGCCACGTGGTCACCCTGTTGACACACGGCACCGCGCCCGCGGGCTCTGCGTGCACCGTGACGGCGACGAGCCCTCCGCCCACGAGTGTCGCAGCGATGGCCAACACCGAGATCGACTTCACGTCATTCCCCCTTCGTATCCAACGTTCCACACTAAGATATATCTCCGCTCCGGTCTCGTCAATCGAGCCAGACCGCGCGGACGTGCACCAGGATGGGACCGTGACCGAGGACCAGCACGACCAGCCGCACGTCGTCGCGGTGAGCAGGGACGACGAACACCGCTTCAGCAAGCCCGTGGTGGACGAGGTGCGCCTCGTCGCCGGGTGGGGCGTGGACGGGGACGCCCACGCCGGCACCACCGTGCAGCACCGCTCCCGGGTCGCGCGGGACCCGTCGCAGCCGAACCTGCGGCAAGTGCACCTCGTGCACGCCGAGCTCTTCGACGAGCTCGCGCCGACCGGGCACCACGTCGAGCCCGGGGAACTCGGCGAGAACGTCACGACCCGGGGCGTCGACCTCCTGGCCCTGCCGGTCGGCACGGTCCTGCGGCTCGGCGCCGACGCCAGCGTGCAGGTCACGGGACTGCGCAACCCGTGTCAGCAGATCAACGACCACGACCCGGGACTGCTCAAGCAGGTGCTCGGTCGCGCCGAGGACGGCAGCGTCGAGCGCCGGGGCGGCGTGATGGGCGTCGTCCTGACCGATGGGGTCGTGCGGGCCGGCGACCGGATCACGGTCGAGCTGCCCGTCGGCGAACGGCAGCCGCTCCAGCCGGTCTGACCGCTCCGGAGCCACCCGAGAACGCGCCGCGAAGCGCGCACCCGCCTCGCGAGTCTCCTGGACAGAACCGGGCGAGACGTAACTCACCGCGAAGTGGCACCGCTCATCCACCCAGCCCGATGGGCGAGCACCGCGATCTGCACGCGGGTCCGAAGTCCGTACGCACGGAGGATCGCGGCCAGGTGCGTCTTGACGGTCGCCTCCGATATCCACAGCGCCCGAGCGATCTCCGCGTTGCTCAGGCCGTCGGCGACGAGGAGCGCCACTTCCCGGGCCCGCGGGGACACCTCAGGGAAGGGCATGTCGTCGCCGACGCGGAGTGCTTTCGTCTCTCGCATCCGGGACAACAGCAGTCGCGTGGCGGCCGGAGACGCCACGGCTCCGCCGGCGTGCACCTGCCGGACAGCGCGGACTATCTCGTCGCGGTCCGCCTCCTTCGCGAGGAAGCCGCTCGCTCCGGCCTCGAGACCGCGCACGATGTTCTCCTCGGTCTCGTAGGAGGTCAGCAGGATCACGCTCGGCCCGTCCTCGAGCGCGGTGAGGGAGGCCGTAGCCTCGACGCCGTCGATCCCGGGCATCCGAATGTCCATCAGGACCACGTCGGGTCGGAGTCGATCGCTCCGTTCGATCGCCGAAGCGCCGTCGTGGGCATCACCGACGACGGCGATGTCAGGTTCGGAGCGCAGCATCATCACCAACGCCGAGCGGAGCAGGGGTTGGTCCTCGACGACGAGCACGCTGATGGACGACACGATCCGGTTCTCCGTTCCGGTGCGGGATGGTGATGTCGAGCGCCCACACCTCTCGCTCGTCGTCGAGACCGGCGTGGAAGGTTCCTCCATGCTCCTCGACCAGGGTCTGCATGCTCGCCAGGCCGAGAGCCGAACCCGAGCTGGGTCTGCGATCGTCGGGACCATCGACGATGCCGTCGTTCTTGATCCGGAGCACGATGTCGTCGCCCTCTCGACCGAGTACGACGGACACCAACGAGGGCTCGGCGTGCTTCAAGATGTTCGAGATTGCCTCACGGAGGACTCGGAGCACGGTCCGCTCGACTCCTGGGTCGAGCAGACCGCCGTCGATCTCGGACCGGACTGTGATGCCCGACCGCACGAGTCCCTCGAGGAGATCCCGAGCATTGAGCGACATCGACGGCGCGGACGTCTCTTCGCCTCGGATCGTCCGGAGCAGGTGCCGGATGTCCTGCAGTGCCGCACGACTGGACTTCCCGGTCTGCTCGATCGCGCGCCGAGCCCCTTCGAGGTCGCCCAGGTCGACAGCGACCCCAGCAGCGTCCGACAGTCGAGCGGCCAGGCACGCCGAGTTCGTCAGTGCGTCGTGCACCTCAGCAGCGATCCGGGCCCGGTGTTCGGCGGCTGCGCGTGCCTGCTCTGCCAGCCGAAGCTCCTCGCGGCGATCACGCTCGAAGGTCTTGAGCGCCTCGAGTTCGATCAACCGCTCGCGCTGCCCACGAGCCCTGACGCCGAGCCAGGTAGCGAGCCCGTACGCGATCAGGCACAGCGCGAAACCGCTCCGCGTCCGTCCGGCGAAGGGGACGGACGCCACCAGCACGGCAACACTCCCCGCGAGCGCGAACAGCGCCTGCCGCCGACCGCGGAGGTCGGCCAGCGAGAAGAGCGCCAACGCGGCGGTGAAGGGTTCGGCGGCGATGGCGGTGCGCCGACTCTCGAACTCGAGTGCGAGGACGACGACCAGGGTCGCCCACGGCGCTGCTCGGCGCAGGAATCCGAGCGCGAGCACCGCAGAGATCGGGAGAGCCCACTCCCAGCCGACGTAGGCGATCCGAGGTTCACCGTCCGGCCCCCATCCGAAGGAGTAGGCCATCACCACGACGAAGGTGCCCACTGCGAGCACGGTGTCGTCCAGACGGGAGATGCGCGGTGGTTCTGTCCGCCGTCCGGTTCTCAGCACCCAGTCATGATATTCAGAATTTCACAGTTCTGGTCAAGCCGTCGGCGGGACGAGCGACTCGAGCAGCCGCAGGACCCGCTCGCCGTCCACTGCGTCGGGGTCGAGCAGCCACTGCACCTGCAGACCGTCGGACGCCGCGATGCACAGGCTCGCCAGGTCGGCCGGGTCGAGGTCCGCGCGAATGCGCCCGGCGGCCTGGTCGGCGGTGATGAGCTCGGCGAGGTCGGCCCGCAGGCGCGTGAACCGCTCGCGCATGAAGTCCCGCGTGGTCGGGTGGCCCTCCTGCACGGCGTCGGCGGCGAGCGTCGTGTAGAGCTGCACGAGCCCGGGGACCGCACGGTTGCGCGTCGCGCTCTCCCGCATGTCCCCGATCGCCGACTTCATCCGGTCCGGTGCACCCTGCTCGCGGACCTCGTGCTCGCGGTACACGGCGAGCAGCAGTTCGTCGCGGCTCGGGAAGTAGTGCCGGAGCGCCGCGTGCGTGATGCCGAGCGAGTCGGCGACCGACCGGAGCGACGACGCGTCGACCCCCTGTGCGGCGACCATGCGGATCATCTCGTCGAGGATCTGCGCCCGGCGTTCGGCACCCTTGCGGTACCCACCGCGCCGGGGTGGGGTCGCGTCGTCGTCGACCTCGTTCGTCATCCCCCCAACTTACCGCTGGAAGGTTTTCGCGCCACCCCCGGTGGGCCCGCGATCAGGAGTCGATCGGCTCCGACGCCCCGTCCGGGTCGACCGTGTACTCGTCGACGGGCGTGGGCGCACCGCCGACGAGCGCCTCGGTGACCTGGTCGAGGCACCGCGCGAGCACGGCGTTGTCCTCGGTGGACAGGTGGTCCATCACCCCGACCACGGCCTCGTGGAAGCGGGCGTACGACGAGTCGATCTTCTCGGCCGCCTGCACGGTCGGCTCGAGCACCTGCGCGCGTCGGTCGGTCGGGTGCGGCGACCGCACGATGTCTCCCTTCGCGACGAGGCCGTCGACGATCTTCGTCACCGAGGCGTTCGACACGTTGAGCATGACGGCGAGGTCCTTCGGCCCCATCGCCCGCCCGTCCCGGTGCGCCTGGAGCAGGTACCGCACGGCGAGGAACTCGTTCTTCGTCAGGCTGCTCTCGGTCCGGGCCTGCTCGAGCTGCTGCTCCTGGGCGTGCTGCAGTCGGAGGAGGGCGTCCACGGCGGCCTTCGCGGCTCGGGACCGGGGCTCCCGGGCGTACAGGTGCATGTGCTCTCGGCGGACGACGGTCAGCGGCATCGGGTACGACGGTCTCTCTGTACGACGGGCTCGGCGGGGCGTCGGGGTCAGACGCTCGCAGCCGTGAAGAAGTCAGCGTACGACGGTTCGCTGCGCCGGGACAGGAGCGACGGGTCCTGGACGCGGCGCTCGACGTAGGCGTCGATGACCGCCGGGTCGGTGAGTCCCACGCGGGTGTGCGATGCGCCGATCCGCGCTCGCTGCGGCATCCCGGTGTACGTGCTGTGCATAGCGATCCCGCCTTCCTGCGTCGTGGTGTCCTGGTCGGACGACAGAACTGTTCCACGGCGTGAACAGTTCGTGCAACGAACGGTTCGCGTTCTGTACGGTTCGCGCATCGGCCCGTCCCGGACGCTGCGCCAGGGTGGGTCGGGCCAGGATGGGAGCCATGGCCTACACCGCTGCGGACGACCGCTACGACTCGATGCCCTACCGCCGGACGGGCCGCTCCGGCCTCGACCTGCCGCTGCTCTCGCTGGGCTACTGGCACAACTTCGGCGACGACAAGCCGTTCGAGACGCAGCGGGCGATCAGCCGCCGCGCGTTCGACCTCGGCATCACGCACCACGACCTGGCGAACAACTACGGTCCGCCCTACGGTGCCGCCGAGGTCAACTTCGGCCGGCTCATGCGCGAGGACTTCCGGCCCTACCGCGACGAGATGGTCATCTCGACCAAGGCGGGCTGGGACATGTGGCCCGGGCCGTACGGGCAGGGCGGCGGGTCGCGCAAGTACGTCCTCGCCTCGCTCGACCAGTCGCTCGAGCGCACGGGCCTCGACTACGTCGACGTCTTCTACTCGCACCGCCTCGACGCGTCGACCCCGCTCGAGGAGACCATGGGTGCGCTGCACACCGCGGTGCAGCAGGGCAAGGCGCTGTACGTGGGGATCTCGTCGTACGACGCCGACCGTGCGCGCCAGGCCGCCGCGATCCTGCAGGACCTCGGCACGCCGCTCCTCATCCACCAGCCCTCGTACTCGATGCTCAACCGCTGGATCGAGACCGAGGGGCTGCTCGACGCGGCCGGCGACCTCGGGTTCGGTGTCATCGGGTTCACCGCGCTCGCACAGGGCCTGTTGACCGGGCGCTACCTCGACGGCGTCCCGGAGGACTCCCGTGCCGCGGCGGGCAAGTCCCTCGACGCCGGCTCCCTGACCCCCGAGGTCGTCGAGCACCTGCGCGCGCTGAACGGCATCGCCGAGGAGCGCGGCCAGAGCCTGGCGCAGCTCGCCCTGGCGTGGGCGCTGCGCGACGAGCGGGTCACGTCGCTCGTGATCGGTGCCTCACGCGTCGAGCAGCTCGAGCAGAACGTCGCCGCGCTCGGGAACCTGTCGTTCACCGACGACGAGCTCGCGCGGATCGACGAGCACTCGGTCGGCGTCCTCGACGTCGACCTGTGGTCGGGCGCACGTTCCGGCCAGGTGAGCTGACCGCCACCCGACGAGACGCAGGTGGGCGGTCGCCCGCGGCGACGTACCGCTGCAGGCGACCGCCCACCTGACGGCGTCAAGCCAGCCCGAGCCTCGCGTCGAGCACCTCGAGCAACCGCTCCCGGAACGGCACCGACGACCAGCCGTGGTCCGCGCCGTCGACGACGGTCAGCGTCGCACCCGGCAGGAGCTCGGCGTACCGGCGCCCGTACGACACCGGCACGATCGTGTCCTCGGTGCCGTGCACCACGTCGACCGGACCGGTGTACCCGGCGACCGGCCCGTAGACGTCCAGGTCGGCGCGGACGTCCTCGATGAACGCGGCGCCGAGCACCATGCCGCCGAAGTCGAACCAACCACGCTCCCGCACCGGGGCGAGCGGCTGTCCCTGGATGACGTCGTCGACCGTGATGTCGTCCACGACCACACCGGCCGGCGACCACAGGGTCAGCGTCCGGACCAGCTCGGGGACGCGGGCCGCGGCGAGCGCCGACTCGACCGCGCCGAGGCTGTGCGCGACGACGTGCACGCCCTGGCCCCGGTCGGCCGCGCGGATCATCGCGACGACCTGGTCGACCTCGTCGCGGATGGTGATGTCGGCGAACTCGCCGTCGCTCACGCCCTGACCGAGCCGGTCGTGGCTCCGGACGACGGCACCGCGGGCGACGAGGTGCCGCGCGGTCTGCACGAAGAGCTGTCGCCCACCGGTCGCGCTGTCGCTGAACCCGTGCACGAGCAGCACGACGGGCGCGTCGGCAGCGGACGCGCCGGCACCGGAGGCACCGGACGCACCGGACGCACCGGACGCACCGGACGCACCGGACGCAGGGTCAGCCGGCTCCCACTGCCACCCGCGGATCGTCCGTCCGTGGTGGTCGAGCGTCGTCGGCGAGACCCGCGGGTCGGCGGCCTGCAGCGGCACGGCGCCCATCAGTTGGTCCGGTCCGCCCAGCCGGCGGGCAGGTCGCCCGGGGCGGTGTCGATCACCGACTCGTCGTCCGCGCCGACGTGCTCGAACAGCGTGATGTGCGCGAACTCGGGGACGACGTAGATCGGGTAGGTCGGCCCCTCGTCGCGGAAGCGCTGCATCTCGTCGAGGTGGTCGTTCTGGAACAGGACCGTCTTCGACCCGTCGAGCTCGATCCAGCGCGGGAAGAAGATCGTGCCGTGCAGGACGCGCTGCTCGGGCACGACGTTGACGACGACGCTCGTGCCGGTCGGCTCGTTCCACGACACCTTGTAGACGCCCGCGGCGAGCGCCACGAGGTCGACGGTCTGGTCCTTCACCCAGCGGCCGCCGACGTGACCGGTGTGGATGCGGTAGTCGATCGTCGTCGCGTTCTTGACGTACATCTCGTACTGCCAGCCGTTGGCGTAGGTGTAGACGAACCGGTGTCCGACGATGCCGGAGAGGTCCTGGGGCGGTTCGGGGTGTTCGACGGAGGTGGTGGTGGTCATGTCCCCAGCCTGCTCCCGAAATGGTTTTGTTGCAAACAAAACTGGCTGATAGGTTGCCCAGCATGGCGGGTACAGACGACGACACGGCGCGCATCGCCCGCCGGCTCAGCGACCGGGTCGGACCGTTCCGGCGCACACTCCTCCGTACCTCGCGGGCGGTGGCGGGTCTGCCGGACATCCCGGAGGCCCAGATCGAGGTCCTCCGCGCGCTCGGCACCGACCCGCAGATCGGCACGGCGCCCTCCGCCCTCGCCGCGCGCCTCGGCCTCGCCCGGTCCACCGTGAGCAACCTCGTCTCGGCGATGGAGCAGTCCGGCCTCGTCGAGCGCCGGGTCGTCGGTGGGGACGGGCGCCGTGCCACCGTGCACCTGACCCCGCTCGCGACGGACCGCCTCCGGACCTACGACGACGCCGCGACCTCCGTCCTCGTCGACGCCCTCGACCGGCTCTCCGACGCCGACCGGCACGCCCTCGCGCAGGCGCTCCCGGCCCTCGAACGCCTGCACCACGAGGTCGCCGGGCGCCCCGAGGACTGACGGCCCCGCGGCCGGCCCGACGGCCCACAGGTGACGAGACCGGCCGGTCCGATCGTTCCCAGCGACCTCTGAGCCTGCTCTTGGCACTCCTGAGGCGAGAGTGCTAGAACTCTGGTCGTCGGGTCGCGGGGACCCGACGAGGACCACGAAGGAGTTGATCTCGATGACGATGCAGTACGACCCGTTCCGCGAGCTCGACCGACTCGCCGGCACCCTGCTCGGAGCCGGCACGGGCGCACCCCGGTCGATGCCGATGGACCTCTACCGCAGCGGCGACCACTACGTCCTCGACGTCGACCTGCCGGGCATCGACCCGGGGTCGGTGGACGTCGACGTCGACGGGTCCGTCCTCACCCTGCGCGCGGAGCGCACGCTCGGCGCCCCCGAGGGATCGCAGTGGATCACCCGGGAGCGTCAGCCCGGCACGTTCGTCCGGCAGCTCACCCTCGGCGACCACCTGGACACGGCACGCATCAGCGCCGCCTACGACAACGGCGTGCTCAGCGTCACGATCCCGGTCAAGGAGTCGTCGAAGCCGCGCAAGGTCACGGTCACCACCGGCGGCGGCGCCCAGCAGCTCGCGGTCGGCGGCTCCGACGGCCGCGGCACGGACGCCGACGGCGGCAGCTCGGCGACGAGCGCCCTGACCGGCGCAACCAGCACGACCGGCGCAACCAGCACGACCGGCGCAACCAGCACGACCGGTGCAGCCAGCACGACCGGTGCGGCCGGCACGACCAGCGCCTGACGGAGGCACGGTGGCAGCACTCATCAACGCCCTGCTCGCCGTCGCCGTCACCACCACGGCCCTGACGGCCACGAGCCTCGACCGCCGCACCGCCGCGCTCCTCGGCGCGACCGGTGGCACGGTCGGGAACTTCCTCGTCTGGGTGGTCGCCCCGGGCGCGTGGGCCGACGGGTGGCTGCTCCCGTGGATCGCGGCCGTCGTCGGCACGGTCGCCCTGATCGCCGGGTGGAGCGCGACGCGCGCCTACGCCGGGATCACGCGACCGGCGCGCAGCGAGCCGGTGGACGACACGACGACCCTCACCACCCTGCGGGGCTGAGACGACGACGGACGGGAGGCGCGGTGCCAGCCGGCACCGCGCCTCCCGTCCGTCTGCCGGTCGCGTCCGCGACCGGCGTGACCACTACTCCTTGTGCAGGGTGTCCTGCACGAGCCCCGCGGTCTTCTCGACCACGTTCGGCAGCTCGGTCGTGCCGTACAGCCGAACGTCCGGGTGCGTGGGCGGGGGCATCGGCACCGACGAGGTGGGGCCGTCGTGGTACGAGTACTCGCCCTTGCCGTCGAACGA
The DNA here is from genome assembly GCF_001705035.1 of Curtobacterium sp. UCD-KPL2560. GTDB lineage: Bacteria > Actinomycetota > Actinomycetes > Actinomycetales > Microbacteriaceae > Curtobacterium. The sequence goes on along the minus strand of NZ_MCIG01000055.1, from coordinate 6,526 downwards.
GGGGCCGCTCGCCCACGGCCCGTCGGCAGCCGCGGCACCGTCGGAGAAGTTGAGGTACTGGTAGCTGAACTCCGACGCCTCCTTCGCCTGCGGGAAGTTGCTCGGCACGGGGAAGCCCTCCACGCCCTTCTCGCGCAGCTCGGCCGCGGCGGTCGCCCACATGTTCTGGTGCATGGTGTCGCGGGCGATGAGGAACGAGAGCAGGTCCCGCACGCCGTGGTCGTCGGTCATGTGGTACAGCCGTGCGGCCTGGACGCGGCCCTGCATCTCGGCGTTCTCGTTCGCGGTGAAGTCGGCGAGCAGGTTGCCCGAGGCCGTGATGTACGAGCCCTGCCACGGGTTGCCGTTGCTGTCGACCGGGCGCGCTCCGGCGCCGGCGACGATGGCGTGCTGCACGTCGGTGCCGCCCACGATCGCGGCGACGGTCGGGTCGTCCTGCAGCGCGTCCTCGGTGATGCCGAGCGGGCTCTTCTCGAGCAGCTGCGCGATCATCGTCGCGAGCATCTCGACGTGCCCCATCTCCTCGGCACCGATGCCGAAGACCATGTCCCGGTACTTGCCCGGGATGTGCATGTTCCACGCCTGGAACTGGTACTGCAGGGCGACGGAGATCTCGCCGTACTGGCCGCCGAGCACCTCCTGGAGCTTGCGCGCGTAGACGGCGTCCGGCTTGTCCGGGGTGGCCTTGAACTGGAGTTCCTGCTTGTGGAAGTACAAATCGTGCTCCTTCGCGTGCTGGGTTCGGTCGGTCAGAGGATGGGTGTGCCGCCGGTGACGGCGACCCGGGCACCGGAGACGTAGCTGCCGTCGTCGCTGGCGAGCAGCACGTACACCGGGGCGAGTTCGGCGGGCTGGCCCGCGCGGCCGAGCGGCGTCTGCGTGCCGAACTGCTCGACCTCCTCAGGCGGCATCGTCGAGGGGATGAGCGGCGTCCAGATCGGGCCGGGCGCGACGCTGTTGACGCGGATGCCCCGCGGGCCGAGCAGCTGCGCGAGCGCTGCCGACAGGTTCGCGACGCCGGCCTTCGTGACGTCGTACGGCGCCAGGTCGGGCTTCGGGTTGTCGGAGTTCACCGAGCTCGACCCGATGATCGACGACCCCGGGCCGAGGTGCGGCAGCGCGGCCTTCACGAGGTGGAAGTAGGCGCTGAGGTTCGTCGCGAGGGTGTGGTCCCACTCCTCGTCGCTGATCTCCTCGATCGTCTCGTGGGTCATCTGGTACGCCGCGTTGTTCACGAGGACGTCCAGGCCGCCGAGCTCGTCGACCGCGGTCGCGACGACGGACCGGCAGTACGCCGGGTCGCTCACGTCGCCGGGGAACAGGACGGCCTTCCGACCGGCCTCCTCGATCCAGCGCTTCGTGTCCTGCGCGTCGTCCTCTTCCTCGGGGAGGTAGCTGACGAGCACGTCGGCGCCCTCGCGGGCGAAGGCGATCGCGACGGCCTTGCCGATGCCGCTGTCGCCGCCGGTGATCACCGCGCGCTTCCCGGTGAGCTTGCCCGAGCCACGGTAGGACTGCTCGCCGTGGTCGGCGGTCGGCGTGAGCTCCCGGTCACTGCCCGGGGGCTGCTGCTGGTCGGGCTGCTGCTGGTCGGGCTGCTGCTGGTCGGTCATGCGCGCTCCCTGTCGTCGTCCGGACGGTGTCGGTCCACCGGTGCCGTCGTGTGCTGTCCGCGACGTCCGGCGGTGGCCGCGGCGTCCGTTCGGTCCGCCACCGGGGCCGTCGTGGGCGATGGTCGGCGGGCCGGACTGGGCAGCCGTCCAAGGTGGACGGATCGCGCGGATCGGGTGGCCGGATCGCGCGGGAGACGCCCCGGCCACGCGGGACGGTGCTCCGACGCCGAAGCCGTCAGCACGCCGGACAGCGCACCGGACGGCACGCAGCACCGCGGCCTACCGTGGCGCGCATGGACCTCGAACTCACCGGCCGGACCGCCCTCGTCGTCGGCGGTCACGGGTACATCGGCAGCGTCGTCGCCGAGACCCTCCGTCGCGAGGGCGCGCACGTCGTCGTCGCCTCCCGCACCGCCGACGGCCCCGACGACGTCCGCATGGACACCGCGTCGCAGGAGTCGGTCGACGCCGCGGTCGCGCGGGTGCTCGACCAGCACGGACACATCGACGTCCTCGTGGTCACCGCGGCGCCCGCGGCGGGCACGCTCGACCCCGACCGGGCATCGGACCCCGAGCAGGTCGCCGCCGCGATCGACGGCAAGGCGCTCGGCTTCCTCCGCGTCGCGAACGCCGTGCTCCCCGCGCAGCGCGCCGCCGGCTTCGGTCGCGTCGTCGTGGTGAGCGGGCAGAACGCCTACCTCGCGGGGAACATCACGACCTCGCTCCGGAACGCCGCGACGAACGTCATCGCGAAGAACCTCGCCGACCAGGTCGCGGGCACCGGTGTGGCCGTGAACGTCGTGAACCCGGGCACGGTGACGGACGAGCCGGCAGCGCAGGTGCAGCGCGGCGCCAGTGGCGAGTCGAGCCCGCAGCAGATCGCGGACCTCGTCGCGTTCCTCGCCTCACCGCGGTCCGCCGTGAGCGGCGAGTCCGTCTCGATCGCACACCGCGTGCTCGGACAGCTCACGATCTGAGACGCGAGCGACGGGCGGCCGGGAGGCTCGTGGCGGCGCCGCCACGCGCCTCCCGGCCGCCGGTCGGTCACCGTCACCGCGCGCCGTGCGCCGTGCGCGAGCCGTTCCGGCCCGGGCCGAGATCCGGGCCGATCGGTCGGCCGTCGTCCGGTGACGCGGTCACGCGGTCACGACCAGGGTGACGGCTCAGCCCAGTCCGTCGAGGACCACGAGGATCACCCGCAGCGGGAAGACCGCCACCCGGTGCCACCAGCGCTCCGGACGGTCCGGCACCACGGTCGCTCGGTCCAGGAGCGCGGTCGGCACCTTCGCGGAGCACGGGTCCGCACCCTCGGGCGCACCGGTGTGGTCCCGCTCGGACCGGCAGGCGGCACACTCGGTGCCGCTCCCGTCCGAGGGCGCACCGGGATGCCCCGCCCACGGGTGTGCACAGGCGCGGCAGACCGTGTCGCGCAGACGGCGCTGCAGCACGCGCCCGAGCACGGTGGGTGCAGGGGCCGCGGGGGCGGTTCCGGCTCCCCCGGCGGGCTCGGTACGGGACACGTGCTGATCCTGCCGCATCCGCGCAACCGCGTGGGCGCGCCGACCCTCCCGGGCTCCGGACCGCGGGACGACCGGGTTCGTCCTTCCGGACGACGGCGCTCGTCCCTCCGCCCGATGCCCCGCGCCGCCTCCTCCGCGAGGCTCGTCAGCATGGAGACCTCGACCAAGCACGTGATCGCAACCCTCGCGACCTGCGCCGCGATCATCGCCGTCACGGCGGTCGCCCTGATCGCGATGTCCCCGATCCCGTGAACCCCGCCACGCCCGAGCGCCGTGCGATGATCGATCCGTGAGGGGCGGTCAGGGGTTCACCAGGGTCATCCCTCGCCGATCCCTCGTCGTCGACCTGACGTGGGCCGCGCTCGCCTGCCTCGTCTTCCTCGCACCGATCGACCTCGAGCTCGAACGGGCGAGCGCCCTCGCCGTCACGGCCGCGACCGTCGCGATCGCCCTCCGTCGGCTCAGCCCGTCCGCGGCGATGCTCGCCGCGGTCGCCCTCGGCGTCGTCCAGGTGTGGAACGGGGAGCGTCCCTCACTCGTCGACGTCGCGCTCTTCGTCGTGGTCGGCAGCGTCGCGATCGTCGGCACGAAGATCGAGGTCGTCCTCGCCGGTCTGCTCTCCCTCGGCGCCGGAGTCCTCGCCTCCCTGTACCTTTCCAAGACAGGTTACCGGTACGCACTGCTGCTGAACGGGCCCTCGGAGCAGGTCGCGATCGTCCTCGCGGCGCCGACCCTCGCGCTCGTCTCGGTCTGGGCGGGTGGGCTCGCCACCCGGGCCGTCCGCTCCCAGAACGCCGAGGCCGTCCGCCGCATCGACGCCGAGGCCGCGGCCACGCGCGCCGAGGCGGTCGCGAACCGGGCCGAGGCCGTCGCCACCCGCGCCGTGGACGAGGCCGAGTCCGAACGCATCCGCGCCGACATCGCCCGCGACGTGCACGACGTCGTCGGCCACTCCCTCGCCGTGATCATCGCGCAGGCCGACTCCGTGCCGTTCCTCGACGACGAGGCACGCGTGCGCGAGGTCAGCGCCACCATCGCGAGCACCGCCCGGAGCTCCCTGGTCGAGGTGCGCCAGGTCCTCGGCCACATCGACGGGTCCGACGCCACCGTCGACCCGTCCTCCTTCGAGGAGATCGTCCGTGGCATCCGCGACGCCGGTGTCACGGTCGAGCACACCGTCCGGGGTGCCTCCCGACCGCTCGGCCCGGTGCACGGGACCGCGGCCCGCCGGGTGCTGCAGGAGATGCTGACGAACGCGCTCCGACACGGCGTGCCCGGCGGTGCCGTCGACGTCCGCGAGACCTGGCGGTCGGCGGACCTCGTGCTCGAGGTCGAGAACGCCGTGCGCTCCGCCTCGCTCCCGGTCGGCGAGGAGCTCGGCATCGACGAACTCGCCGCCCACCCGCGCGGATCCGGCCGCGGACTCACCGGCATGCAGACCCGACTCACCACGATCGGCGGGTCCTTCGACGCCGCCGTGCTCGACGACGTGTTCACCGCACGCGCGCGCATCCCGTTCGACGTCCGAGGGGGGACGAACCGATGACCGAGCCACACAGCGGCGCACACACGGGCACCGAACGGGGTGCCGAGCCGCCGACCGGCCCCGCCGCAGCCCCGATCCGCATCCTGCTCACCGACGACCAGGCACTGTTCCGCGCCGGCCTGCGGGTCGTCCTCGACGCCCAGCCCGACATGCAGGTCGTCGGCGAGGCGTCGGACGGCGCCGAGGCCCTCGACCGCATCCGCGAACTGCGCCCCGACGTGGTGCTGCTCGACATGCGGATGACCGGCATGGACGGCGTCGAGACCGTCCGACAGCTCTACTCCGGTGCCGTGGGCGAGCCGCTCCCCCGCGTCGTCGTGCTGACCACGTTCGGCCTCGACCCCGCGGCGGCCACCGCGATCCGCCTGGGCGCGAGCGGATTCCTGCTCAAGGACACCACGCCGCCGTTCCTGTTCGCCGCGGTCCGGGCCGTGCACGAGGGCAGCTCGGTGATCGCGCCGAACGACGTCTCGCAGCTGTTCGGCGCCGACGTCGAGCGCGCGCCCAAGCCCCAGCCCGCCGCGTTCCAGACCCTGACCGACCGGGAGCGGATCGTGTTCGGGTGGGCTTCGCGCGGGCTGTCGAACGCCGAGATCGCGGCGAAGGAGTTCGTCACCGAGTCGACCGTGAAGACGCAGATCTCGAGCATCCTCGGCAAGCTCTCGCTCCGCGACCGGGTCCAGCTCGTCGTGTACGCCCACGACCACGGGCTCGCCGGGACCCGCGAGGGCGGCCGGTCCGCGACCTGACCGTCGGGCCGCGCGCACCGCCCGGTATTCTGTACTCGTGTTCCTGCTCGTCGTCGCCGCGGTCTTCCTCATCGCCTACCTGGTCTGCCGCCGTCGCGACCCGAGGATGCTGCGGAACGGCGTCTTCCTCACCACCGCCGTCGTGTTCGGCGTGCTCGGCGGACTGGTCGTCGCCGCCGACTGGTCGCTGCCCGCGGTCGTCGCCCTCGGGCTGCTCGCACTCGCGCTCCCGATCAGCGTCGTGGTGTTCGGCGTCGCCCTCGTCGCCAACGGTGTGACCATGCTCCGCAAGGAGGGGCGGAGCCTCGGCAACCAGCTCTCCCTGCTCGCCGGTGTCGCCGTGCTCGTCCTGCCGGTCGTCGCCGTCGTGCTCGTCGTCCGGTTCGGCGTCGTGGGCGTGACCGTCGCGGCACTGCTCGCCCTCGTCTCCGCGTACGCCAGTGCCGCCTTCGTCTCGTTCGCCCTCTACTCGGTGGTGTACGGGCGGATGCGCCACGGCGTCGCCCCGACCGCGGTCGTCGTGCACGGGGCGGGCCTGCGCGCGGACGGCACGGTGACCCCGCTCCTGCGCGGCCGACTCGACCGGGGCGTCCAGGCGTGGCGTGCCGAGGTGGCGCGGGGCAACCGCCCGCTCCTCGTGCCGTCCGGCGGACAGGGGTCGGACGAGGTCCGGGCCGAGGCGACCGCGATGCGCGAGTACCTGCTCGACCAGGGCGTCCCCGCCGAGGACGTCCTCGCCGAGGACCGGTCGACCACGACCCGCGAGAACATCGAGCGCTCGGTCGAGCTGCTGCGCGACGCCGGTCGGACCGGACCGCTGCTGCTCGTGACGAGCGACTACCACGTCCTCCGCACCGCCTCCCTCGCCCGCCGACTCGGCGCGGACGCCCAGGTCGTCGGCTCCCGGACCGCCCGCTACTACGTCCCGAGCGCGTTCCTGCGCGAGTTCGTCGCGCTGCTCGTGGAGCACCGGTGGGTGAGCGTCGTCGCCCTGGGACCCTTCGTGGCGCTGGCGGCCGCGATCGCCGTGGGCAGCGACCAGTCGGCGGCGACGACCAGTCCGCCGAGCACGCCGAACACGACGGCGGTGGTGAGGAA
>NZ_MCIG01000054.1 GCF_001705035.1 Curtobacterium sp. UCD-KPL2560 | reverse complement strand
AACCCCGCCCGCTCAGCCCCGGCCGGGGGCGGTCACCTCGATGCGGTTCGCCCACGGGTCCTCGAACGCCACGGTCCGCCCGTCGTCCGCGGTCTGCACCCCGCCGTCGTGCATCCGGGCCACGAGGGCGCCGAGGTCCTCCGCCCCGGGCACCTCGATCCGGACGAGCCCGAGTCCGAGTGCCTGCTGTCGCCGTCCGGCCCCGCGGGAGTTCCACGTGTTCATCGCCATGTGGTGGTGGTAGCCGCCCGCGCTGACAAACAGCGCCTGGTCGCCCATCGCCGCGGTCGTCGCGAAGCCCAGCCGGTCGACGTAGAACGCCTTCGCGGTGGCGACGTCCCCGACGGACAGGTGCACGTGCCCGACCCGACCGGGGCGGGCGGCCGCGGACTCGAGCGCAACCGAGGTCAGGTGCTCCTGCATGAACGCGTTCGGGTCGACGTAGATCGTGTCCATCTCGACCATGCCGTGCGTCCACGACCACTCGGTCCGGTCCCGGTCCCAGTACAGCTCGACGCCGTTGCCCTCCGGGTCCTGGAAGTAGAAGGCGTTGCTCACCAGGTGGTCGGCACTGCCCGTGAAGGTCTGCGGGTACCTCGTCGCGACCGAGTACAGCGCGGCGGCGAGGTCGGCCCGGCTGTCGAACAGGATCGCGGTGTGGAACAGACCGGCTTCGTGCGGTGCCGCGTGGCGCATCGCCGGCGCGTGCTCGAGGACCACGATCGGCGTCGTGCCACGGCCGAGCACCGCGACGCCGCCGTCCTCGGTCAGGACGCGCAGTCCGACGCCGTCGCGGTAGTACGCGACCATCGTGTCGAGGTCGGCGACCCGGAGCGTCACGGCGCCCATCCCGGTGTCCGCGGCGAGGAGGTCCTGCGTGTGCATGACCCCAGTGTGCGCCCATTTGGTTGACGCGTCAACCAAATGGGCGCGGTCAGTACCCGACCACCGTGACCCCGCACCTACCGCGCGCTGAACCCGCCGTCCGTCTTGAGCAGCTGCCCGTTCACCCAGCCGCCCTCGGGCCCGAGCAGGAAGCTGATCAGCGCCGCGGTGTCGCCCGGCGTCGAGGGGCGTCCGAGCGGCGTCTGCGCGACCACCGCCTCACGGATCTCGTCGGTGATCCACCCCGTGTCGTTCGGCCCCGGGTTCACGGCGTTCGCGCTGACGTGCACGTCACCGAGCTCCTGCGCGGCACCGACCATCAGCCGGTCGAGCGCGCCCTTGCTCGTGCCGTACGGCAGGTTGTAGCCGACGTGGTCGCTCGTCAGCGCCACCACGCGCCGCCGGTCGACCGGCGCGTCGGCACCCTCGCGCAACCGGCGCGCGTACGCCTGCACGATGAGGAACGGTGCCCGCACGTTCACCGCCAGGTGCCGGTCGAACGACTCGACCGTGGTCGACGCGTAGTCGGACTCCGTGCACTCGCAGTGCGACATGACGACGGCGGTCACGGGTGCGCCCGCCTCCGCCTCGGTGCGGTCCACGAGCGCGGCCGCCTGTTCCGGGTCGGCCAGGTCGACCGGGAGGCGCGTCACGCGTGCCCCGACACGCTCGGCCTCCGCGACGACCGCGTCCACCCCGTCGGGGTCGGCCCCGCCGTGCACGCGTGCGTCGTACGGACCCCACCAGGACAGGGCGAGGTCCCAGCCGTCGGACGCGAGTCGCGTCGCGATCGCGGCGCCGATGCCGGCGCGACGGCCGACCCCGGTCACCAGGGCGAGTGGTCGCTGGGACATGTGTCGTGCCTCCCGTCTGGTCGGCGCGACCGTGCGCCGACCCACCCAGCCTGGCACCGCACCCGGCGTCCCGACGGCGCACGGCGCCGCGTGGCGGGCAGGATGGGGACGTGCCCCGACCCAGCCGCCGCCCGTCCGACCCCGCTCGTCGCCGAGGGCCGGGCCCCGCGACGTTCCCGGTGGAGCGGCTGCGCGACCGGATGTCGTCCTACATCTACGGCAACATCACGGTGCTCGCCGTCGCGATAGCGGCCTCGCCGGAGCAGATCGAGCACGGCGCCGCGGTGCTCACGGTCCTCGCGACCGCGGTGCTGACCTACCTGGCGCACGTGCTGTCCCACGTCGTCGCGCACGCGATCGGGGACACCGGCGACGACGAGGAGCACCGCGAGACCGTGGGGGCGATCCTGCGCGACGCGAACCCGATCGCGACCTCGGGGCTCATCCCGGCCGTCCTCTACGCCGCCGCGTGGGTGGGGTGGCTGCCGGCGCAGTGGGCGCAGACCGCGGCGATCGTGATCCTCGTCGTCCGCATCGGGCTCGTCGGCGTGTTCCTGCAGCGCTTCAGCGGTCGGCGGCCGTCGTTCCTCGGGCTCTGGGGCGGCATCGTGCTCGCGGCGGTCGCGTTCGCGATCGGCGCGGTGAAGGTGCTGCTGACGCACTGATCGGCTGACGCGCTGACGCGCTGACGCGCTGACGCGCTGACCCGCTGACGCGCTGACGGCGTGCCCGGCGGCCACCCTCGCTGCTGCTGCTGCTGCTGCGGCGGACGGGCACCCGGCGCACCTGTGCGAGGATCGTCCGGCGATCGGGAGGGGACGCACGTGGACGCACGCAACGACGGTGGCGACGCCGGGACAGCACCGGGTGACCAGGCAGCACCGGGGGACGAGACCGCGCCGGGGGACGGCCGCCCCGGACGTCGGCGCAGCCCGGGCACCGTCCCCGGTCGGGCGGCCCTCGTCGCCGTCCCCGTGGCGGCAGCCGTCCTGTGGACGCTGAGCGGCGCCCTCGGGGTCGCACTGACCTGGCACAGCCTCCTGCCGAGCAGCGTCACCGCGGTCCTGCCGGCGACCCTGCCGTTCTCGCCGTGGGTCCAGCCGGTCGGGTGGGGCGTCGCCGAGACCGTGCTGGCGGCGCTGGTCCTGGCCGTCGTGGTCCGGCTCGTGCTGCCCCTGGCCGACCGCTCGACCGACCGGACCGCACGGTTCGTCGTCGCCTGGTTCGCGGTCGTGGTCGCCGCCGCGGTCGCGGGCCTCACCGTCGACCTCGCGACGATCGTCGGCAACCTGCCGGCACCCCGACTCCGCATGGTCGCCGACGGACTCGGCACCCAGGCCGCGACCGGGGCGTGGTGGGGCCTCGTGCAGGGGTGGCTGCCGGCGCTGCTCGTCCGGCGCGCCGTCGCACCCGCGGGGTCGGGCGCCGCCGAGTCGGGCGCAGCCGAGTCGGGCGCCGCCGAGTCGGGCGCCGGATCACGGTCGTCCCGTGCCGCGGGTGCCGCGGGTGCCGCGGGTGCCGCGGGTGCCGGGCGGCCGCGTCGCCGCACCGCGCGCCTCGGCACCGTCCTCGTCGCGGTCGTGGCCGCGGCTGCCGTGGTGGGCTCGGGCACGGCCGGGCTGCGGGCTGCACGGGTCGCCTCGGTGCAGGACGCCGCGCGTGCCGAGGGCGCCGACCCGGCGGACGGCGCCCTGCCCGACCCGTACGCGGAGGGCACCCCCGTCCCGACCGCAGCGCCCGGCTCCGACACCGAGCGCGACCCGTCGTGGTGCACCGAGGACCAGGCGATGCTCCTGCTCGGCGATCCGGGCGCGGGACTCGGGCACCGCAGCCAGACGCTCCGGCTGACGAACTCCACCGATGCCCCGTGCGTCGTCGAGGGCTACCCCGACGTGGCGTTCGCCGACCAGAACGGCCACGAGCTCGACGTCACGGTGGAGCACGGGGGCTCGTACCTCGCGGCCGACCCCGGGCCCACGCGGTTCGAACTGCCGGCCGGGGCGTCCGCCGTGACGACGCTCGGCTGGGGTGCCGGGGGCACCTCGGACGCGCTCGTCACCCGCACGCTGTGGGCCGCGTCGTTCCCGGGCGACCGTCGCGGGTCCTGGCCGGTCGACCTCGACGTGGTCGCGGGCACGACCGTGAGCGTGACGGCGTGGTCGCTCGAGCCGGCCCAGCCTGCGGCGTCCTGACCGCCCCTGACCGGGCGACCCGCGACGGGCCGGCGTCAGCAGCGCGCCGTCAGCAGCCCGTCGTCGCCAGCCGGTCGTCAGCAGCCGGGCGTCAGCAGCCCGTCGTCGCCAGCGTGACCGTCGCGACGTCGTCGTTCGACACCGTCGTCTCGACCGGGCACAGGTCGCGCGCACGGACCGTGACCGCGCCGAGCGGCACCCCGGCGAAGTCGGCGGTCCCGCCCGGGAACACCCGCTGGTGCTCGGAGAGCTTGCCGGTCGCCGCGTAGACCTGCACCTCGTAGGGGTGCTGCGCGGCGTCCGCCGACACCGTGACCGTGATCTGCCCGGTCGAGTCGTGTGCCCCGCAGCCCGTGAGCGACAGCCCGGTGAGGGCGACGACCGTCACCGCGAGGACGGGACGGAGGAACGAGGGGCCACGGGACACCCGGCCAGCGTACGCCGCGGGGCGCAGCCCGACGGCCGGGTGCGGGCCCGGACGCGCCCGGTGCCGCCCCGACTCCGACCCCGGACTCCTCCCCGGGTCCAGCCCGCGTTCGGCGGATACCCAGCGCGGGGTCCTCCGGACTGGGGACGAGCACGCCGCCCGCGCCGCGATACCGTTGACGGCATGCACCAGGGGACCTCACCAACCTCCGCCGAACGAACCGGATCAGCCGAACGAACCGGATCGGCCGAACCGGCCGGATCAGCCGAACCCGACAGATCAGCCGAACCGACCGCGCCGGTCGGCCCAGCCGCGCCGACCACGCCGACCGCGTCGGCCACGCCGGTCACACCGGAGGCCGCGCGACGCGCGGCCCTCGTCGCCGCGCTCGACGTCGTCGAGGGCGGCGCCGAGGAGCGCTTCGACCGCATCACCCGGATCGCCCGCGAGGCGTTCGGCGTCTCCGGCTCGTTCCTCAACCTCGCCGGCACCGACGTCCTGACGATCCACTCGCAGCAGAGCGACCAGTTCTTCGGCCCGACGATCCCGCTGCACGACACCTTCTGCGGGCGCACGCTGTCCGAGTCCGGCCCCGTCGTGGTCCCCGACGCCCGGGCCGACGAGCGCTACGCCGACATGCCCATGGTGGTCGACGACCCCAACGTCCGGTTCTACGCCGGTGTCCCGCTCCGCGTCGGCGACGAGGCCGTCAAGGTCGGCACGCTCTGCCTGGTCGACCCGGCACCGCGCACGCTCGACCCCGACGACCTCGCCCTGCTCGAGGAGCTCGGGGTCTGGGCGGAGCGCGAGCTCGCCGCGGGCGCCGACGAGGACCGGCTCCGCGACGTCCTGGCGAACCTGCAGCCGACGCCGATCAGCGTGCCCGGCTACCGCATCGGCGGCATGTCCGTCCCGCACGGCGTGGTCTCCGGCGACCTGCACGACTGGCGCCGGAGCGGGGACGACCTGCACGTCACCGTCGCCGACGTGATGGGGAAGGGCATGTCCGCGGGACTCCTCGCCGCGACGATCCGTGGTGCCCTCCTCGCGCGGCCCGGTGCCGACCCGGAGCACGTGGTCGCCGCCCTCGACGAGCAGGTCGCGCCGGACCTCGGTCGCGCGAGCTCGTTCGCGACGATGTTCCACGCCCGCCTGGCACCCGCGACCGGGCAGCTCGACTTCGTCGACGCCGGCCACGGGCTGGTCCTGCAGATGCGCGCCGACGGCGCCGAGCGGACCCTCCTGTCGAGCGACCTGCCGATCGGCCTGCACCCGTCCGGCTTCGAGCGGACGTCGGGGTCGATCGTGCTCGAGCCCGGTGACGTGCTCGTCGTCGTGAGCGACGGCGCGCTCGAGCTCTGGGACTCCACGCTCGCCGCACTGTCGCGACTCGGTGCGCTCTGGCGCGAGGAGCCCGACATCGACGCGTTCCTCGCCCGCGTGCGGGCCCGTGCCGTCGAGCACGACCCGGGCGACGACCTGACCGTGGTGGTGCTGGCGCGCGACTGACGCGCACCACGTGCGCCGCGGCGGACGCTGCGCGCTGCGCTGCGCCGGGACGGACGGGAGGCCCGTGGCGGGCCCGCCACGGGCCTCCCGTCCGTCCCGACCCGCGCCCTGCGGCGCGGGGTCCGCGTCAGGCGCCCAGGCGCTCGATGAGCTCCCGGTACCGCAGGGCCGTCCGCGTCACGATCTCGTCGGGCAGCACCGGCGGGGTGCCCTGCCGGTCCCAGTGCGCGCTGAGCCAGTCGCGCACGATCTGCTTGTCGAACGAGTCGGTGCGGTTCCCGGAGCGGGCGTCCCAGTAGCGGCTCGAGTCACTCGTGAGGACCTCGTCGGCGATCCGGACGACCCCGTCGGCGTCGCGGCCGAACTCGAACTTCGTGTCGGCGATGACCACGTCGTGCTCGAGCGCGATCGCCGCGGCCTCGGCGTAGACCCGCAGCGACAGGTCGCGGAGCGTCGCCGCGTCCTCGGCGCCGACGAGCTCGACGGTCTGTTCGTACGAGATGTTCTCGTCGTGCTCGCCCTGCGGCGCCTTGTACGCGGGCGTGTAGATCGGCTCCGGCAGGCGGTCGCCCTCGGACAGGCCCGGGGGGAGTGCGACGCCGCAGACGCTGCCGGACTCGCGGTACTCGGCCCAGCCGCTGCCGACCAGGTACCCGCGGACCACGCACTCGACCGGGAACATGTCGAGCGGCAGCACGTGCATCGACCGCGCGGCGACCTCGGCGGGTACGGGTGTGCCGCCGGCGTCGTCCGGGACGAGGTGGTTCGGGACGTCGGCGAGCAGGTCGAACCAGTGGCGCGCGAGCCGGGTGAGCAGTTCGCCCTTGCCCGGGATCGGGGGTTCGAGCGCGAAGTCGTAGGCGCTCACCCGGTCCGAGGCCACGAGCAGGAGTTCGGTGGCGCTCGCCACGTCCGCGGTGCCCTCCGGGACGTAGAGCTCGCGGACCTTGCCCGAGGAGACGTGCCGCCAACCGGGCAGCCCGGCAGCGGCGGTCACCGGGCGACCTTCGCGGCGATGTCGGTGCGGAACTGCGCGCCCTCGAGCGCGATGTCGCCGATCCCGGCGTAGGCGCGCTCGCGGGCCTCGGCGAACGAGGACCCGGTCGCGACGACGCTGAGCACCCGCCCGCCGGTCGCGACGAGCTCGTCGTCGAGCACCCCGGTGGCGGCGTGCGCGACCGAGACGCCCTCGCGCGCGTTCGCGGCGTCGACACCGGTGATCACGCGACCGGTCACCGGGTTCTCCGGGTAGCCCTCGCTCGCGAGGACGACCGTCACGGCGACGTCGTCGCGGAACGCGGGCTCGGGGGCGTTCGCGAGCTGCCCGGTCGCCGCGGCGGACAAGAGCTCGCTCAGCGGCGTCACGAGGCGGGGGAGGACCACCTGGGTCTCGGGGTCGCCGAAGCGTGCGTTGAACTCGATCACCCGGACGCCCTGCTCGGTGACGATCAGGCCGCAGTACAGCAGGCCGACGAAGGGCGTGCCCTCGTGCTCGAGCCGGCGGACGGTGGGCAGCGCGACCAGGTCGGTGACCTCGTCGACGAACGCCCGCTCGGAGGCCCACCGCTCGGTCAGCCACGGCAGCGGCGAGTACGCGCCCATGCCGCCCGTGTTCGGCCCGGTGTCGCCGTCGCCCAGGCGCTTGTGGTCCTGCGCGGGGCTCAGCGCGCGGACGTCGTGCCCGTCGCTGAGGAAGAACAACGAGACCTCTTCGCCGTCGAGGAACTCCTCGACCACGACGCCGCCGTGCTGCAACCAGTAGGTCGCGTGGTCGACGGCGGCCTGGCGGTCCTCGGTCACGAGGACGCCCTTGCCCGCGGCGAGGCCGTCCGCCTTGACGACGTAGGGTGCGCCGAGCTCGTCGATGGCCGCGACGGCCTCGTCGACGGTGCCGGCGTACACCGGACGCCCGGTCGGCACACCGGCCTCGGCCATGATGCGCTTCGCGAAGGCCTTCGAGCCCTCGAGCTGCGCGGCGGCCTTGCCGGGGCCGAACACCGGGATGCCCCGGGTGCGCAGGGGATCGGCGACGCCCGCGATGAGCGGCGCCTCGGGCCCGACGACGACGAGGTCGACGCCGTTCTCGATCGCGTACTCGGCGACGAGCGCGCCGTTCGTGGGGTCGAGGGACACGGTCTCGACGTCGGCGGCGATGCCGGCGTTGCCGGGGGCCACCGTGATGACGTGTCCGGCCTGCTCGGCGAGGAGGGCCGTCGTGATGGCGTGCTCGCGGGCACCGGAACCGAGGACGAGGATTCGCACCCGATCACCCTACCGATGGCGACACGCCGTCCGCGAAGCGGGGGCTAGCCTGTGGACATGCCACCGCGGAGGATCGAGGACGCCGAGGGGCGCGCGGCGCTCGCCGCCGTGCAGCAGGGCTCGACCGTGCGGAGCGACGTCGCGACCGCCGTCCGCTGGACGTTGCAGCGGCTCGCCGACGACGTCCCCGGCAACAGCGTCGAGGTGCGGGTCCCGCCGTTCGCGGCCGTGCAGGCGGTCCCCGGTCCCCGGCACACCCGCGGGACGCCGCCGAACGTCGTCGAGATGGACGCGACGACCTGGCTCGCCCTGGCGACCGGCGACCTGCGCTGGGCCGACGCGGTCGGGACGGCACGTGTCAGTGCCTCCGGCTCGCGGGCCGACCTGGCGGCGTTCCTGCCGGTGCGCGTCGCGGCCTGAGGCCGCTCGCCCGCCGAGGTCGTTCGCCTGCCTCACGGCTTTAGGTAGGTCCTACCGATGCGCCGCACGCAACCGGTTGCGTAACGTGAGAAGTCGCCGGGATTCGGACCCGACCCGAACGGGTCCGAACCCGGCGACAGGGTCCAAGGTACGCGACGTGTCACACGTGTTGTCAACCGTGGCGGCGCGTCGTGCTGCAATCCGCAACCGATTCGCAGGTTCCGCGCGCCCGTTTCCGTGACGAGGCGTCACGATCCTGGCTCTGCGACAGGTGTCGGCAGCGCCCGGACCTGGGCTCGTGAGCGTCCGGATGTCCGTTCAGCGCGGTCCGAGCATCTCGACGAGCTCCGACCGCCCGTGCAGGTCCCACTTCGAGAACACCCGCGACACGTGGGCGTCGATCGTCCGGACCGACAGGCCGAGCGACTCCGCGATGCGCCGGTTGCTCAGCCCCTGCGCCGCGAGCTGGGCGACCTCGTACTCCCGGTGCGTCAGCGGCGGCTTGAACCGTCCCGCCGAGACCGCCATGCCGTGCGTCGCGAGGGTGGCCTGCGCGGCGACGAGCCGACCCTTGTCGCGGGACCGGACGGCGTCGGCGTACTCGACGATCGCCGCGGCGAGCGGCCCGTCCACCCGTGCGGCGGCGGCGCGCATCCGGGCGAGCGACCCCGTCACGTCGCGCCCGTTCATCATGTCGTTCGTGTAGTGCAGCGCCTGCCCGTACATCACGTGCACCCAGGCGCCGGTCGCCGTCGAGCGCTCGATGATGTCGTCCGCGCGCTGCAGTCCCGCCGGGAGCCCGAGCACCGCCTCGGTCCACGCGATCGACATCGCGACCTGCTCCCCGGTGATGCGCATCGCGCGGAGCGGCGTCGTGCGGGCACGGTCGAGCGCGACGGCGGCCTCGTCGGCGCGTCCGGCGTACGCGAGCGCCATCGCCAGGCGTGCCCACGGGTAGGCCGCGAACCCGCCGTGGTCGGCGACGTCGTACCGCTCGCACGCGGCCGAGAAGGCGGTCACGGCGTCGTCCCACCGCCGGCTGCCGAGCGCCTGGTTGCCGACGCCGATGAGTTCGAGGGTGAAGTCGTACTTCAGGAACGGGCTCGCACGCCGGACGGGGATCTCGGTGAGCATCGTCGCGACGTCACCGCGCCAGACCTGCACCTGGTGCAGGACCGACACGACCTCGCCGACGCTCCACGGCGCCTCCTCGACGTGCTCGACCGCGGTCGCCAGCGCGCGCCGGCCCAGTGCGAGGGCGTCGTCGAGCCGCCCCGCGGTGCCGAGTGCCATCACGGCGCAGGGGGCCACGCACAGGAACGCGACCGGGACCGTGGGCTGCTCGAGGACGCCCGAGCGCTCGACCTCGTCGCGGACGGCCTCGAACCGGCCGCCCCAGCCGAGGTGTGCCAGGCGGAGCAGACGCAGGCGCTCGACGGTCTCCGGTCCGACGAGCCCGGCCGCGGTCTCGGTCAGCGCGACCGCGGCGAGCACGTCGTCGTCGTGGAACTGGCGGATGTTCGCCAGCGTCTCGCAGGCCTCGACCACCATCGTGTCGCCGACCTCGGCCGGTCGGGTCCGGGCGAGCCGCCACGCGGCCTCGGCGTCCACCCGCCCGGCCTCGCGCCCGGTGCTGTACGAGAACGCGATCGAGCGCAGCACGTGCGCGGTGACCCGCTCCCGGGCGGTCAGGGCGGTGCCGAGCGCGGCCGACGCCAGCGCCGTCGCGCTCTCCTGCTCCTGCAGGCGGACGGCGATCTCCGTCGCGTCGAGCAGCTGCGCCACCGGGGGCAGGATCCCGCAGTCGAGGGCCCACAGTGCCGCGCGGAGCCGGGCGGCGGGCGGTGCCCCCTCGGACTGGTCGGCGCGGAAGGCGTTGGCGCGCGCGAACAGGGCGCTGCGCCGGGCGACCGGGACCAGGGATCGGACGACCTCGCCGACGAGCGGGTGCGAGGGCCTCGCGACCCGCGTGCAGTCCTCGCCGGTCTCGATGGTCACGAGACCGAGCCCCACGACCCGGTCGACGTCGCCGCCGGACACGAGTCGGAGCAGGCGTCCGAGCGGGATCGGGTCGGCGAGCGCGACGATGTCGACCACGTCGCGCAGGTCCTCGGGCAGGGCGCCGAGCTCGGTGCGGTACATGTCCGCCAGGCTCCTCGACGCCGTGACCCGGCCGCGCCAGTACCACCCGGACGCGGTCTGCTCGAGGGCGCCCGACGCGAGGGCGGCGCGGACCACCTCGCGCAGGTAGAGCGGGTTGCCGGCCGTCGCGCGGTGCACGCGTTCCGTCGACGCGGTCTCGAGCTGGGCACCGAGGGCGCTCGCCACGAGGTCGCCGGTCTCCTGCAGGTCGAGCGGCGCGAGGTCGATGCGCTCGAGCAGGTCGTCCTGCCACAGGGCGCGCAGCGGGTCGGACAGTGCCGAGAAGTCCCGGCAGGTCAGGACGAGCCGGGCACCCTGGTCGCGGACGAGCCACGCGACGTAGCGCGCGGAGATCGCGTCGAGGTGGTCCGCGTCGTCGACCCGGAGCAGGACGTCGCGGTCCGCCAGGTCGGTCGTCTCGCGGAGCCGCTGTGCCGCCGCGGCGTCGTCCACCAGCTCGGCGAGGGCCTCGGGGAGCTCCCCGAAGCGGTCGGCGACGGCACCGAAGGGCATCGCGCGCCCCGAGGCGACGGCGGTGATCGGGACGACGACGGTGCGGCCGGAGGGGTCGCGACGGGCGACCCGGTCGGTGACCCGGGCGGCGGTCGAGGTCTTGCCGAGGCCGGGGGCGCCGACCAGTGCGACGCTCCAGCGGTGCTCCGCCACGACCGACACCGCACGGTCCTCCTCGCGGCGCTGCACGATCGGCCACGGCACGCGCGCGGGGATCCCCGGGCGCCGGGCGTCGTCAGCGGTCCGTCCGTGCACCGGTCGCCTCCCCTCGTGGTCGCTCGTCGTGTCGCTCGTCGTCGGTGTCCGGGACACCGGACCGACCCGGCCGTCGGACATCGTCCTCGACGGCACGGTCCCCTCCCGACCCGGTGCGTTCCGCGGATACCGACGGGTAGCGACCATCCTCTCCCGGACGGGCCGGGGGCGCCAGGCCGGAGCACGTCCCACAGTGGGGGACAATGGACGGGTGAGCGACACCGACCGACCCGACGAGCGCCCGTCCGTGGCGCCGGCACCGAACGCCGTCACCTCGCCGGACGAGGTCACCATCCGCCGCGCACCCAAGTTCGGGGTCTTCATCCTCGGCGGAGCGGTGCTCGGCTTCCTCGCCACGCTCGTCGTCGTGTCGGTCACGATGGACATCGACCGCGGCGACCAGCAGGACGCCAGCTTCGGCACCCTCGTCGGCTACTTCTCGCTCTGGGGCGTCACCATCGGCGCGGCCGTCGGTGCGGTCGTCGCCGTCGTGCTCGACCGGGTCCTCGCCCGCCGGGCCGCCCGCCTGACGGCGGAGCGCGTCGCGGTCGAACCGGTCCCCGACACCGTCGACGGCGAGATCGAGGACCACGGCACCCCGGCGCAGCCCCCGCGGGCCGACACGGACCCGTCGGCGGACACCGACCGCTGACGGTCGCCACCACACGACGGTCGCCACCACACGACGGACGGGAGGCGCGGTGCCAGCCGGCACCGCGCCTCCCGTCCGTCTGTAGGTCGCGTCGTGACGCGACCTAGCTGAGCTGGTTCGCCTCGACCCAGGAGAGGTACTCGGGCGTGACCGAGCCGGTCACGTACTCGCCCGTGAAGCAGCTCATCTCGAGGTCGGTGACGTCCGACCCCTCGATGATCGCGTCGCGCATGTCCGCGACCTCCTGGTAGATGAGGTGGTCGCTGCCGAGGACGCGGTTGATCTCGGGGATCTTCCGGTCGTGCGCGATGAGCTCCATGCGCGTCGGCATGTTGATGCCGTAGACGTGCGGGAAGCGCACCGGGGGAGCGGCGCTCGTGAACGTGACCTCGTTCGCGCCGGCGGCCCGGGCCATCTCGACGATCTCGCGGCTCGTCGTGCCGCGCACGATCGAGTCGTCGACGATGAGGACGTTCTTGCCCTTGAACTCGGAGGACATCGCGTTGAGCTTCTGCCGGACGGACCGCTTGCGCTCCGCCTGTCCCGGCATGATGAAGGTGCGGCCGACGTAGCGGTTCTTGAAGAAGCCCTCGCGGTAGTCGATGCCGAGCTTCTGCGCGACCTGCATGGCGGCGGGACGCGAGGAGTCCGGGATCGGCATCACGACGTCGATGTCGCCGGTGGGGGCGTACTGCGCGATCGTGTCGGCCAGGCGGTTGCCGAGGCGGAGACGGGCCTCGTAGACCGAGATGCCGTTCATGACCGAGTCGGGACGGGCCAGGTAGACGTACTCGAACGAGCACGGCACGAGACGCGGGTCCTTCGCGCACTGGCGGGCGTGCATCTGGCCGTTCATCTCGATGAAGACGGCCTCGCCGGGGGCGATGTCGCGCACGATGTCGTAGCCGCCGGACTCGAGCACGAGCGACTCCGAGGCGACGACCCACTCGGGCTGCCCGGCCTCGTCGAACTTGTGCCCGAGGATGAGCGGCCGGATGCCGTACGGGTCGCGGAACGCGAGCAGACCGTGGCCCGCGATCGTCGCGATCGTGGCGTACGAGCCCTCGACGCGCTCGTGCACGCGCTCGACCGCGTCGAACACCTGGCCGGCGTCGAGCTCGCTTCCGCGGACCTGGCCCTGGAGCTCGTGCGCCAGGACGTTGACGAGCAGCTCGGTGTCGCTCGTGGTGTTGAGGTGCCGACGGTCGATGTCGAACAGCTCGCGGGTGAGCTCCCGCGTGTTCGTGAGGTTGCCGTTGTGCACCAGGACGATGCCGTACGGGGCGTTCACGTAGAAGGGCTGGGCCTCTTCCTCGTTGCTCGCGACGCCCTTGGTGGCGTACCGGACGTGGCCGAGGCCCATCGTCCCGAGCAGTGCCCGCATGTCACGGGTGCGGAAGCCCTCGCGGACGTGGCCGCGTGTCTTGTGCATGTGGTGCACGCGACCCTCGACCGTGGCGATGCCCGTCGAGTCCTGGCCCCGGTGCTGCAGGAGCAACAGGGCGTCGTAGATGGATTGGTTGACGGGCCCCTGCGCAACGAGGCCGACGATGCCGCACATTCGCGGAGTGCTCCAGACCGTAGGATCGGGTGGTACCGAACAAGTCTGCCATGCCCCGCGGAGGACAACGCATGCCGAACCCGTACGCAGCCGCCGGCGTCGACACCGCTGCCGGTGACCTGGCCGTCGAGCTCATGAAGTCCGCCGTCTCGGCGACGCACAACGCATCGGTGCTCGGAGGGGTCGGCGGGTTCGCCGGGCTCTACGACGTGTCGTTCCTCAAGGAGTACGCGCGGCCGCTGCTCGCGACCTCGACCGACGGCGTCGGCACCAAGGTCGCCATCGCACAGGCGATCGACAAGCACGACACCATCGGCCAGGACCTCGTCGGCATGGTCGTCGACGACATCGTCGTGGTCGGTGCGAAGCCGCTGTTCATGACGGACTACATCGCCTGCGGCCGGGTCGTCCCGGAGCGCATCGCCGACATCGTCGCCGGGATCGCCCGCGGCTGCGCGGCCACCGGCACCGCGCTCGTCGGCGGCGAGACCGCGGAGCACCCGGGGCTGCTCGGCCCGGACGACTACGACGTCGCGGGCGCCGCGACCGGTGTGGTCGAGGCCGACCGCCAGCTCGGTGCACACCTGGTCGAGGACGGCGACGTGGTCGTCGCGATCGAGTCCTCCGGCCTGCACTCGAACGGCTACTCGCTCGTCCGGCACATCCTGTCGACGAAGGGCGTCGGCTACACCGACCAGCTGCCGGAGTTCGGCACCGGCGTCTCCGTCGGCGAGGCCCTGCTCGAGCCCACCCGCCTGTACACCGCGCCGCTGCTCGACCTGCTCGGGTCGCAGCCGGGCGCCGTGCACTCCCTGTCGCACGTCACCGGTGGTGGCATCGCCGCGAACCTGGCGCGCGTCCTGCCGGTCGGCACCTCGGTCGAGGTCGACCGCGCCACCTGGACCCCGCCCGCGGTGTTCCGGGTGCTCACGGACATGGCCGGGACGCCGATCGAGGACACCGAGTCGACCTGGAACCTCGGCATCGGGATGTTCGCGGTCGTCGCGGCGTCGGCGGCCGAGTCGGTCGTCGCGGCGCTCGGTGCCGCGGGGCTGCCCGCGTGGACGGTCGGTGCGGTGTCGACGGCGCAGCGCGACCTGACCGGGTTCGAGCAGGGCGCGAAGGGCGTCGACGGGGGAGCCGTCCGCCTGGTGGGGTCCTACCGGGCCTGAGCGCGGGGCGCGGCGCGGCTCGTTGCGCTGCCCGAGGTTCCACGATCTCGGCACCCCGAGCTCCGAGCGGGCCGTCATCGGCACCTCGACGCTTCCCGCGCGGCGAGTCGTGCGACCTCGGCGGGTGGGCTCGACGCGTTGCGCGAGTGCGTGCACGCGGACGGGGACAGCGCGCGACTCCGCAGCGTGAAGACGTCGTGCGCGTGGAGACGCCGTACACGCAGCGACGCCGGAGCCACAGGTGCGCCGCACACGTGGAGACGCCGTGCACACGACGACGCCGGACACGCAGAGACGCCGTGCACCCGGAGGTGCACGGCGTGTCAGACCTCGAGGGTCAGGCGGACTTGTTCTGGTCCTGGGTGTCGAGCTCGTCCGACTCGTCCTCGACGTACTGGTCCGGACCGTACTGGTCCGCCCATCGGTCGATGTACGAGTTCTCGTCCGAGTCGTGCCCGGAGGAGAGCTCTCGCTCGAGCTCACCGTAGTTCGTCTGCGGGCTGAAGTACTTCAGCTCCCGGGCGACCTTGGTGTGCTTCGCCTTCTGACGGCCGCGCCCCATGCGTGACCCCCTCGTGATCGGCTCTGGCCCGGTCCTGGCGGGTGCGGAAGGCGACCCGGGGAACCGAACGATTCGTGGTTTGAAATCTGGCGTCCACTCTACCATCTGTGCCGTTCCGACTCGGTCGCGCCGAGCGGTCGGGCGCGTTCAGGCAGGGAGCGGCTCGGTGACGCCGCGCTTCCGGCGTGCGGATCGGAGCACGAGCGCGTCGACCGAGAACCGTCCGGGGCCGGTCAGGGCGACCGCGAGCGAGGCCACCGCGAGCACGAGGACGTACTCGAAGCCGCCGTCCTGGGCGAAGAACCCGGCCTCGGCGTGGGCCAGCAGCCCGGCCACCACCATGTCGAGGGCCAGCAGGACCCCGACGACGCGGGTGGCGACGCCGAGGACGAGGAAGACGCCGCCGACGACCTCGAGGCCGGCGACGACGGGCGCCGCGACCTCGGCGAACGGGACGCCCATGCCTGCGAAGGCCTGTGCGACGCCGGGGATGCCCTGCGCGAACTTCTGGGCGCCGTGGGCGATGAACACCACGCCGAGGACGATGCGGAGCGCGGTCAGGCCGATGGAGGTCGATGTCGTTCGCATGCCGCCGACGGTAGACGGTGACGCGTCACCGACCCCGTCCGTCCAGGCGGACGTCCCGGACTTCACCAGGGTTCCCCCAGGCTGGGGTCCGCCGAACGCAGGACACCGCGGCACGGCGGTCCGCCGAACGCAGGACACCGCGGCACGGCGGTCCGCCGAACGCAGGACACCCCGCCCGCCCGGACCGCCACGGGACGGTCCGGACCGGACGGGGTGTCCGCTCGCGGTCAGGAGTCGGCGCCGCGCCCGGTCTGCTGCTGCAGGCGGTCGATGTGCTCCGACGCCTCGGCCTTCGTGAGGTCGGCGGGGAGCTCCTCGCCGGCCTCGCGGGCGAGGGTGTCGAGGTAGCTGCGCTGCGGGCCGGTCATCGGCTCGTCACCGGTGACCCACTGCTCCGGGTCCTTGCTCGCGGTGGTGGAGGGGTCGGGACGTGCGCCGCCGAGGGTCTCGCCCTGGTGGCCGGCGTCGGGGGTCTGCTGCTCGGCGCTGTCTGCATCACTCATGGCGGTGACGGTACGCGCGGGACCGCGGGTGACCCGCAGCACGGCGTCCCCCGGACAGCGGACAGCGGACAGCGGACAACGGGGAACGGACCACGGGGAACGGACCACGGGGAACGGACCACGGACGGCCGCCGGCGACCGTCAGCACGGCCCCGGACGGCGGACGACGGAGCGCAGGGACCCCGGTCCCGTCCGTCAGCCTCCGACGACCGTGTACCGCACCAGGTCCGGCCCCACCGCGCTCGACGCGACCGGCACCGGCTCGTCCGACCCGTCCCGACGGAGCCAGATCGTCGCCGCCCGCTCGTCGATGCGCTCGACCTCGTGCAGGTCCCCGTCGAGCAGCACGGCAGCCCGGACCTCGACCGTCCCGGTGGCCGGACGCGGTGGCAGCCCGACGACGTCGGCCCCGTACACGGCGTGCTGCCCGGGCGCCAGGAACGGCGACACCGGGGTGGTGACGACCTCGAGCCCCTCGTCGACCGCGCGCACCGCGACGAGGCGGACCGCCTGGTCGGTGGGCAGCGGGACGTCGACGACCGGGGCGTCGACGGGGCCGGCCAGTGCGCGGAACGCGGGCCGACCGTCGGGGGCGAGGTGCGCCTCCAGGCCGTCGATGCGGACGCGACCGCGACCGCGGGAGTCGGCGTACCGGCCGGGCTCCAGCCCGGAACGGCGTGCCTCGAGACGGGAGACGACGATGCGGTCCGGTCGGTACCAGTCGCGCAGGGTGGCGGGGTCGACCCAGCCGATGCTCGCGACCCCGCGGGCGAGGTCGGCGTCCTCGTCGGCGGGCCGTTCGTCGACCGCTCCGAGCGGGTGTGCGCCGCGCACCGGGACCAGGCCCGCGTACGGGCCGGCGGCGGGCGGCGTGTGGTCGAGCACCTCGACGCGCTGCGACACCTTGCCGCCGTGGCCGTCGAAGGTCGCGTAGGTGCGCAGGTCGGAGTTCGTCATGTCGAGGACCGATGCTACGACCGGTCGCCGCCGTCGTTCGGAGGTCCGGCCACCACCGGCACGAGGACCCGCAGCTCACCGGTGCACAGGGACTGGTCGAGGCCCTCCGCGGGACCGGCGGGGCGGGTGGCGCGACGCGCGGGGCCGGTCGGCCGCCCCGTGTCGTCGCCGGAGGTCGGCCGCAGGCTGTTGCGCCGGTCGGACCGCAGCAGACGGTCGGCCGGCGTCCCCGAGGGAGCACCCCCGAAGCCGGCACCGGCACCGGCGGCGGCACCGGTCCCGACTCCGGTCCCCGCCCCGCCCCCGTGCGGCGCCCGCCGCAGCGCCGGCCGCACCGGTTCGCCCCGGCGCTCCTGGCCGGGCAGCGGCCGCGACCGCCGGCCGTACAGCAGCTCGGAGGAGTCGAGCAGCCACGGCACGAGCGCCACGGTGACGCCGTGCACGAGCAGCAGCTTCCTGCGGATGCGCCGGCCGCGGTGGTTGTGCAGCATCGACTCCCACCAGTGGCCGACGACGAACACCGGCGTGTAGACCGTGACGACCTCGGAGCCGTGCACCGCCCGACGCGCCTTGATGTGGTGGATGAGCGGCATCGAGATGTCCCGGTACGGGCTCGGCACGATCGTCAGCGGGACCTCGATGCCGTGCTCCGCCCACTGCTCGCGGAGTCGTTCGGCCTCGGCGTCGTCGATCGCGACGTGCACGGCCTCGAGCCCGGCGTGCTGCGCGGCGATGGCGTAGTCGACGGCCTTGAGGACGGGCTTCTGCAGCTTGTTGACGAGGACGATCGCGTGGTCGCCGCTCGCACCGAACCGGGTCTCGGCGTCGACCGCGATCTCGTGCGAGACGTCGCGGTAGTACCGGTTCACGCCGAGCATGAGGACGAACAGCACCGGCATGATGACGAAGACGAGCCAGGCGCCGTGCGTGAACTTCGTGATCGTGACGATGACCAGCACCACGGCGGTGAACGTCGCGCCGACCGCGTTGATCGTCAGGGAGCGCCGGACCTGTGCGCGGTCGAGCGGCGGCTCGCCGGCGAGTGCCCGGGTGCCGTCCCGGTCCTCGCGGAGCTGCCGGGTCCAGTGCCGCACCATGCCGGTCTGTCCGAGCGTGAACGACACGAAGACGCCGATGATGTAGAGCTGGATCAGGCTCGTGACGTTCGCCCGGTACACGACGAGCAGCGAGACGGCGACGAGCGCCAGGACGATGACGCCGTTCGAGTAGATGAGCCGGTCGCCGCGGGTGGAGAGGGCCTTCGGCGCGTACGAGTCGCGCGCCAGGATCGAGCCGAGCAGCGGGAAGCCGTTGAACGCGGTGTTCGCGGCGAGGAGCAGCACGGCAGCGGTCGTCGCCTGCACCACGTAGAACAGGACGCTCCCGTCGCCGAACGTGGCGGCGGCGATCTGCGCGATGAGGGAACGCTGCGGCGCGGTCGCGCACGCCGTGAACCCCTGCAGGTCGCAGGCCCGCTCGGCGTAGTGCACGCGGGTGACCAGGGCGAGCGTGACCAGGCCGACGAACAGCACGATCGCGATCGACCCCATCGCGACGAGCGTCTTCTGCGCGTTCGCGATCTTCGGGCGGCGGAAGGCCTGCACGCCGTTCGCGATCGCCTCGACGCCGGTCAGTGCCGAGCAGCCGGACGCGAAGGCACGGAGCAGCAGCAGGACGAACGCGGCCTGGGTGGTGTGCTCGACGTTCTGCACGGTCCACCCGGCGGACTCGGCCACGGGGGCGTGCCCGAGCGCGGCCCGCACGAGCCCGGTGACGATCATCACGAACACGGAGCCGACGAACAGGTAGGTCGGCACCGCGAAGGCCTTGCTCGACTCGCGCACGCCGCGGAGGTTCACCCCCGCGAGCAGCACGACGAACGCGACCGCGACCTCGATGCGGAACGGGTCGAGTCCGGGGAGCGCGGAGATGATGTTGTCGACGCCCGACGCGACCGACACCGCGACCGTCATGGCGTAGTCGACGAGCAGGGCGCTCGCCACGACGAGCCCGGCCTTCTCGCCGAGGTTGCGGTGCGCGACCTCGTAGTCGCCGCCGCCGGACGGGTACGCCTTGATGAGCTGCCGGTAGGACGCGACGACCACGACGAGCAGCAGCACCACGAGCGCGGCGACCCACGGCGCGAGCGTCAGGAACGCCATGCCGCCGAGCAGCAGGATCATGAGGAGTTCCTGGGGCGCGTACGCCACGGACGACAGCGGGTCGCTCGCGAAGATCGGCAGTGCCAGGTGCTTCGGGAGGAGCTGTCCCTCGAGCTTCTCGGAGGGGAGGGGATCCCCGATCAGTCGCGCCTTGAGCGACCGCACCTCGTTCGTCACGAGCGGCAAACCTACTCAGTTCACCGGACGAGTCAACACTGTGCGGATCGACAGGTGCCCCGGTCCGCCGTGCCCGCCGGGAGGCGCGCCCCGCGTCGGTCCGTCGGCCCGCGTTCCGTGGATGCGACGGACGGGAGGCGCGGCACGCCTCCCGTCCGTCGGCCCGCCTCGGTCAGAGCGAGCGGCGCAGGGTCTCGAGTCCGTCGCGCAGCCGCGTCACCGCGTCGTCGGTGAGCGTGCCGCGCGTCGCGCGGCTCCGCAGGTCGGCACCCACCTGCTGCCGGAAGGACGCGATGGCCGTCTCGACGTCGCGGAGTGCCCGGGCGCCCGCGGACGGGACGTCCTCCGGCTGCCCGGCCGACGGCGCGGTCGGCTTCGTGCGCGGTGCCTGCGCGCTCGCCGCGAGGTCGGCGCGGAGGGACCGCATCGCCTCGCCCACCGAGGCGCGGACGCCGTCGGCGAGGGACTTCACCGAGTCGGCGACGCCGTTCTCGACCGCGGCGATGTCGTCGGCGCGGGCGTCGAGCTCGGCCCGGCCGGCGTCGGTGATCGCGTAGACCGTGCGGCGGCCGTCGGTCGTCGCGGTGACGAGCCCCTCGGCCTCGAGCTTCGCCAGGCGCGGGTAGACGGTGCCGGCGCTCGGCACGTACGTGCCGCCGAAGCGGTCGCCGAGGGCCTGGATGACCTCGTACCCGTGCATGGGGCGGTCGGCCAGCAGGACGAGCAGGTACAGGCGCAGGTGGCCGTGGGCGAAGACCGGGCTCATGCGGGCGCCTCCGTCGGCTGGTCGTCAGTGCCGGTGGTCGGCTCGGTGGACGGGGTGCCCGCCCAGGCGTCGGTCACGGGCGGGGCGTGCACGACGGCGACGCCACCGGACACCGAGTTGACGCGGAGGTCGAGCCACTGGCCCGAGAGCTCCCCGGACTGCTGCACGTGCGAGCCGCGCACGCCGCGCAGCTGGGCGTCGTCGAACTGCAGCGTGCCGGTCGCGGTGCTGACGGTCGCGCGGTAGGCGACGCCGTCCTCGAGTCGGACGTCGACCGACCCCGACACGGTGTTCACCCGCGCGGAGTCGGGCGTGCCCTGCAGGTCGAGCAGCACGTCGGCGTTCACGCCGTCGGCCGTGAGCCGGGGGATCGCGCCGGTCGCGACGACGTTGCCGGACACGGTGCGCACCGTGAGGGCGCCGTCGAGTCCGCGGACCGTCGTGGTGCCGGACACCGCGTGGACCGCGAGGTCGCCGGCCAGGCCGTCCACGACGACGTCGCCCGAGACCGTGTTCACCGAGGCGCCGCGGTTCGTGCCGGAGAGCAGCGCGCCCGCCGACACGACGCCGATGGTCACGCGGGCGTCGCGGGGCACGAGCACGCTCACGTCGGCCGAGTCACGACCGCGGAAGGACTTGAGGAAGCCGAGCGGGTCCTCCCACCCGATCTGCGGGTGGTCGATGGTGAGCGTGTCGCCGTCCAGCTCGATCTTGAGCTGCTTGCCGGACACGCCGTGCACCTCGATGCGGGCGGTCGGCTCGTCGTGCGCGACGACGTCGACCTGTCCACCGGCCAGTCCGACGCGCAGGGCGCGGACGATCCCGGTGTCGATCACCTTCGGCTCGTCGACGAGCCACTTCTCCTGGGCCATGGTGCCTCCTGGTACTCGCGTTGTATCGCGTTGTGGAGGTCACGATACATCGCGTCTGCGCGGTGGACGACGGGCCTCAGCGCATCCCCAGCGAGCCGGTGGGGACGGTCCCCGTCACGGGACGGGCGTGGGTGCCGCGGCGGGGGTGGGGCGTGCCTCCCGGCCGGTGTCGGCGACCACCTGCACCGGCGACCAGGGCAGTCGACGGAACAGCGGCATGAGCGGTTGCACCAGCGGGCCGATCGCGAACGCGGCGACCACCGTGCCGACGCCGACGTCGCCGCCGAGCAGCCAGCCGACCACCACGACCGTGACCTCGATGACCGTGCGCGCGAGCCAGAGCGGCCAGCCGAACCGCTCGTGCACGCCGACCATGAGTCCGTCGCGAGCGCCCGTGCCGAGTCCGGCGCCGATGTAGCAGGCCGTCGCGACGGCGAGCAGGGCGACCCCCGCGACGAACAGCGCGACGCGGGCCACGATGCCGTCCGGTTCCGGGACGAGCCAGAGCACGAGGTCGGCGGACGGGCCGATCGCGAGCACGTTGCACAGCGTGCCGATGCCCGGGCGCTGCCGGAGTGGGATCCACAGCAGCAGGATGACGACGCTCGACACGACCGTGACCACGCCGAAGGACCACGGGAGGACGTGCTCGAGACCCTGTGTGAGCACCGTCCACGAGCCGACCCCCACGACCGCGCGGACCTGCAGGGCGGTCGCGGCCCCGTAGAGGAACAGCCCGACGAGCAGTTGCACGGAGCGGAGCACGAGCGCGGGAGAGCGGGACATGCGCCGATGGTGGCGCGGGATTGGCATGGTGGTCGAGAGCCAATCCGGCTACCGTGGACCCGTGACCCCGGTCCTCCGCAGTCCCCGGCCCCTCGGCGCCCGCGCCGCCGCGCTCCTGCTCACCGACTGGCGCGGCGGTTCCGACGCCCCCGCGTACGAGGCGCTCGCCGACGCCCTGCGCGTGCTCGTCATCGACGGGCGGATCCCGGTCGGGGTCCGCCTGCCGGCCGAACGCGGGCTCGCGGACGCCCTCGGGGTCTCGCGCACGACGGTCGCGAACGCCTACGCCCGGCTGCGCGACGACGGGTTCCTCGTGTCGCTCCGGGGCTCCGGCAGCGTCGTCCACCTGCCGCGCGACCTGGTCGGCCGTCCCGACCCGGAGCAGCTCGGCGGCGTCGTGCCCGGCGACCTGCTCGACCTGCGGAAGGCCGCGCTGCACGCCGCTCCCGAGGTCGCCGAGGCCGTCGAACGCGCGGTCCGGCACGTGCCCGCGGCGCTCGCCGGGATCGGGTACGACACCGTCGGCGACCCGGGCCTGCGGGCCGCGATCGCCGCGCGGTACACCGAGCGCGGCCTGCCCACCGACCCGGCCCAGGTCGTCGTGACGATCGGCGCGCAGCACGCGATCGCCCTGCTGGCGCGCGTGCTCGTGCGCCGCGGTGACGCCGTGCTCGTCGAGTCGCCGACCTACCCGCACGCGCACGAGGCCTTCCGTGCGGCCGGTGGCCGACTCGTCGGGGTGCCGGTCGACGCGCACGAGGGCTGGGACGAGACCGCGCTCGAGACGACCCTGCGTCGGACCGCACCCGCCGTCGCCTACGTCATGCCCGACCTGCACAACCCGACCGGGGCGGTCATGTCCGCCGCGACCCGGGACCGCCTGCTCACCGTCGCCGCGTCGACCGGCACCGTGGTCGTCGCGGACGAGACGATGGGCGAGCTGCGGATCGACGGTCCCGCCGCGGTGCCCCTGGCCGTCGCCGACCCCGCGGGCGAGCGTGTCGTCATGATCGGCTCGGCCGCCAAGGTCTTCTGGGGCGGGCTCCGGATCGGCTGGGTCCGCGCGGCTCCCGATCTGCTGCAACGGCTGCTCCTCGCCCGCCCGACGGGCGACCTCGGCACCCCGGTGCTCGACCAGCTGGTCGTGCGGGAGCTCGTCCCGCGCACGGCGGCCGTCCTGGAGGCGCGGCGCACCTTCCTGCGCGCTGGTCGCGACGACGTCGTGGCCGCGTTGCGCGCGCGGCTCCCCGAGTGGGACGTCCCGTCGCCGGCGGGCGGGTTGACGACGTGGGTCGGGCTCGGGCGGCCGGTGTCGAGCGCGCTCGTGCTCGCCGCTCGGGCCGAGGGCGTGGTGCTCGCCTCCGGCGGGGTGTTCGGCCCCGACGGCGGCTTCGAGCGGTTCCTGCGGGTGCCGTACACCGGGTCGGCGGGGGACCGGGAGCGCATGGTCGACGTGCTCGAGCGGGCGTGGGCG
>NZ_MCIG01000053.1 GCF_001705035.1 Curtobacterium sp. UCD-KPL2560 | reverse complement strand
GCCCGGACCCGCCCGCCGACCGAGCCACGCGGGGCGCTAGCCTGAACCCACCATGACCGTGATCGAGCCCCTGCTGCGCATCGTCGCCGCGCTGGTGCTCGGCGACCCCTCGATCGGCCCCGCGCCGCTCGTCGCCGTGGTCGCCGTCCTCGGGGTGACGGCCGTCGCGGTCGCCGTGCTCGTGGCGCACCTGCTCGCGGTCGCGTTCGGGTTCGACCTCGCCCCCCTGCACCCGCAGCGGGGCGACCGCGACGACGACCTGCCGACACGGATCGCGTGGAGTCACCCGGACGCCGACGGACACGTCCGCGCCCGGGCACCGGGAGTGTGCACGCCGGCCTGACCACCGCGGTGGTCGGGTCACGCCTGCCCGTCCCTCCACCGAACGGAACGTCATGGACCCCACCACCCTGCCCGTCGTCGGCATGCTGCTGCACGGCGGCGCCGACCTGCTCACCGCCCTCGCCGAGGGCCTCTCCCTGGTCGTCGGGGACGCCGCCTCGGCGCTCGCCGTCGTCGCGCTCACCCTGGCCGTGCGCCTCGTGCTCGTGCCGCTCGCCGTCGTCCAGGTCCGGGCCGAACGCGACCGCCGGCGACTCGCCCCGCGACTGGCCGAGCTCCGACGTCGACACGGCCGCGACGCACAGCGTCTGCAGCGTGCCGTGCAGGAGCTGTACACCTCGGAGCGGGTCTCGCCGCTCGCGGGGTGCCTGCCCGTGCTCGCGCAGGCTCCGGTCCTGTCGCTCGTGTACACGCTGTTCAGCCACGGGACGATCGGCGGCGTGACGAACACGCTGCTCGAGGCGACGCTCGTCGGCATCCCGCTCGGGCGGTCCCTCGTGGTGGTGCTGACGTCCCCGCTGTGGACCCACGCCTGGGTCGTCGTGCTGCTGCTCGTGCTCCTCGCGCTCGTGGTCGAGGCCAGCCGCCGGGCGAACCTGCGCTGGAACCCGGTGGCGCCGGTGGCCGACGGGGCGGAGGCTCCGGGCAGCGGGGCCGCCACGGCCGTCGCCCGGTGGGTGCCCTTCGTGTCGGTCGTGTTCGCGGGGATCGCACCGCTCGCGGCGACGCTGTACGTCGTCACGAGCGCGGTGTGGACCTACGGCGAGCGGGCGGCGCTCCGTCGGGTGATCCGGTAGCGCCGAGTCGACACGCGCGCCCGCAGCGGTCGCGCCGGTCGCGACGGCCGGGTCGGTCCCGTCGACCGACCCGGTCCGGTGCGTCGGGTCAGCCGCCCTGGCCCTCCTGCTGTGGGCCCTGGTCGACCGGGTCGTACTCGGTGCCGCGCCCCTGCTCCTCGTCGGCGGTCGGGACGTGGCGCTCCGTCCCGCTGCCGCCGGGGCTCGTCGCGACGTAGTCGGCCTCGCCGGACTGGGTGTCGTGGCTGAGCGCCTCGAGGGTCTCCGGGTCGGCGTCGTGGCGGACGGCGTCGTGGCGCTCGGCGTCGCCCGTGGTGGTGGTGTCGGGTCCGGTGTCTGCGGTCATGGCACCCGTCTACCCGTCGCCGACTGGACAGCGGTCGGACGGTGGGCCCCGGGGAACGGGCACGCGGGTCGTCCCGGTGGGAGCATGGGCGGGTCCGGTGCGTCCGGACCGGGAGCGCTGATGGTCGACGACGACGTGGCACGGGAACGAGCACGGCTCGAGGCCCTCGCCTGGGGCCCTGCGACGCCTCCCGACGAGGCCGCGCGCGCCCGGGTCGCCCTGGCAGCGCTCGTGCCGTCCGACGATGGCCGTGCGGGCAGCGTGCACCCCGACTCCGCGCCGTCGGCCGACGGACCCGGACCCGGACCGTCGAGCGGCACACCCGCCGCGGTGTCGTCGACCCACCTCCCCGGGACGGACGCAGCCGGGGCGGAGCCGGTCGACCACGACCACGACCACGACGTGACGGGGTCCGCCCGCGCACGCTCCGACGGACCGCCGGGCGTGCGCGGACCCGGCGAGCCGACCCGTGTCGTGGACGCACCCGCTGACGGCGGCGACGGACGAGGCGGCGGTGGGTCGGGCCTCCCGTCCGACCGCGACGGCGGTCGTCGCGACCTGGTGACCCGGGTCCGCGAGGCGGTCCGCACGACGCGACCACGGATCTGGATCGTGCTCGGCGCGGCCGTGACCGCGGTCGTGGCGTTCGGTGCCGGCACGGTCGTCGGGACCGCGCACGAACAGACGGTGTCGGCGCCCCAGACCACCCCGACGCCCGGTGCGGTGACGCTCGAGGAGCTGCTCGACATCCCGCAGACCTACGCGGACCAGCTGCCGGGGCCGGTCGAGGCGCCGGTCAGCCTGCGGACCACCCGCCTGGTGTTCACCAACCGTGCGCTCGACGGCAGCGCGTTCGAGACGCCCTGGAACGTGTGGGCCGGCGTCGGGACGGACCGGTCGACGATCTGCCTGGTCGCCACCGCGAACCGCCTGGCGTCGACGACGGCCTGCTACCCGCGGGAGGACGCCCTGCACGGGTCGGTGTCGCTCTCGGCGCAGTCGACCAGCGGGACCCTCACGGTGACGCTGCGCGGCGGCGCCGTCCAGGGCACGGTGACGAACGAGAACTGATCGGGAATGCCCGCTCCAGCACTGCGTTGGAGCGCTCCTAGGACTTTCTCGGCTCCGCCCCTCGCGCAATCCGGATGCAGCGTGCAACACTGGATGAGCGCACTCGCCGTGGAGTCGTCCACAACCATCCCGGGTCACTCGACCCGGTCCACACCCACCGCGAGCGCGCACCTCGCACCGCCGTCACGACGGTCCGGTCAGACGCGTGCTCCGCCGTGCCCCGGAGGAGGTCAGCAGCGTGTCCACCAACACCACCACCTCGGCCGTGTCGACGAACACGCGGCCGATCACCGTCACCACCCAGTCCGTCGTCGGCATCGCCGTGCTCGGTCTCGCGACGTTCTTCGCGATCACCACCGAGCTCATGCCGGTCGGGCTGCTCGGGACCATGAGCCGCGACCTCGGCGTCAGCGAGTCGACCATGGGCATCGTCGTGACCGTGTACGCCGCCGCGGTGGCGCTGCTCGCGCTCCCGCTCACCTCGCTCACCGCCCGGCTCCCCCGCAAGGCTGTGCTCGTCGCGACGCTCGTCGGGTACGCGGTGTCGAACGTGCTCGTCGCGACCGCACCCTCGTTCGCGGTCGTGTGCGCCGGCCGGGTCGTCGGCGGCGTCGCGCACGCGCTGTTCTTCTCGGTGGCCTCGGCCTACGCGACCCGGATCGTCCCGCCGCGCCTGGCCGGCCGCGCGATCGCCTTCGTGTACTCCGGCAGCTCGCTCGGCTTCGTCCTCGGCGTCCCGCTCGCGACCTGGGTGGCGCAGAGCGTCGGCTGGCGTCCCGCCGTCGGCGGCGTGGCCGTCGCGGCAGCCGGGCTCGCGGTCGTCGCCGCAGCGTTCCTGCCCGCCGTCCGCGGTGCTGCGTCGCCCCACATCGGTTCGCCGCGCGCATGGGCACGCACCGGCCTGCTGTCGGTCGTCGTGGCCGACCTGCTGCTCTTCGGCGGCCACTACGTCGTCTACACGTACATCGGCCCGTACGCGATCGACGCCGGACTCGACTCCGGGATGGTGAGCGGCGCGCTGCTCGTGCTCGGTGGCACCGGGATCGTCGGGCTCTGGCTCGCGGGCATGTTCGTCGACCGTGCGCCCCGGCAGACCATGCTCGCCGCGATCGCCGTGATGGTCGTCGCCTTCGCCCTGCTGCCGTTCGTGCACGGCTCCCTCGTCGGGACCATGGTCGTCGCCGGCGTGTGGATGGCAGCCAACGGCACCACGGGCACCCTCTTCATGGCCGCGGCGATCCGGACCGGGGGCGTCTCCCCCGACATCGCCGGCGCGCTCGTCAACGGTGCGTCGAACATCGGGATCGCCGGGGGCGCGGCCGTCGGCGGACAGGCGCTCGGGGCCGTCGGGCTGCAGTGGATGCCGCTCGCCGGTGCGGTCGTGCTCGTCGGGTCGCTCGGCGTCGTGCTCCTCGCGCGGCGCGGGTTCCCGGTACACTCGCACACGCAGGAGCACCTGTCGACGTCGTCGATCGAGGCCATCACCTCGTCGCTCGCGGTCGTCACGACGTCGGTGCCGGTGGTCGGACGGGCGATCCAGACGCTCACCGGGTCGATCGGCGTGGTCACGGGGACGGTGCGGACGGCGACGGGGTCGGTGCGGACGGCGACCGGGTCGGTGCGGACGCACCGGGGCTGAGGGGCGGCGAGGCTGCGCTGCTGCGCTGCGCGCGTGCCGCGGGCTGCTGCGCTGCGCGCGTGCCGCGCGGTGCGAGCTGTCTGCGCACAACCGGAAGCACGTCGCGCCACGGAACCACGTGGCGCGACGTGCTTCCGGTTGTGCGGGAGCGCAGCGGACCGCGGGAGCGCCGGGCAGGAGGCGCGGGGCAGGCTGGCGCTGCGCCTCCAGACCGATGGGGCGGTCGCGGCCGCAGGCGCGGGCGCGGGCGCTGCGCACAACGGTCGGCACGTCGCGCCACGGAACCACGTGGCGCGACGTGCTCCTGGTTGTGCGGGAGCGCGGTGAACCGCGGAACCGCCGGACGGGAGGCGCGGGGCGGGCTGGCGCTGCGCCTCCAGACCGATGGGGCGGTCGCGGCCGCGCGGCGGACCGCAGGAGCGCCGGACGGGAGGCGCGGGACGGGCTGATGCCGCGCCTCCAGACCGACGGGCGGCCGCGGCCGCGGTGCCCTGCGCACAACGGAAGGCACGTCGCGCCACGAAACCACGTGGCGCGACGTGCTCCTGGTTGTGCGGGAGCGCGGGGAACCCTGGAACCGTCGGGCGGGAGGCGCGGGGCGAGCTGGTGCCGCGCCTCCGGGTCGGCGGGCCCGCGGCCCCGCGCGAGCCCGCCGCGCTCAGCCGCGCCCGGCGCCCACCCGCCGTCGCGTCCGGGCGGCGCGCGCCGTGAGGACGGCCGCACCGATCAGGACCAGAGCACCCGCGGCGATCGCCGTCGGGGCGACCTCCGCGCCGGTCAACGCGAGCGGCCCGCGGGGAGTCGCGCTCCCGACGCCGCTCGGGGCCGTCGGGCCGGCACCCGGTGTCGGAGCGGGCGTCACCGGGCCCGGCGTGACGGCGGCGGCGCGCAGGCGCAGCGCCAGCGGCACCGGCGTGGCACCCACGGCCGCCGTGGTGACCCGCTGCGCGGCACCCGCCGTCGCTCCGGTGCCGGCCGCGACGTCGTACTCGGTCGCCGACTGCAGACCGGGGAGCGTGAAGGTACCGTCCGTCGCGGTCGTCGTGGACACCGGGTCACCCGCGGTGGGCGTCGCGACGACGGGGACGCCGGCGGCGGGCCGTCCGTCCGCGTCCGTGACCGTTCCGGGTTGGTCGACCGTCGGCAGCGGGAGGACGAAGTCGACCCGGGCGGTCGCAGCTCCCGTCGCACCCGTCGTGACCGACGTGGTCTCGGCACCGGTCACGGTCAGGCGGTAGTCGGTCAGCGGGGTGAGACCCGTGAGGTCGTACGACCCGTCGGCTGCGGTCGTCACGACGACGACGGTGCCCGAACCGGCCTCGACCGGTCGGGCCGTCACGGTCGCTCCGGCCACCGGAGCGCCGCCGCGGTAGCTCACGGACCCCGCCTGTGAGGTGGTCGACGGGACGGGCGTGGCGAACGGGAAGTCCGCGGTCGCCGTCCCGGAGCCGGTCGCCGTGACCGTGACCTCGGTGCTGCCCGTCGCACCGACCACGGGCTCGGTGGTGCGGACGGTGTAGGTCCCGGGAAGGACGCGGAAGTCGTAGGAGCCGTCGGGCGCCGTGGTGGTGGTCGCGACCACCCTCCCGGCCTGCACGAGTTCGACCGTCGATGCACTCGGCGCGGCACCGTCGAGGGTGACCCGCCCGCTGATCGTGGCGAGCGGTGCCTGCACGACGATGGGCGCCAGGACGACGGTCGGCGCGCCGTCCGCACCGGTCGTGGCCGCGACCGGGGTGCCGCCGACGACGCTCGCCACGATGGCGGACCCCGCGGGGAGACCGACGGCGGTCCAGGCGCCGTCACCGTCGGTGGTGACCTCGGCGAGGACCGTGCCGTCCGTCGCGTCCCTGACGACCACCGGGACGTCGGCGACCGGGGTGCCCGCGGTGTCCACCACGGTGCCGTCCACCGCGACGGTGCCGGGCGGCGTGACGAAGGCGGTGTCGGCGCCCGTCACGTCGACGCGGAGGGACACCGGGCCGGGGGCGGTCTGCACGGTCGCGTTGTCCGGGGTCGCGACCGAGACCCGGTAGCCGTCGGCCTGTGTCAGCGCCGGGACGGACCAGCGCCCCTGCGCGTCGGTCGTGGTCGTGACGACCGACCCGTTCGGTGCGGTCACCGTCACCAGGGCGTCCGGGAGGGCCGCCCCGTCGAGGGTCGCGGTGCCGGAGAGGGACGAGGTGCGGTTGGCGAACCAGGTCTGGTAGACGGGGGCACCGCTGCGCTGCTGGAACGCGATCGTGAGCGTCGCGAGGGAGGCCGTGGGCGTGAACCACGCGGTCGCCCCCGCGGTGTCGACCGCACCGGCGTTGCCACGCAGGACGCCGGTCGCGGCGTCCCAGGTCGGCACGTCCTGCCCGGCGGGCACACCGCCCGGGTCCCTCGGGCAGCTCCACCCGCCGGGCGAGACGGTCGAGCACGAGTTGTACGACCCCTGGTACCCGAGCTGTGCGACGGAGGCGGGGCTGCCGTCGGCAAGGGTCGCCGCGATCGTCGCCTGGTCGGCGTCGATGTCCCCGAGCACGAACGACCACCCGCCCGCACCGGGCGTGCCTCCCGCGAAGGTGTAGGTCGTCCTGGCTGCACCCGACGCGTCGGGGCGGTCGGCGGCCGGACGGAGGTTGAGGTACGAGTTGCCCCTGCTGTCCCCGTAGACCGCGCCGGGCGGCGTGGACGGGCCCTGACCCGTCGTCGTGCCGCCGATGACCTGTGCCTGGCGCGAGGTCGACGTCCAGGTGGTCGTCGGGAAGCCGGGCAGGGCCACCTCACCGGTGTAGGCGCCCGCCTTCCCCGTGGCGGTGAAGACACCCCAGTGCCCCTCGGTCGCGGCGGTCGCTGTGGTCGCCCCCGCGAGCACGAGGCCCAGTCCGAGGACGACGCCGGTCGCGCCGGCCGTGATCGTGCGCAGTCGGCGCATGAGTGTTCCCCTGTCCCGCGCCGGATCCTTGACGAGTCCTCAGGTTATCCGATGAGCGAGAGCATGTCCGTGCCTGCCTCGACGGAACCCGTGGCGGGTCCGTCGGCCGGGAGGCGCGGGGCGCGCTGGTGCCGCGCCTCCCGGCCGGTGGGTCGTCGCGCCCGGTGCGCGGGCGCGTTGCGCACGCCGGGCGGCGCTGGACGCGCGGTGGCTGCGCACAACGGGAGGCAGGTCGCGCCACGGAACGACGTGGCGCGACGTGCTCCCCGTTGTGCGGAGGCGAGGTGAACCGCGGAACCGACGGACAGGAGGCGCGGGGCGGGCTGGTACTGCGCCTCCCGGCCGGTGGGTCGTCGCGCGCGGTGCGCCGGCGCGCTGCGCCCGCCGGGCGGCGCTCGACGCGGGGTGGCTGCGCACAACGGGAGGCACGTTGCGCCACGGAACCACGTGGCGCGACGTGCCTCTGGTTGTGCGGGAGCGCGGTGAACCGCGGCACCGCCGGACGGGAGGCGCGGGGCGGACTGGAGCTGCGCCTCCAGGCCGGTGGGTGGTTGCGCGGCGGTCGCGCCTTGCGCACGCCGGGCGGCGCTCGACAGGCGGTGGCTGCACACAAACGGAAGCACGTCGCGCCACGGAACGACGTGGCGCGAGCTGCCTCTGGTCGTGCGGGAGCGCGGCGGACCGCGGGCTCCGGGCCGTCAGCCCGGCAGGCGGTCGAGCACGGGGACCTGTCCCGCGACGAGCAGGTCCCGCGCCGCGGCGAGCGGCACCCACCGGGCGTCGTCCACCTCCGGGACCTCGACGAAGCGGCCCGACCCCCGCGGGAGCTCGAGTCGCACGGTGTTGCTCCGGACGACGTCGACGCCGAAGTCCTCCGCACGGACGGCGAACACGTGCACGCGCTTGCCCGACGCCTGCCGGACCTCGCCGAGGTCGACCACGGTGCCCGTCGGTGGCGGGACGCCGATCTCCTCGGCGAACTCGCGCCGCGCGGTGTCGAGCGGGTCCTCCCCCGCCTCGACGAGGCCCTTCGGGATCGACCAGGCGCGCGGGCGGGAGCGCCAGAACGGGCCGCCCATGTGCGCGAGGAACACCTCCGCGTCACCGCCCGCGACGGATCCGCGGTGCAGCAGGAGTCCGGCGCTGGTGACCACGGCCCGAGGCTAGCCCGACGGGACGGGGCCCGCGCGCCGGCGCTGCCACGGTCGGGATCAGCCGGCGAGGGTCTGCAGCTCGGCGGCCACCCGCCGGGTCAGGTACGCGACGCCGCGCTCGTTCGGGTGCAGTGACCCGGCGACGAGGTCGATGCGGCTGAGGTTCCGGCTGCCCTCCAACGTCACCCCCTCGACGTACGCACGGCTCGTCGCGCACGCGGTCCGCGCCTGGGTGCTCGTGAACGCGTCGACGTAGGACACCCCCGCGGCGCGGGCCGCCGTGGCCGAGACCTCGTCGAGGTCGGCCTGGACGCCGTGCAGGTAGCGCACGTCGGTGTCGGTGAACGGGTACGTGTCGGTCGGGAAGCGCCCCGCCAACGTGCCGAGGTCGAGGGTCGGCCGGAAGCAACCGCCCTTCGGCGTGTGCTCGGCGTCGGGGAAGATCGCCGGGTACCCGACGAGGACGACGACCGCGTTCGGCGCCGCTGCACGGACCCGCGCGAGGGTGTCGGCGATGCCGAGCGAGACGTCGGACCGGATCGTGTCGCCGAGTTCGTCGACACCGCCGCGCACGAGCTGGCTCCGGCACGACGGTGCGTCCCGCCCGGAGAACACCGGACCGTCCGGCGCGAGCGCCAGGCACGAGGCCGCGGTGCTGAACAGCCCGGCGTCGTTGCCCCCGATGGACAGGGTCACGAGCCGTGTCCGGTCGGACAGCGCCCGGATCTGCGGCGGCACGCCCTTGAACTGGTGGCCCGAGACGACGTCGCGGCTCGTCGCCCCACCGCACGTCACGTCGTGCAGCACGAGGCCGTACCGCGCAGCGATCCGGTGCGGGTAGTCCCGCGCGGACTGCCCGCACACCGCTGTCGGCAACCCGGTCGGGTCCGGCAGACCGTAGCCGGCGGAGTACGAGTCGCCGAGCGCGACGTACTCGCTGCCCGGCGGGAGACCCGCGAGGGTGTCGGTCGGCGGGTCGGTCGTCGGGAACGGGGCCGGCACCGGCCACATCGGCGCGGCAGCAGCGGACGGGACCCCGAGCACGCCACCGGCACCGGTTCCGCTGCCCACGGCGACCCCGCACACGGCGACGAGGACGACGGCCAGCGCCGTGGCCAGGGCGCGCGGGATCCGGGAGCGCAGCAGGGGGACCTCCACGGGACGGGACGGACGACACCGCCGCGCGGGGGCGCGGGCGGGACGGACCAGGCTACCGGTCCGACCCGCCCGCCGCGGTCAGCGCCGTCCCAGGCGCCGCTCGCCGCCGCTGCCGGTCTGGTACTGCAGGCCGTAGTGCTCGTACAGCACCGGCTCGGTCGTCGCCTCGAGCTCGCCGTCGGTCGGGATCGACGGCGCGTCCTTGACGAGCTTCTTCGGGAACGCGACGCGCAGGTGCTTCGGCGCGACGGTGGCGCCGACGAGCGGCACGAACAGGAGCTTCTGGAAGCCGACGAGGCCGGTGGTCACGGAGCCGAAGGCCGGCTCCGACGTGGCGGTGTCGTAGTAGATGCTCTCGAGGGTGCCGATCTTGTCCTCGGTGTCGTCGACGACGGCGAGGCCGATCCAGTCGCGGACGTCAGCAGCTTCGAACACGGGGTGCTCCCTTCGAGCAGGACAGGTCGTCCTCGACGCTACCGAGCGCTGCTGCGGACGCTCACGGGCAGCGAGTCGACCGCGGCGAGCACGTCGTCGACGCCCACCGCGAGGAGCGCCGGGTCCGGGTCCTCGGCGAACACGTCGCCACGGCGGACCGACGCGTCGGTGAGGACGACGTGCGGGCCGGACGCCGGCGGACCCCATGCCTCGGGCGGTGCCGGACCGAACACCACGACCGACGGGACGCCGTAGGCGGACGCGAGGTGCGCCGCGCCGGTGTCGACCGTGACGACGACCGCCGCGTCGGCGATCACGGCCGCGAACGGCTGCAGGTCGAGCACGCCGGCCAGCACCGCCTCCGGCGCCAGACCGGCCCCCTGCGCGACGGCGGCCGAGCGGTCGACGTCGTCCGCGCCTCCCGTCAGGACCACGTCGTGTCCGCGCTCCCGCAGCCCGCGCGCGACGGCCGCGAACCGGTCGGTGGGCCAGTGCCGGGCCCCGTGGAAGGCGCCCACGTGCACGACGGCCGCGCCGGGCGCGACCGAGGGGGTCTCGGGGCGGGCGATCGCGACGTCGTCCGGGTCGGCGGGGATGCCGTGCCAGGTGACCAGGCGTGCCCAGCGCTCGCGCTCGTGGACGTCGTCCGGCCACTCCGGGCCGTCGTACCCGTGGGCGGGGTCGGCGTGGCCGATCACCCGGCGCGCACCGAGCGCGGCGACGAGGTCGGACGACTCCGGGCCGACGCCGTGCAGGTTGACCGCCACGTCGACAGCACCGTGCGGCGCGGCGATCGCGTGGTCGAGCCCGTGCTGGGCGAGGTGCACGTCGACGGGGAGGAGCTCGACGACCGGGGCGAGCCAGGCGGTGGTCGCGAGGATGATGCGGTGGCCCGGGAAGGCCCGGCGGAGGGCGTGCAGCGCGGGGACGGCGACGAGGGCGTCGCCGAGCTTGATGGCGCGCAGGACCAGGAGGTCCGGGCGCCCGTCGGACGGGGGCAGCGTGGGGACGGCGGTCACCCCGGCGACGCTAACCGGATCGCACTGGGGGCGTTCGCGGGTGCGCTCCGGTAGCACTGGGGCATGGCCCTCGCGAAGGACCGCGTCGTGCGCGGTCTCCTGTTCGACCGTGACGACACGCTCGTGATCGACGTCCCGTACAACGCCGACCCGCGGCTCGTCGTGCCGGTGCCGGGTGCGCACCGTGCGGTCGAGCGTGCGCGTGCCGCCGGGCTCCGCGTCGGCGTCGTGACGAACCAGTCCGCGATCGCGAAGGGCCTCGCCACCCGCGAGCAGGTGGACGCGACGAACGCCCGGGTCGACGAGCTCGTCGGCCCCTTCGACGTGTGGTGTGTCTGCCCGCACGACGCCGGGGACGACTGCCGGTGCCGGAAGCCGCGGCCGGGCATGGTGCTCGACGCGGCGGAACGGCTCGGGATCGACCCGTCCGAGCTCGTCGTGGTCGGGGACATCGGCGCCGACGTCGGCGCCGCGGTCGCCGCGGGCGCGCAGGGCATCCTCGTGCCCACCCCGCGGACCCGGGCAGATGAGGTCGACGCGGCGGACACCGTCGTCGACTCGCTCGACGACGCCGTGACCGCGGTGCTCGCCCGCGTCCCCGCCGCACGCGCGTGAGCGGGGAGCCGGGCGGCACGCCCGTGGGGACGGAGACCGGAGGCACGTCCCCCGCCGACGAGCCCCGTCGCCCCCGCGTCCTCGTGGTGCGCCTCGACTCGTTCGGTGACGTCCTGGTCGCCGGCCCCGCCGTCCGCGCCGTCGCGGCCGGCGCGTCGCACGTCACGATGCTCTGCGGGCCGCAGGGCTCCCCCGCTGCCGACCTCCTGCCCGGGGTCGACCGCGTGCGGGTGTGGGCGGCGCCGTGGGTCACCGAGACCGCCCGGCCGATCGACGACGCCCTGCTCGGCGAGTTCCGCGCGCTCGTCACCGAGGAACAGCCGGACGAGGCCGTCGTCCTCACCTCGTTCCACCAGTCCCCCCTGCCGGTCGCGCTGCTCCTCCGCCTGGCCGGGGTCGCCCGCGTCTCCGGCGCCTCGGTCGACCACCCCGGGTCGCTGCTCGACGTGCGGCTGCGGCCCGGCGAGGACCTGCCCGAGGACCTGCCCGAACCGGAGCGGGCGCTGCGCATCGCCGAGGCCGCCGGGTTCCGGCTGCCGCCGGGTGACGACGGGAGGCTCGCGGTGCGGCACGACGCCGTCGCACCGCCCGAGGTGGTCGCGCTCGACCGCTACGTGGTCGTCCACCCAGGAGCGAGCGTCCCGGCGCGGTCGTGGCCCGAGGGCCACCACCGCGCGCTCGTCGCCGCGTACGCGGCCCGCGGCGTCCCGGTCGTCGTGACCGGCAGCCCGGGCGAACGTGCGCTCACCGCGACGGTCGCGGGCGACACCGCGCTCGACCTCGGCGGCCGCACGAGCCCCGCCGAGCTCGCGGCCGTGCTCGCCGGCGCCGAGGTGGTCGTCGTCGGCAACACCGGGCCCGCGCACCTCGCGGCCGCGGTGGGTGCCCCGATCGTCAGCCTGTTCTCCCCCGTGGTGCCCGCGGTGAAGTGGGCGCCGTACGCCCCGGCCGTCGAGCTGCTCGGTGACCAGGCCGCACCGTGCCGCCTCAGCCGGGCCCGCGAGTGCCCGGTCGCCGGGCACCCGTGCCTGTCCGGAGTGCGCGTCGAGGACGTCCTGGCGGCCCACGAGCGACTGGTGGTCGCGCTGCGCGGATGATCGCGCGGAAGCCTGCGAGAAGGAGGAGCAGTCGCTGCGTAGCGTGCGCCACTGCTCCTCCTTCTCCTCGACCACGGGTCACCGACCCCGGCCGCAGGCCTCCCGGAGGGGCACCGACGAGACGGAAGGCCCTGCATGCGGATCCTCGTGTGGCACGTGCACGGCGGCTGGATGGACGCCTTCGTCCGCGGCCCCCACGAGTACCTCATCCCGACCACCCCCGCCCGCGACGGCTGGGGCCTCGGCCGAGGCGGACGTGACTGGCCGGACTCGGCGATCGAGATCGACCCGGCCGACCTGGTCGACGCCGAGGTCGACGTGGTCGTCCTCCAGCGCACCGAGGAACTCGAGGAAGCACGGCGGCTGCTCGGTGGCCGGGACGTCCCGATGGTCTTCGTCGAGCACAACGCCCCGCGGGTCGACGTGCCGGGCAGCCTGCACCCGATGCGCGACCGCGACGGCCTCGTCATCGCGCACGTGACGCACTGGAACGCCCTGATGTGGGACTGCGGTCGCACCCGCACCACCGTGGTCGAGCACGGCGTCGTCGACCCGGGTCCGCTGTACACCGGGGCGCTCGAGCGGTTCGGCGTCGTCATCAACGAACCGGTCCGCCGGGGTCGCGTGGTCGGGACCGACCTGCTCCCCCGCTTCGCCGCGGTCGCACCCGTCGACGTCTGGGGCATGGGCACCGACCGGCTCCCGGAGCTCGGCTTCGGCGACCGCGTCGTCCCGCTCGGCGACGTCCCCGCCGACCCGATGCACGCCGCGCTCGCCGAGCGGCGCGCCTACGTGCACCCGAACCGGTGGACGTCCCTCGGGCTCTCGCTCATCGAGGCGATGCACATGGCGATGCCGGTGCTCGTCCTCGCCACGACGGACGCGCCGCGGTCGGTCCCCGCCGACGCCGGCGCGATCGCGACCGACGTGGCGGACCTGGTCCGCGCCTCCCGGACGCTCCTGGAGGACCCCGAGGAGGCCCGCCGCCGCGGTGCCGTGGCACGGGAGGCCGCGCTCGCGCGGCACGCGCTCGGCCGGTACCTGGCGGACTGGGACGACCTCCTCGACGACGCCGTCGCGCGTGGAGCGCGACGCGACCGCGCGGCGACGCCCGCGCTGGAAGGGAGCGCGCGATGAGGATCGCCATGGTCTCCGAGCACGCCAGCCCCCTCGCCGTCCTCGGCGGCGTGGACGCCGGCGGACAGAACGTGCACGTCGCGGAGCTCTCCGGGGCCCTCGCCGACCGGGGGAACCAGGTCACCGTGTACACCCGCCGCGACGACGCCGACCTGCCCGTCCGGGT
This sequence comes from Curtobacterium sp. UCD-KPL2560, assembly GCF_001705035.1. Lineage (GTDB taxonomy): Bacteria > Actinomycetota > Actinomycetes > Actinomycetales > Microbacteriaceae > Curtobacterium. The sequence goes on along the minus strand of NZ_MCIG01000053.1, from coordinate 10,647 downwards.
CGCCCTGCGCCCCGGGGTCGAGGTCGTGCACGTCGACGCCGGACCCGCGCGCCACGTGCCGAAGGACGACCTGTACCCGTACATGGGGACCTTCGCCTCGGTGCTCGCCGCCGAGTGGTTCCTCGACCGACCCGACGTCGTGCACGGGCACTTCTGGATGTCCGGTCACGCAGCGATCGACGCCGTCCAGCAGGTCCAGGCGCGCACCGGCGGTGTCCGCATCCCCGTGGTGCAGACGTTCCACGCGCTCGGCGTCGTGAAGCGTCGGCACCAGGGGACGGCGGACACGAGCCCCGGGGAGCGCGAGTGGGTCGAGCCCGCGGTCGGTCGCACCGCCGACCAGGTCATCGCGACCTGCTCCGACGAGGCGTTCGAGCTCAAGGCGCTCGCCGTCCCCCTGCACGCGATCTCGGTCGTGCCCTGCGGCGTCGACACCGAGCTGTTCACGCCCGACGGACCGGTCGAGGAGCGCGGTCGCACCTTCCGTGTGCTCACGGCGTCGCGCCTGGTGCGCCGGAAGGGCGTCGGCACGACGATCGCCGCCCTCGCGAAGCTCCTCGACGAGGGACGCGACGTCGAGCTCGTCGTCGTCGGCGGCGCCGGTGTCGCCGGGGCCGACCTCGTCGACGACCCCGAGTACCAGCGCCTGGACGCCCTCGCCCGCTCGCTCGGTGTCCGCGAGCACGTGTCCTTCCGGGGGCAGCTCGGCCAGCACGACATGCCGGAGGTGTACCGCAGCGCCGACGTCGTCGTCTGCGCCCCCTGGTACGAGCCCTTCGGGATCGTCCCGCTCGAGGCGATGGCCTGCGGCCGTCCCGTCGTGGCGTCGAGCGTCGGCGGCCTCATCGACACCGTCGTCGAGGACGCGACCGGCCTGCACGTCCCCCCGCGGGACGAGCACGCGGTCGCGGCCGCGGTCGGCCTCGTGCTCGACGAGCCGGAGCGTCGCGAGGCGTACGGCCGCGCCGGGCGACGTCGCGCCGAGACGAAGTACACCTGGCACAAGGTCGCCGCGGACAGCGAGCGCGTCTACGAACGGCTCGTCGCCGGGTCGGCCGCCGTGCCGACCACCACGACCACGGGCTCCCGCCCCACCCGCGTCGGACGGACCTCCCGCTCCACGCTCCCGACGGAGAGGACCGCACGATGACCATCGACCAGCAGGCCGGCACCCGCGACCCGGGCACCGAGGACAGCAGCGTCCGCACCGTCGTCGACCACATCGCGGCCTCGGTCCCGGTGATCGCGTCGCTCGTGGACCACAAGGACCACATCGCCGCCTGGGCGGACGACATCGCGTCACGGCTCGTCGCCGGTCGTCGGCTCCTCGCCGCCGGGAACGGCGGGTCGGCCGCGGAGGCGCAGCACCTGACCTCCGAGCTCACCGGCCGCTTCGACGGCGACCGCCCGGCGTACTCGGCGATCTCGCTGCACGCCGAGTCGTCCGCCGTCACCGCGATCGGCAACGACTACGGCTTCGACGAGGTCTTCGCCCGCCAGGTCACGGCGCACGCCCGAGCCGGGGACGTGGTCGTGCTGCTCAGCACGAGCGGCAAGAGCCCGAACCTGCTCCGCGCCGCAGCGGCTGCCCGCGCGGTGGGCGCCCGGTCGATCGCGATGACCGGCCCCGGCCCGAACCCGCTGGCCGACGCCGTGGACGACGCGATCCGGATCGAGGGGCCGTCGGCGAACGTGCAGGAGGCGCAGCTCGTCCTCGTGCACGCCCTGTGCCGAGCGATGGAGCCCGCCCTGCGCCGTGGAGCACGCCGATGAGCGGCGCACCGGGTGCAGCCGAGACCGCCGGCACACCCCGCGCCACCGAGACCGCCGAGACCGCCGGCACGCCCCGCGCCACCGAGACCGCCGACACTGCCGGCACGCACGGCACACGCCGCCGCGTCGTCGTGGTCGGCGACACCCTGCTCGACGTCGACGTCTCGGGCACGAGCGAACGACTCAGCCCCGACGCCCCGGTCCCCGTCGTCGACGTCCGCACCGACGACCGCCGTGCCGGTGGCGCCGGGCTCGTCGCCTCGATGCTCGCCCGGGACGGCCACGACGTCACCCTCGTCACGGTCCTGAGCGACGACGACCGCGCCGACGAGATCCGAGCCCTGCTGCCGGACGTCCACGTCGTCGCCGGACCGTCCGGCGCCCCGACGCCGGTGAAGACCCGCGTACGGGTCGTCGACCACGCCCTCGTCCGCATCGACGAGGGCTGCGCGACCCCGCCCGTCCCGGACACCACCCCGGAGATGACCGCCGCGCTCGAGGGCGCCGACGCGATCGTCGTCGCCGACTACGGTCGCGGCGTCGCCGCCTCCGCCGGCCTGCGTGCCGCGCTCGGCCGGGTCGCCGAGCACACCCCGGTCGTGTGGGACCCACACCCGAAGGGCGCAGCACCGGTCGCCGGCACCGCGGTCGTCACGCCGAACTCGAGCGAGGCACGGCGCTTCACCGACCTGTCCGGCGAGGGCGTGCCCTTCGCCACCGACGCCGCCGCAGCGCTCGTCGCCACCTGGGACGTCGCCGCCGTGGCCGTGACGCTCGGCGACCGCGGCGCCCTGGTCGCGAGCCGGCGTCCCTCGGCCGACGGCGGCGCGCACGCGCTCGACAGCCGGTTCGTCCCCGCCCCGTCGGTCACCGCGGGCGACCCCTGCGGCGCCGGCGACCGGCTCGCGGCCGGCGTCGCGGTGGCCCTGGCCGAGGGTACGGACGTCGCCGACGCCGTCGCCGCCGGGGTGCTCGCCGCATCGGAGTACCTCGCCGCGGGCGGCGTCACCGCGCTGTTCGCCGACGACGGTCCCGCGCCCGTCCCGGTCCCCGGCGTCGACCGCGACGCGATGCGGGTCGTGCACGAGGTCCGCAGCGCCGGCGGCACGGTCGTCGCGACCGGCGGGTGCTTCGACCTCCTGCACGCCGGACACGCGCGCACGCTCTCCGCGGCGCGCGCGCTCGGTGACTGCCTGGTCGTCTGCCTCAACTCCGACGACTCGGTCCGCGCCCTCAAGGGCCCGGAGCGGCCGATCATGACGCAGGACGACCGGGTCGAGCTGCTGCTCGCGCTCGACTGCGTCGACGCCGTGGTCGTGTTCGACGAGCACACCCCCGACGAGGCGCTCCGCCGCTTCCGCCCCGACGTCTGGGCGAAGGGCGGCGACTACGCCGCGAGCGAGCTGCCCGAGGCGGCGACGCTCGCCGAGTGGGGAGGCCGTGTCGTCACGGTGCCGTTCCACGCGGGGCGCTCGACCACCCGGCTCGCCGCCGCCATCGCGCGGGTCGGCTGACGCCGCCCCACCCGACCACCCACCGGACGGGAGGCACGGCGCACCGCCGCCACGCGCCTCCCGTCCGCCGGTCCCCACCTCCACGACCGTCCGCCGGCACCACCGACGGACCGCACCACGACCTCCCGGAAGGAAGTCCATGCCCGTCCCCACCACCCCCATCGGCCGCGTCCTCGTCACCGGCGGCGCCTCGGGTCTCGGCGCGGCGGTCGTCGCCGCCGTCACCGAGGCCGGCGGTACCCCGATCGTCCTCGACCTGCGGGTCGACGCGGTCCCCGAGGGCGTCGACGCCGTCGCGGTCGACGTGACCGACACCGCGGCCACCGAGCAGGCCGTCCGCGCCGCCGCCGAGCGCCACGGCGGGCTCGACGCCGTGGTCACCGCCGCGGGCATCGACAAGCCGGCCCCGATCGGTGCGCTGACCTCCGGCGACTGGGAGCAGATCGTCGGCGTGAACCTGCTCGGCACGGCCGCCGTCGTGCGTGCCGCGCTGCCCGCGCTCGAGGCCACGCACGGCCGCGTCGTGACGATCTCGTCCTCGCTCGCGCTGCGCGGGGTCGGCGACGGCACCGCCTACTCGGCGTCGAAGTTCGGCGTCCGCGGGTTCTCACAGGCCCTCGCGGCCGAGACCGCCGGGCGCATCGGCGTGACGAACATCATCCCCGCCGGCATGCGCACGGCGTTCTTCGAGGGCCGCACCGAGCAGTACAAGCCGGGCCCGGACGCGCAGCTCATCGAACCGGAGTACGTCGCGAACGCGATCCTGTTCGCGCTGTCGCAGCCGGCCGGGTGCGAGATCCGCGAGCTGTCGATCATGCCGGCGACCGAGCCCAGCTGGCCGTAGGTCGCCCGGTTCGGGCCGAGAGCGCCCCGAGGTCCCAGAATCCTGGAACCTCGGGGCGTTCTTCGTGCCGCCCCTGACACCTCGACGTACACGCCACGCGCGTCCTCGGCACCTCGACGTGCGGGGCCGCGCGTGGCGACGCGACCGACGCCCGGGCCGGGCCGGCGGGGCGGGCGTGGGTCGCGCCTCCCGACCGATCGTGCGTCAGCGCGCGACGGCGACCGGCCTGACCGTCGTGGCCAACAGGTCCGCGACGTCCGCCAGGACGGCCTCGGGCGTGACCTCGTCGACGTACGACGGGTCGTGCTCGCAGCGCTCCGCGGTCCAGCCCACCTGCGTGACGTCGACGCCGCAGACGGGGCACCGCGTGACGAAGGACAGGTGGACGCGGTGGCGCCCGCGGTCGGTCGGGCCCGCGTTGACGACGTTCCCGAACCAGAACACGCCGACCGTCGGGGTGCCCACGGCGACCGCGAGGTGCCGCGGTCCCGAGTCGTCCCCGACCAGCACGTCGGCGGCGGCGAGCACCGCGGGCAGCTCGGTCAGCGGCAGCGCGTCGGTGAGGTCGTGCAGGTGGTCGTGCAGCGCCGTGGGGACCGCGCCGCGGATCGCCTGCGACGCCGGCACGTCGGACGCGTCGCCGACGAGCACCACGTCGTCCCCGGCGTCGAGCCGGGCGGTGACGACGGCCGCGAAGTGCTCCGGGCTCCAGCGTCGCCGCGGGTCGGTGGCACCGGGGTGCACCGCGACGAGCCGGCCCGTCACGCCGAGGCGCTCCCGGACGGCCGAGCGTTCCGCGTCCGTCACGCGGACGCGGGGGTCGAGCGTCACCGGTGCGGCGCCGGCGAGCGAGGCGACCTCGAGGCCGCGCAGCACCTCGTGCTGGTAGTAGACGTAGCGGACCCAGCGCTCCAGGACCTCGGCGTCCTCGGTGGCGGTGCCGACGGTGTGCCGGGCGCCGAGCCGGAGCAGGAACGGGTTCGAGTTGCGCCCGCCGCCGTGCACCTGCACGGCGAGGTCGAAGCGGCCGTGCAGCCGGGCGACGAACTCCTCGAGGTCGGGGGCGCCGTCGCCGGACTCACGGACGCCGGGGGCGACGGGGAGCTCCTCGAAGGCGTGCACCGCGTCGGTGCGTCCGCGCAGGACCGCCGGTGCGAGCGGGGTGCCGAGCAGGGTGATGCGGGCCTCGGGGTACGCGGCGGCCAACGCCTCGAGTGCGGGGACCGCGAACATCAGGTCTCCCAGGCCACCACCGCGGAGCACCGCGATCTCCCGGACGTCGTCGAACCGTTCTCCACCGTTGCCGATCAGCTGCACGCATCCTCGTCTACCGGAGCGGTCCCGAGAGCGTGGTCGGACTGCGCGGGCACGGGGCGCGCGACGGCCGGATCGCCCACCACCGGTGCGCTCCGCGGACGACGGTCGTGGGGCGCCTGCGTTCTGCGGATGAGCACCGCGCACCCGGACGGCCGCCCAGGGTGGCCCGAGCAGCGTGGGGCTCCCCGCCCGCCACTCGAAGGACATCCATGACCCTCGCTGCACCGTCCACGACCGCGACCGACGCCGATGCGATCGTCGTCACCGACCCCGTCACGGGTGCGGTCGCGTCGACCACCGCCCGCACCGCGCCGACCGAGGTGCGCACCGCGGTGGCCCGGGCACGTGCGGCGTTCCCGGCGTGGGCACGGACGGCACCGGCGGAGCGCGGGGCGCTCCTGCACGCGGCGGCCGAGCACCTGCGTGCGCACGCCCAGGAACTCGCCGACCTCAACACGCGCGAGACCGGCAAGGTCCCCGGTGACGCCCTCGGCGGCGTGCACGCCGGCATCGGCACGCTGGTCCAGTACGCCGAGCTCGGGCCGGTCCACCGCGGCGAGGCCCTCCGCGGGCAGTTCGGCGCCGCCGACTGGTCCGTCCCGCACCCCCGCGGCGTGGTGCTCGCCCTGACCCCGTGGAACGACCCGGTCGCCGTGGCGTGCGGGATCCTCGGCGCGGCGGTCGTGACCGGCAACACCGTCGTGCACAAGGGCAGTGAGCGCTCCCCCGCCACGATGGCCCGGCTGAACGCCCTGCTCGCCGAGGTGCTCCCCGAGGGCGTCCTCGTCGGGGTCGACGGTGACGCGACCACCGGCGAGCTCCTGCTCGAGCAGGACGGCATCGACGTGTACGCGCACGTCGGGTCGACCGCGACGGGCGACCGCCTCGCCGAGGTCGCCACCCGCACGCGCGCCCACGTCATCCGCGAGAACGGCGGCAACGACCCCGTGGTCGTGGACGGCGACGTCGACCCGGAGTGGGCCGCGGCGCAGGTCGCCCTCGGTGCGTTCGCGAACACCGGGCAGATCTGCACGAGCGTCGAGCGCGTCTACGTGCACCGCGCGGTCGCCGAGCCCTTCGTCGCCGCACTCGTCGCCGAGGCCGAGCGCCGCACCGCCTCGGCGGCCGCCGACTTCGGCCCGCTCGTCGACGAGCGGCTGCGCCACACCGTGCAGGCCCACGTCGACGACGCCGTGCGCGCCGGTGCCACGGTCGAGACCGGCGGGGTCGTCCCGGGCGGTCCGGGAGCGTTCTACCCGGCGACGGTCCTGACCGGGGTCACGGACACCATGCTCGTGATGACCGAGGAGACCTTCGGGCCGATCGCCCCCGTCCGCGTCGTCGAGTCCTTCGACGAGGGGCTCCGGCTCGCCGCCGCCGACCGCTACGGCCTCGCCGCGACCGTCCTGACCGCCGACACCGGCCACGCGCTGCGTGCCGCGGCCGAGATGCCGGTCGGCACCGTGAAGGTGAACGCCGTCTTCGGCGGCGCACCGGGCGGCAGTGCCCAGCCCCGCGGTGCCTCGGGCGCCGGCTTCGGGTACGGCCCGCACCTGCTCGACGAGATGACGACCACGACGGTCGTGCACCTCGAGGCGGCACCGGCACGACGCTCCGACAGCACGACCACGACCACGAGCACGAGCACGAGCACCGCAGCGGCCGGGACCGGCGCCACGACACCGGCCACCACGACGCCGAGCACCGCGGCGGCCGAGACCGGCGACACCGCCGGTACGGATGCCGCCGCCAGCACCGACGCCGCCAGCGCCGACGCCGCCGGCACCGGTGTCGCCACCGGCTCCGGGGTCGGCACCACAGCGAACACCGAGGAGACCCGATGACCGCCGACGTCCGTCTCGTCCGCGACCTCGTCGCCGCCGTCGACGACCGCGAACCGCTCGTCGTCGTGGTCGGCGACTGCATCCTCGACCAGTGGACGGTCGGCGAGGCCGAACGGGTCTCCCGCGAGGCCCCCGCACCCGTCGTCCGCGTCACCGAGACCGTCGCGGTCCCGGGCGGCGCCGCGAACACCGCCGTCAACGCACGCGCCCTCGGCGCCCGCGTCCGGATGGTCGGGCTCGTCGGCGACGACGAGTCCGGACGCGTGCTGCGCGAGCGGCTCAGTGCCGCCGGCGTGGACACGACCTTCCTCGTGGAGGTCCCCGGCGCCCGCACCACGACGAAGACCCGTGTGGTCGGCGGCGACCGCGTGGTCGTCCGCGTCGACGAGATCACCGAGGCCCCGCACGCCCGGGACGGCGCACGGCTCGCCGAGGCGGTCGCCCGTGCCGTCCGCGGTGCCGACGCCGCCGTGGTCTGCGACTACGGCCTGGGCGTCGAGCCGTCGGACGTCGTCCCCGTGCTCGACCGGGACCGCCCCAACGCGGTGGTCGTCGACGCGCACGACCTGACCCGCTGGGCCGCCCTGCACCCCGACCTCGTGACGCCGAACGCCGGCGAGACCGCGGGCCTGCTCGGCCGGGAACTCGGCGCCGGTGCCGCCCGGGTCCCCGTCGTGGTGGACGCCCGCGCCGACGTCCTCGCCCGGTCCGGTGCGCGCGCCGCCGTCGTCACGCTCGACCGGGACGGCACCGTCCTGCTCGAGCCGGACGCCGAGCAGGCGTTCCGGACCCGCGCGACCCCCGCCTCCGAGCAGCAGGCGTCCGGCGCCGGCGACACGTTCTGCGCCGCCGCGACCGTCGCGCTCGCCGTCGACACCCCGCTCCGGGACGCCGTCGCGGTCGCCCAGGCCGCCGCCGACGTGGTCGTGCGCGAGGCCGGGACCTCGGTGTGCTCGGCCGCCGCCCTGCTCGAGTCGGTGACCGCCCCCGCCGCGACCGTGGTCGACCACGACGACCTGTCGCTCGCCGTGGACGCCGCCCGTGCCGCCGGACGACGCGTGGTGTTCACGAACGGCTGCTTCGACGTGGTCCACCGCGGCCACACGACGTACCTCCGGCAGGCCCGCGAGCTCGGCGACCTGCTCGTCGTCGCACTGAACGACGACGACTCGGTCCGCCGGCTCAAGGGCCCGGAGCGCCCGATCAACACCGCCGAGGACCGCGCGGGCGTGCTCGCCGCGCTCGCCTGCGTCGACCTCGTGACGGTGTTCGCGACGGACACCCCCATCCCGCTCATCGAGCGCCTCCGCCCCGAGGTGTACGTCAAGGGCGGCGACTACTCCCCCGAGATGCTCAGCGAGACCGACGTCGTGCGCGCGTACGGCGGCGAGGTCGTCATGGTCGACTACGTCCCCGAGCACTCCACGACGGCGGTCGTCCGACGCATCCGTGAGGCAGCGGCGAACACCGCGGCGGCAGCGAGCGCGGCCGGCCGCGTGGCGGCCGACCCCGCACCGTCGGCAGACGCCGCGCCGGTCCCCGTCGACCGTCCCTCCGACGACCGCGCCCCGACCGCCGAACCGGTCGAGCCCGACCCGGCACCGTGAGCGCCCCCGGCACGTCCACCGCACCGGCCCTCCCGGTCGCCCGCTGGTCGGGCGACTGGGCACGTCCCGCCGCCGACGGTCCCGCGGTCGAGGTCGACGTCCTCGTCCCGACGGTCGGTCGTCCGGCCGAGCTGGCCACGACCCTCGCCGGGCTCGCCGCCCAGACCGACGTCGCCCTCCGCCTCGTCCTCAGCGACCAGTCCGCGGGCCAGGACGCCGCCACCGCGCCGGCGGTCGCCGCCATGCTCCGCGTCCTGGAGGCACAGGGCCGCCCCGTCACGCTCCTCGCGCACCCGGAACGGCGTGGCCTGGCAGAGCACCGGCAGCACCTGCTCGACCACGCCGCGGCCGCCGCGGTGCTGTACCTCGACGACGACGTCTGGCTCGAACCGGGCGCCCTCCGCCGGATGCTCGACGCCCTGCACGACCTGGGGTGCGGGTTCGTCGGCAGCGCGGTGCAGGGGCTGTCCTACCTGGCCGACCGGCGCCCGCACGAGACGGCGGTGTTCGAGCGGTGGGACGGGCCCGTCGTCCCCGAGGTCGTGCGCCGCGGCACACCGGCGTTCGACCGGCTCTCGCTGCACAACGCCGCGAACCCGGCGCACGTCGCGGCCGACCTCGACGTCGAGCCCGGCGGATGGGTGCCGTACCGGGTCGCCTGGGTCGGGGCCTGCGTGCTCTACGACCGGGACGCGCTCGAGGCCGTCGGCGGGTTCGGCTTCTGGTCGGCGCTGCCGAGCGAGCACGCGGGCGAGGACGTCGTCGCCCAGTGGCGCGTGATGGAGCGCTTCGGCGGTGCCGGCATCCTGCCCTCTGGCGCGGTCCACCTGGAGAGCCCGACGACGGTCACCGACCGGCGGGTCGACGCGCCGGACGTGTTCTTCGAGGACGCCGGGGCGAGGCACGGGGCCTGACCGGCCCCGGCCGGGCCGCACGCGACCGCAGGCCGCGCCGCCGTGTGCAGCGTCGGACCGGTCGCCGCGGCGGTCGACCCGGCCACCAGGGGACACCGCGACCCGTCGGCGGACCGCACCGGCCCCGTCGCCCCGAGCCGCGCCTCCCGGCCGACCGGTCCCGTCCGTGACGGGCGCGACCAGCGGTCAGCCGCCGGACTCCACCTGCACCTGCTGCCCGGTGGCGGCGAGGTCGATCTGCACGATCGACCGGGCACGCTCGACCCAGGGGCTGTCGACGCACCCGATCCACACCGCGGTGTAGGGCTCGGAACCGAGGACGCACCACTCCGCGGCCCACGCCGTGACGGCGTCGGCGAGCAGTTCCCCGTGGTCGGCGAACAACAGCGTCGTGATGGTCGACGGCCAGTCGCTGCGGACCAGCCACGTCACGGTCAGGTGCGGCGGGGCGGGCAGGATCCGGACCTCGTCGGCGAAGGCGACCTCGACGAAGACCTGCCCGTACGCGGAGTCGGGCAGCTCCTCGAGGATGCGGCGGACCTCGGGCAGGTCGGCGAGCCCACCCGCCACGAGGACGCGGTCGGTGATCGGGCCCTGGTCGGTGTGGAGGTCGCCCAGGGGGTAGGCGTCGCCCGTGGCGTGGGCATCGCCCGTGCCGTGGGCGTCGCCCGGCGCGTGGTCGTCGTCGGTGTGGTCGGTGGGGTGCTCGTCGCTCCCGGACATGGCACGAGGCTACGCGCTGCCACCGACGCGTCGGCTGGGACAGTGGCAGGAGCCCGACCCGCCGCGCCGGAGGCGGCACGCCCGACCCGCCGCGCCCGACCCGCCGCGCCC
>NZ_MCIG01000052.1 GCF_001705035.1 Curtobacterium sp. UCD-KPL2560 | reverse complement strand
CGGGGGCGCGGGGCGGGGCGCGAGCGAGCCGTCTTCGTCACGTTCGACGCTCCGGTGCGACGAGTCGCGCCCGGACCGCGCCGCACGTGCGGCATGTCCCGCTCGCCCAGTGCTCCGGGTTCTTCCCCCACAGGAGGCCCGCGGTGCGCCCTCCTCCACAGTCCCGGCTCGGGATGGTCGGCGTTGTCGGCGCTCCACGGACGATCATCGGCATGCCGAACCCCACCCCGCTCCCCGTTCCCTTCCGCCAGAGTGCGTTCACCGTCGGTGCGGCCCTGCGGGCCGGCATCGGCGCGGAGCGCCTCCGCCGGAAGGACCTCGTCTCGCCGGTCCACGGCGTCCGGGCTCCAGCGGGAGCAGACGTCGGACGTGTCGAAGCGCTCTCGGTCGTGCTGCGCGAGGGACAGCGGTTCAGCCACGTCACGGCCGCACGTATCTGGGGCGCGCCGTTGCCGCACCGGATGGCGTCGGACGAGACGGTGCACGTGTCGTCGGACGCCGATGTCGCGATGCGACGGCAGGGGGTGATCGGACACCGTTCGCCGTCGCGGGCCGTCCGAGCGACCGCGTACGGACCGACCAGCAGCCCGGCTCAGGCCTGGTTCGAGTGTGCGGGCATGCTCTCCGTGGAGGATCTCGTCGTGCTCGGCGACCACATGGTGAGCCGGGAGCGAGGCCTCGCCACCCTCGATGACCTCGCAGCGGCGATCCGCCCCGGGGCGCGTGGCGTGCGGAACGCCCGCGCCGCGCTGGAGCGGATCCGGGTCGGCTCGGAATCGGCCATGGAGAGCCGCCTCCGCCTGGCGGTCGTCGATGCCGGGTTCCCGGAGCCCGAGCTGAACGCCGACGCGCACGACGCCCAGGGACGCTTCCTCGGGCGGGTCGACATGGCGTGGCCCGAGTACCGGATCGCGCTCGAGTACGACGGCGACCACCACCGCGAGCGCGAGACGTTCCGGCACGACCAACGGCGGCGGAACGGGTTCACGGTGAACGGCTGGCTCGTGATCCACGCGACTGCGGTCGATCTTGCTCGCCCGGCGGTCCTGTTCGAGCGGCTGCGGCTGGCGTTCGCCGAACGAGCGGACAGGACACGCCGTGCATGATGCGCCGGCAGCGCACGAGCTGTCGGCCGGGTGCGACGAGCGTGACGGATCCGGCCCGGCGGACGACGGCGCGGTTGGTGCGGGTGCGGGCGCGGCGTGCGCGTCAGGCCGCGGCGGGCGCGGGGGTGGGCGTGTAGTCGCGGGGGATGAGCGGGAGCCAGACGCGGAAGGTCGCACCGCCACCCTCGGTGTCGAAGACCTCGACCGAGCCGTTGTGCGCGTGCACGATGCCCGACACGATCGCGAGCCCCAGCCCGGAGCCGCCGGTGTCCCGGGCCCGCGAGGTGTCCGCACGCCAGAACCGCTGGAAGATCTTCTCGCGCAGCTGCGGGGGGATGCCCTCGCCGTGGTCGATCACGTCGATGTGCGCCATGCCACGGTCGTCGTCCACGCCGATGCCGATCTCGATCGGGTCGTCGTGCGCGGTGAACCGCATCGCGTTGCCCATCAGGTTCGTGATGACCTGCCGCACCTTGTTCTCCTCGGCGAGGACGATCGGCGGACGGGCCGGGAGCACGACGGTCGGCAGCGGGGACGTGTCGTCGGACGGCACGCCACCCTCGACCCCCATCGCACGGGTCCGGCGGGCACGCAGTCGCGCGAGGGTCTGCCGCGAGAACGCGATCGGCCCTGTCGTGTTCGCCGAGGACGGGGAGGTCGGCGGGACCTCGCCCGTGTCGGACTGCGGCGCCGGCGGGCGGACGGCCTGCGGCACGCTGACCCCCGTGACCGCGTCCTCGACGAGCACCTGGATCTCGCGGTCGGGGTTCGACGCCATCGTGTCGAGCGCGGAGTCGCGGGCGATCGCGACGAGGTCGACCGGCCCGAGTTCGAGCGGCTTCGACTCGTCGATCCGGGCGAGCTGGAGGAGGTCCTGCACGAGGAGCCCCATGCGCTGGGCCTCCTTCTCGATGCGCTCCATCGCCTGGGCGACGTCCTCCTCCTTGCGCAGTGCACCCATCCGGTAGAGCTCGGCGTACCCGCGGAGCGAGACGAGCGGCGTGCGGAGCTCGTGCGAGGCGTCGCCGACGAACCGTCGCATCTGCGCGATCGTCCGCTCGCGGTCCTCGAAGGCGCTGTCGATGCGTTCGAGCATCGCGTTGAGCGAGCGGTTCAGGCGGCCGACCTCGGTGTTCGGGGTGTCGGCCTCGAGGCGCTGGTTGAAGTCGCCGGCGGCGAACCGAGCTGCGGTGTCCTCGACGTCGCGCAACGGGTCGAAGGTCGCCGTGACGAGGAGCCGGGTCAGCATGGCGCCGAGCAGGATCACCGAGATGCCGAACCCGAGGAAGATCACGGTGAACCGGGCGATGGTCTGGTCGGTGTCGGCGCTGGACACGGCGACGAGCACGTAGCCCGTCTCGGCGGTGCCGCTCGACTGGTTCTGCAGCGACGCCGGGATGACCTGGGCACGCCACTCGTGGTCGTGCTGGCTGTCGTAGAGCGAGAACCGCTGCGACGACCGGGCCGCCGCCGAGAAGTCGAGCGACCGGATGTCCGGCCGGCTCGAGGCACGGGTCTGGCAGATCTGCTCACCCGACGAGTCGTACGCCGCGACGTAGGCGCTCTGCGACAGCACCACCGAGAGCTTGCAGTACTGCTCGCCGTCGCTGATGTTCTGGCCCTCGAGCTGCTCGGTCGTCTGCTTGACGTTGTCGTCGAGCTGCGACATGAGGTAGGTCGACAGCACCGTCATGGTGCCGAGGCCGGCGACGAGCAGCCCGAGCGCGACGAGGAGCACCGTGATCCCGGTGATCTTGGTGCGGAGGGAGATCCCGTCCCACCAACGGCTCATTCGCGTGTGCATGCTGCCCCAACGGTAGACGGCGCTCGCCCGGTGAAACCGGACGAGCGCCGTGAGGACGACGGCGGCCTACGAAGCCTTCGTCGCCTTGAGCATGTAGCCGAACCCACGCTTGGTCTGGATGATCGGCTCGCTCGAGTACTGGTCGAGCTTGCGGCGCAGGTACGAGATGTAGGACTCGACGATGCCGGCGTCGCCGTTGAAGTCGTACTCCCACACGTGGTCGAGGATCTGCGCCTTCGACAGCACCCGGTTCGGGTTGAGCATGAGGTAGCGCAGGAGCTTGAACTCGGTGGGCGACAGCTCGATCTGCGCGTCGCCGATCGTGACCTCGTGCGTGTCCTGGTCCATCGTGAGCTCGCCGGCGCGGATGATCGCGTCTTCCTCGTCGTTCATGGTGCGACGCAGGATGGCCTTGATGCGCGCGACGATCTCGTCGAGCGAGAACGGCTTCGTGACGTAGTCGTCGCCGCCGACGGTGAGACCGGTGATCTTGTCCTCGGTGTCGTCCTTCGCCGTGAGGAAGAGGATCGGCGAGGTGTAGCCGGACGAACGGAGACGCTTGGTGACGCCGAACCCGTTCATGTCGGGCAGCATGACGTCGAGGATGATCAGGTCGGGCTCTTCCTCGAGCACCGCCGAGATCGCCTGGGCACCGTTGCCGACCGCGCGGACGGCGAACCCGGCGAAACGCAACGAGGTCGTGAGGAGGTCGCGGATGTTCGGTTCGTCGTCGACGATCAGGATCTTGGGGCCATCGGTCATGCGCCCATCCTCTGACCGTTCCCTAGAGGTTTCCTGAGAGCGGCACGTACGGCGGCTAGGCGGCAGCCGCGACCTGATCGGCGTCGAGGATCGTGTACGCGTAGCCCTGCTCGGCGAGGAACCGCTGCCGGTTCTGCGCGAAGTCCTGGTCGACCGTGTCCCGCGTCACGAGCGTGTAGAACGACGCGGGTAGGCCGTCCTTGTTCGGGCGGAGGAGTCGGCCGAGACGCTGGGCTTCTTCCTGCCGGGACCCGAACGACCCGGACACCTGGATGGCCACCGTCGCGTCGGGCAGGTCGACCGAGAAGTTCGCGACCTTCGACACGACGAGCACGTCGATCGAGCCTTCGCGGAACGCCTGGAACAACCGCTCCCGCTCGTCGACGGGCGTGGACCCGGTGATCTCGGCGGCGTCGAGCGAGGCCGCGAGGTCGTCGAGCTGGTCGATGTACTGCCCGATCACGAGGATCTGCTCGCCGCGGTGCTTCTCGATGAGCTCCCGCACCACCGGGGTCTTCGCGGGGGTCGTCGCCGCGAGCCGGTACCGCTCGTCGTCGCCCGAGGCCGCGTACTCGAGCCGGTCGCTGTGCGGCAGGTCGATGCGGACCTCGTAGCAGGCGGCGGGGGAGATGTAGCCCTGCGCCTCGATCTCCTTCCACGGGGCGTCGTACCGCTTCGGCCCGATGAGCGAGAAGACGTCGCTCTCGCGTCCGTCCTCGCGCACCAGGGTCGCGGTGAGCCCCAGGCGGCGGCGCGCCTGCAGGTCCGCGGTGAGCTTGAACACGGGGGCGGGGAGCAGGTGGACCTCGTCGTACACGATGAGGCCCCAGTCGAGCGCGTCGAGGAGCGACAGGTGCGTGTACTCGCCCTTCCGGCGGGCGGTGAGGATCTGGTACGTCGCGATCGTGACCGGACGGATCTGCTTGACGGTGCCGGAGTACTCGCCGATGTCGTCGGCGGTCAGGGTCGTCCGGCGGAGCAGCTCGTCACGCCACTGCCGGGCCGAGACCGTGTTCGTCACGAGGATGAGCGTGGTGGCCTTGACGGTCGCCATCGCGCCGGCACCGACGAGGGTCTTGCCGGCGCCACAGGGCAGCACGACGACGCCGGACCCCTGGGCGAAGAAGGTGTCGACCGCCTGCTCCTGGTAGGGCCGGAGGTGCCAGGACGCGGTGTCGAGGTCGATCGGGTGTGGCTGCCCGGGTGTGTAGCCGGCGAGGTCCTCGGCCGGCCAGCCCAGCTTGACGAGCTCCTGCTTGACCTGTCCCCGCGCCCAGGGCTGCAGGGCGATCTCGTTGGGGGATCGCTGGTCGCCGAGCAGGGGCTTGATGCGCTTCGACCGGGTGACCTCGGCGAGCACGGACGGGTCCTCGGCGGTGAGCAGCAGGACGGGCTGGCGCTCGAGTTCCTCGGACGGGGAGTTCGCGATGACCGGGGCGTCGGGGCGTTCCTCGCGCCGGATCACCAGGCGGCCGTAGCGCGAGACGGTGTCGCGGATGTCGACCGTGACGCTCTGCGGCACCGGGAACTTCGCGAACCGCTCGAGCGTGCCGATCATCGACTCGGCGTCGTGCCCGGCGGCCCGTGCGTTCCAGAGCCCGAGGCGGGTGATGCGGTACGTGTGCACGTGCTCGGGTGCGCGTTCGAGCTCGGCGAAGGCCGCGAGTTCGTGCCGTGCGTCCTCGGCGTCGGGGTGTGCGACCTCGAGGAGCACGGTGCGGTCGCTCTGCACGATCAGCGGTCCGTTCATGACGGATCAGCCTAGGCGTCGCGGCTGCGAACGGGTGCGGTGCGCAGCGCTCCGGTGGAGAAGCGGCCCCGACCGTTCGCCTGCGGAGGAACGCCGCCGACCGACCACCCCGCTCAGGCCTCGCTCTCCACGGACACCACGAGCGACAGCGGCAGCGTCCGCTCGACGTCCACGCCGGTGTCCCGTCCGCGCACCCGCCCCGCCGCGACCGACGTCGGCACGATCGAGAACGGGTGTTCCGACCCGTCCGGCATCCGCACCGTCACGCGGACCGGGGTGCGTCCACGCACCGCCAGGTCGATCTGCCGCCCGAGCCACTCCTGCTCCGGCTCCGCCTCGCCGCGGCGGGTGGTCAGACGGAGCCGTTCCACGAGGGCGTGCGCCGCCTGCTCCGGCGTGCGGCCGGCGGCGCGGCGACGGAAGGGAGGCGCGACCCGCGTCGCGGGGCGGGCGGCGGCCGTCAGCACGGCCGGGTACCGCTGTTCCTCGAGCGCTGCCTGGACCACGTGCGCCGGGTGGTGCGTGACGAGGGTCGTCAGGTCCGGGCGCTCCCACGTGAGCTGACGGAGTTCGGCGTCGACCCCGATCAGGTCGAGCTGGTCCGGGGTGCCGTGCACGACGGCCCCCGTCCCGGAGGCATCGACGTCGACGACGATGCCGCCGTCGCGTCCGGCGACCTGGTCGACCAGGTAGGCGAGCGGCTGCGGCACCCCGGTGGCGGACAGCCGGTCGAGCGAGGCGAGCAGCGCCTCCTTCGTGTGTCCGGCGCGGAGGGCCCGGCGGACCGAGTCCTCGGAGACCCGGTACCGGGCGGCGAGCCCGGGCGCCTCGAGGTCGGCGACCACGCGCAGTGCGGCGTCGTCGGCCGGTGTCAGCGGACCGGGCGCGATCACGGTGAGGTCGTGCTGGAGGTACACGGTGTCGACGGTCGGCGGGAGGTCGGCGGCGGCGGCCCCGGCGTCACCGGCGACGACGGCGCGCCCGGTCGAGGTGACGGTGCCGTCGACCGCGAGCCCGAGCGCCGACGCCGTCCCCGCCACCTGGAGCAGCGTCGCGTCGAGCCAGCGGGATCCGGCCGGGTAGCGCCAGCGGCCGACGGACACGAGGTCGCGCAGGTCGTCCCCGGCGGTCTCGAGGACGTCGTGCACGGCCGGGTCGAGCGAGGACCACCAGCGTCCGACCAGACCGGTCCAGCGCTCGGGCCAGTCCGTCGTGAGCCAGGTCCGCCCGTCGTCCGTGGTGGTCCAGACGCCCTCGCCGGGGTCGGCGTACCCGACCCGGGCGAGCAGGGCCAGCCGGTCGGACACGACCTCGGCCTCGGCGCCGACGCGCTCGCCGAGGGTCCGCGCGAGCGGGGTGCCGATGCCGCCCTTCACGAGTTCGCGGACGCCTCCCTGGTCGACCGCGCGGACGAGCTCGGCGAGCACGGTCATCGTCGCGAACGCCTGCTCCGCACCGGCCGCTCGGTCCCGCTCGTCGTCCGGCGCAGCGCCCTGCCGCGGGTCCCCGGTCTGCTCGGACGGGCCGTCGGCGTCCGGCGCGTCGCGCAGGGCGCCGAGGTCGGGGTGGGCCGCCAGTCGGGCACCGACCGCGTCGTCGACGCCACCGTCGGGGTCGGCCAGGCCGAGCGCCACCGCCGGGGCGAGCGCGTCCGCGGCACCGGCGCCGTGCACGAGGGCGAGGAGCGTCGCCCTCGGCAGGTGCTCGAGCGCCGCGTCGACCGCGTCGTCGCTGCGGAGCGCCTCGGCGAGGTCGAAGAAGTCGGTCGCGTGCTGCGGACCGGAGTCGGCCAGCACGGCGGCGGGCAGTCGACGGGCGACCACGAGCCGTTCGAGCTCGTCGTCGGGCATCGCGCGCAGTCGTGCGGCGAGGTCTGCGGTGGTCGTCATCGGCCCCGGCTCCGGTCGGCGCCGGTGCTCAGCGTCCCGACCGGTTCTCGCGGGCGCGCTTCGACCAGGTCAGGCCGAGCAGGACGAACACGAGCACCATGCCGATCGGCAGGCCGATGAGCGGGACCGCCATGACGACCGGCCACGGCATCGAGCCCTGCGCGCTCGGGTCGGTCAACCACATGACGATCATCGCTGCGATGCAGAGGAGCGCGGCGATGAAGATCCCCCCGACCATGAACCCGAGCACGCGTTCGGTACGATTGAACGTCACCGGGGGCTGCACGTCATCGCGCGGGTTCCCGGTCGATCGGGTCGGCTTGGCCATCGACCCAGGATATCCGACGCACCACGGCCGTTCCACGACCTCGAGGAGTCCACGCATGCCCACCGGCAAGGTCAAGTTCTACGACGACCAGAAGGGGTTCGGGTTCATCACCGGCGACGACGGTGAGCCCGTGTTCCTGCACGCGTCCTCGCTGCCGGACGGCACCACCTCGGTCAAGGCCGGCACGCGCCTGGAGTACGGCGTCGTGCAGGGCAAGAAGGGGTCACAGGCGCTGTCCGTCCGCATGCTCGAGGAGCAGCCCTCCCTCGCGAAGATGTCCCGTCGGTCCGCCGACGACATGGCCGTCATCGTCGAGGACCTCGTGAAGGAGCTCGACCGCATCAGCGGCGACCTCCGCCACGGGCGCTACCCGAAGAACGGCGAGCGCATCGCCGCGATCCTGCGGCACGTCGCAGACCAGTTGGACGCCTGATGGTCGACGTCACGGAGCTCGCGCGCACGGCGCTGCTCGAGGTCACGTCCGAGGACACCGTCGGACAGCCGGTCGGCACGGTCGACGAGGGCGACGGGGTCGTCTCGGTCCTGTTCTCGAACCGGATGCCCGGCTACCCCGGCTGGCGCTGGACCGTCTCTGTCGCGCACGTCGAGGGCGACGAGCCCACGGTGCTCGAGGTCGAGCTGATGCCGGGTGACGGCTCGCTCGTCGCGCCCGAGTGGGTGCCGTGGTCCGAGCGCATGGCGGAGTACCGCGCGTCCCAGGGCGAGTCCGAGGACGACGAGGACGCCGACGAGGACGACGACGCGGACTCGGACGAGGACGCCGACTACGAGGACCCGGACGACGACGAGGCCGACGACGACGAGTCGGACGACGACGACGAGTTCGGCGACGACGAGGACGACCTCGACGAGTCCGACGACGACGAGCTCGACGGCGTCGACGTCGACCGGGCCGCCGAGGTCGTCGCGCTCGGCCACGTGACCGACGCGGACACGACGGACGACGCGGACGACGACGACACGGAGGCCGCGCCGCGTTCCCGCGGCGCCCGGCGCCGCGCACGGCGCGTCCGTCCGACCGAGCCGGACGACGACCTGGAGCTCGACCGGCTCGACGCCGGCGAGACCGAGCCGGGCCGCCACCGCGGTTGACCCCGACCGGGGCGGGCCGACGACCCGCCCCGGTCGACGGTCCGGACCACGGGACCACGGGACCGCGGGACCGCGACCACGAACACGACCGGACGCGCACCGCGGCCGACGCGCGCCGTGACCTGACGCGCACCGCGGCCTGACGCGCACCGCGACCGGTCGCGCACCGCGACCTGACGCGCACCGCGACCGGTCGCGCACCACCACCCGACGCGCACCGCGACCTGCAGCGCACCACGAACCACGAGCTGGTGCGCACCACGAGACGGACGGGAGGCGCGGTGCCAGCTGGCACCGCGCCTCCCGTCCGTCTCGTGGTCCCGGACCGACCGGACCGCCGCGCGGTCCCGGCCACGTGGCGGGTCGCGCCTCAGCCGCGCAGCGCGTGCACGACGAAGTCGATCGCCTGGACGAGCTTCGCCACGTCGTCGGGGTCGATGGCCGTGAAGGTCGCGACCCGGAGCTGGTTGCGGCCGAGCTTCCGGTACGGCTCCGTGTCGACGATCCCGTTGGCGCGCAGGGTGGCGGCGACGGCCTTCGCGTCGATCGAGTCGTCGAGGTCGATCGTCGCGACGACCTGCGACCGGTGCGACGGCTCGGTGACGAACGGCGTTGCGTAGTCGACCGAGTCCGCCCAGTCGTAGATCGTCGAGGACGAGGTCCGCGTCCGGGTGTCCGCCCAGGCGAGGCCACCCGACTGGTTGATCCAGGACACCTGGTCGTCGAGCATGAGCAGGGTCGCGAGCGCCGGGGTGTTCAGCGTCTGGTCGAGCCGCGAGTTGTCGACGGCGTTCTTCAGCGACAGGAACTCGGGCACGTACCGGTCCGAGGCAGCGATCCGCTCGACGCGTTCGAGCGCCGCCGGCGAGAACAGGGCGAGCCACAGGCCGCCGTCCGAGGCGAAGTTCTTCTGCGGCGCGAAGTAGTAGACGTCGGTCGCGCTGACGTCGAAGGCCGCTCCGCCCGCGGCGCTCGTGGCGTCGACGACGGTCAGGGCGCCGTCGTCGCCGGCCGCGCGGACCACGGGGGCCATGACGCCCGTCGAGGTCTCGTTGTGCGGGTAGGCGTAGACGTCGACGCCCTCGACCGGTTCGAGTGCGGACAGCGAGCCGCCGGGTGCCTCGATGACGTGCGGGGCCTCGAGCCACGGGGCCGAGGTGGACTTGGCGAACTTCGCCCCGAACTCGCCGAAGGACAGGTGCTGGGCACGGCGCTCGACGAGGCCGAACGCCGCAGCGTCCCAGAACGCGGTCGAGCCGCCGTTGCCGAGGACGACCTCGTAGCCGTCCGGCAGCTGGAACAGGTCGGCCAGGCCCCGACGGACGTCGCCGACGAGGGACTTGACGGGCTGCTGGCGGTGGGACGTCCCGAGGATCGTCGCCCCGCGCGTCACGAGGGACTCGAGCTGCGCGCCACGGATCTTGGACGGCCCGCAGCCGAAGCGGCCGTCGGTGGGGAGGAGTTCGGCGGGGATGACGATGTCGGCCATGGAGCAACCCTAGCGAGCGGTATCCCACCCCAGCCGTCCGGTCGGAGCAGCACGGCCGCTGCGCCCGTGGACGCGCCTTCGCGAGCGTTCCTCGTTGTCACCCCGAACAAGTAGGGTGGGCGCGCTGGGCCCAGACATGAGAGGCGGACCGTGACCGATCTCGTCGACACCACGGAGATGTACCTGCGGACGATCCTCGACCTCGAGGAAGAGGGGATCGTCCCGCTGCGCGCGCGCATCTCCGAGCGCCTGGGACACTCCGGCCCGACGGTCTCGCAGACCGTCGCCCGCATGGAACGCGACGGCCTCGTCGTGGTCTCCGGGGACCGGCACCTCGAGCTCACCACCGAGGGTCGCTCCCGCGCCACCCACGTCATGCGCAAGCACCGTCTCGCCGAACGTCTGCTGTCCGACGTCATCGGCCTCGACTGGGCCTTCGTGCACGACGAGGCCTGCCGGTGGGAGCACGTCATGAGCGAGCAGGTCGAGGTCCGCCTGCTCGAGATGCTCGGCAACCCGACCGAGTCGCCGTACGGCAACCCGATCCCCGGCCTCGCCGAGATCGGCGGACCCGAGGCCGGCGGCTTCCTCGACGGCGTGCAGAACATCGTCGCCGCGACCGAGGGCACCGACGCCGTCGCGACCGGGGTCGTCCGCCGCCTGGGCGAGCCCGTCCAGTTCGAGCCGGAGCTGCTCCACCAGCTGCGCACCGCGGGCGTCATGCCCGGCCGGGTCGCGAGCGTGCAGCGGGCCGGTGCCTACGTGGCCGTGCGGGTCGAGGGCGAGGACGCGGGCATCGAGCTGCCGTCCGAGGTCGCGCAGCACGTGTACATCGAGCGGTCCTGAGCGCCCAGGGCGACCGCCGGGCCTGAGAAACCCCACAAGGTAACGGCACCCACAGGCTCCTGACCAGGGCTTCGTCACCGGACCGTTACCTGAGGGGCGTTTCGTCTCGACACGGTAACGGTGCCCACGTACACTCGACGAGTCCCGGGCCGCCCACGAGGCCCAGGACCCGTGGCAGGACGTCTCGAACCCGTCTCCTGCCTCGATCGGAGACGATGACGAACGGATGGGGTTGCACGCCGGCGGTCACCCGCCACCGGCCGTGATGACGAGACGCCGGAGACCCCACCCTTGACGCAGACCGGTTCCGCCGCGGACGGCCAGACCCCCGCGAACCCGACGAACACCGCGAACGCCGCCCCCGCCCCGCTCACCCGACGAGCTGCACGCGAGACCACCGCCCCCGTGCGCAAGGTCACCCCGGTCCGTGACGCCCCGCTCCCCGGTGGCCGACGTGCCGCACAGGCCGCCCGTGCCGCGGAGACCGCGAAGGCGAGTGCCTCGGCCCGCAAGCGCCGGTTCCTCGCACCGGTCGTCCTGACCGTCGCAGCGGGCATGTTCGGCACCGTCGCGGTCGCCCCGGCGTTCGCCTCGACGCAGCAGACCGGGACCGACGCCGCGACCGCGCAGCGCCAGGTCCGCACCGTCGACGCCCAGCAGTTCTCGGTGTCCGACGCGGTCGCCCTCGCCGGCACCGACCGCGACGGCTACGGCGCCACCGCGCAGTCGACCCTCGACCAGCAGGCCGCGCAGAAGGCCGCCGCCGAGGCAGCCCAGCAGGCCGCCGCGACCCAGGCCGCCCGCGCCGCGACGCAGAAGCAGTACCAGTCGTACAGCGGCCCGAGCGCATCGGAGATCGCGAAGACCGCCTCGGCCGCGAACACCCCGTTCTCGCTCCCCGCGGTCGTGGCCACCGCGAAGCAGTACATCGGCACGCCCTACGTCTTCGGCGGCGCCGACCCGTCCGGCTTCGACTGCTCGGGCTACGTCATGTACGTCTACGCGCAGTACGGCATCAAGCTGGCGCACTCCGTCCCGCTGCAGGACGCCGCGGGCACGACGATCCCCGAGTCCCAGGCGCAGCCCGGCGACGTCGTCGTGTTCAACGACGGCTCGCACGACGGCTTCTACATGGGCAACGGCATGATCATGGACGCCCCGAAGCCCGGCGGATCGGTCTCGATCCGCCCGATCTGGTCGAACAGCTACCACATCGTCCGCTTCGGCATCTGACGACGGCACCCGCGCTCCGGTCGCCAGACCACGCGCCGCGGTGACGACCGACGTGTCGTTCCCGTGAACACTCCCGGAAACCGGCCCGCACACCCTCGTGCTGGGCCGGTTTCTGACGTAGCCTGACGCTGCACCGGTCCGAAGCCGGCCCGACCACGGGAGACCTCATGTCAGCGATCCGCACGACCCGCACCACGGGTCGGCGCGCGCTCGTGGACATACGGTCGACCGCCCCCTGCGTGCACCATCACGCCCTGTCCTGACGAGAGCACTGCCCATCCGGGTGGTGCTCTTCGCGGTTCCGGGCGTGGTCGCAGACCGCGGTCCCACGTCGGCGTCGCTCGGCCCGACGCACCCGCAGCGCCTGGAAGCCGTCCAGGCACGTCGGAAGGGAACCCATGCGCACTCTCGTCCTCAACGCCGGTTACGAGCCCCTCGCGGTGATCTCGGACCGACGGGCCCTCGTGCTGGTCATGAACCAGAAGGCTGCCATCGTCGCCGCCGACGCCGACCACCCGGTCACGGGGTCGACCGCGACCTTCGACCGTCCGTCCGTGATCATCCTCACGCGGTACGTGCGCATCCCGCACGCGCGGCTCGTGCCGGTGTCACGCCGCGGGGTGCTCCGCCGCGACGCGAACCGGTGCGCGTACTGCGACCGGCACGCCACCACCATCGACCACGTGCAGCCGCGCTCGCGCGGGGGACAGGACTCCTGGGAGAACCTCGTCGCCTGCTGCCTCGCGTGCAACAACACGAAGGGCGACCGCACACCGCAGGAGATGGGCTGGCGACTCCGGTTCCGGCCGAAGGCCCCGCACGGCGCCTCGTGGGTCGTGCGCGGGATCGAGCGGCCGCAGGCCGAGTGGGACGACTTCCTGGTCGCCGCCTGACGGACCGCCGGGTGGGGCTGCTGACGCAGCCACGGGCGGACGGGAGGCGCGGTGCGGGCCGGCACCGCGCCTCCCGTCCGTGCGTGGTCGCGCCGTGACGGAGGTGCCGCGTAGCGTGCGCCGCATGAGCGAGACGCCGCTGATCGACGACGCCACCATCGCGGACCTGCGTGCGCGCCTCCGGGCGACCCGTTGGCCGGACACGACCGGCGTGGAGGGATGGTCGCTCGGCGTCGACGTCGACGAGCTGCGGGAACTCGTCGCGTACTGGGCCGACGGCTTCGACTTCGCGGCGCACCGTGCCGCGCTGGCGGCGCTGCCCTCGCGCCGGGTCGTGGTGGACGGCATCGGCGTGCACGTGCTGCACGCGCGGTCCGGTCGGCCGGACGCGCTCCCGGTGCTCCTCGCGCACGGGTGGCCGGACTCGGGCTGGCGGTACCGGACCGTCCTGCCGATGCTCGTCGAGGCGGGGTTCGACGTCGTCGTGCCGGACATGCCCGGGTACGGCTTCTCGGACGCGCCGCCGCGGGTTCTCGACGCCCGGGAGGTCGCGGGGATGTGGGCGACGCTCATGCGCGACCTCGGGTACGAGCGGTTCGCGGCGTCCGGCGGCGACATCGGCACGCACGTGGTGCGGTACCTCGCGCTCGACCACCCGGACCGTGTCGTCGCGGTGCACCGGATCGACGGCGGGTTGGCGTGGCCCGGGCTCGACGCCTCGGACCTGTCGCCCGCGGAACGGGCATTCGTCGACGAGACCGCACGGTGGCGGACGGCCGAGGGCGCGTACGCGATGCTGCACCGCACGAAGCCGCAGACCGCCGCCGTCGGGCTCACCGACTCACCCGCCGGGCTCGCAGCATGGATCGTCGAGAAGCTCCGTGCGTGGAGCGACTGCGACGGTGACCTCTGGTCGGTGTACACGCGGGACCAGGTGCTCGCGCTGCTGACCGAGTACTGGGCGACGGCGACGATCGGGTCGTCGATGCGGATGTACCACGCCAACGCCGCGATCCCGCCGGAGCAGCTGGCCCGGCGGGTCGAGGTGCCGTCCGGGTTCTCGGTGTTCCCGGGCGACATCGTCCGGGCACCGCGGGAGTGGCTCGAGCGGACGACGAACCTCGTGTTCCACCACGAGCTCGACCGGGGTGGGCACTTCGCACCGGTGGAGGTGCCCGAGCTGTTCGTGGCCGAGGTGCGGGCGTTCCTGGAGCCGTACCGGGAGGCGATCCGCCGCTAGAGTGGACGCGCCAGCCTCTGTAGCTCAATGGAAGAGCAGTTCCGTCCTAAGGAAACGGTTGGGGGTTCGAGTCCCTCCAGGGGCACCACGCGTCGAGCGGGTGCGTTTCCCCGCCGTGGCGGTCGGCCCGGTCGTGCAGACCGGGCGTCCGACGGCTGGCCATCGGCGCGTTCTCCGGTGGGTTCTCCACAACCGTCGGGCCGGACGGTAGCGCGGGCCGTGCGCCCCGTACGATTGACCCCGTGTCCAAGGTCCTGAGCAGTCTCCCCGTCGGCGAACGAGTCGGCATCGCGTTCTCCGGAGGTCTCGACACCTCCTGCGCGGTCGCCTGGATGCGTGAGAAGGGAGCGGTGCCCTGCACGTACACGGCCGACATCGGCCAGTACGACGAGCCGGACATCGACGCCGTCCCCGGTCGCGCCCACGAGTACGGCGCCGAGATCGCCCGACTGGTCGACGCGAAGAGCGCCCTGGTCGAGGAAGGCCTCGTCGCGCTGCAGACCGGCGCGTTCCACATCCGCTCCGGCGGCAAGACGTACTTCAACACGACGCCGCTCGGTCGCGCGGTGACGGGCACCATGCTCGTCCGCGCGATGAAGGAGGACGGCGTCGACATCTGGGGCGACGGCTCCACCTACAAGGGCAACGACATCGAGCGGTTCTACCGCTACGGCCTGATGGCCAACCCGCGGCTCCGGGTCTACAAGCCGTGGCTCGACTCGGAGTTCGTCGAGGAGCTCGGCGGCCGCAAGGAGATGAGCGAGTGGCTCGTCGCGCGTGGCTTCCCGTACCGCGACTCCACCGAGAAGGCGTACTCGACCGACGCGAACATCTGGGGCGCCACGCACGAGGCGAAGAGCCTCGAGGAGCTGTCGAGCGGGCTCGACATCGTCGAGCCGATCATGGGCGTCGCCGCCTGGCGTGACGACGTCGAGGTCGCGACTGAGGTCGTCAGCGTCCGTTTCGAGGCCGGCCGCCCGGTCGCGATCAACGGCGTCGAGTACGCCGACGCCGTCGCCCTCGTCTACGAGGCGAACGCGATCGGTGGCCGCCACGGGCTCGGCGCGAGCGACCAGATCGAGAACCGCATCATCGAGGCGAAGAGCCGAGGCATCTACGAGGCGCCGGGCATGGCGCTGCTGCACATCGCCTACGAGCGGCTGCTCAACGCGATCCACAACGAGGACACCGTCGCGTCGTACCACAACGAAGGTCGCCGGCTCGGTCGCCTCATGTACGAAGGACGGTGGCTCGACCCGCAGTCGCTCATGCTGCGTGAGTCGCTGCAGCGCTGGGTCGCCTCGGCGGTCACCGGCGAGGTCACGCTGCGCCTGCGCCGTGGCGACGACTACACGATCCTCGACACCACGGGTCCGGCGCTGTCCTACCACCCGGACAAGCTGTCGATGGAGCGCGTCGGCGACGCCGCGTTCGGGCCGGACGACCGGATCGGTCAGCTCACCATGCGGAACCTCGACATCGCGGACTCGCGCTCGCGGCTCGAGCAGTACGCGGCGGCGGGCCTCATCGGCGGTGCGACCGGCGAGCTCGTCGGTGAACTCGAGGCGGGCGAGGCCGAGGAGATCCTCGGGGGAGCCCCGGTGACCGACGCCGCCGACGCACTCGGGCGTGCGACCGACGCCGTGTCCGAGGGCGCGGCGTTCGACTCCGGGACGGACTGACCGGCTGGCGACGCCGAGCGATCCGCTCGGCGTGACGCGACGAAGGGGAGCCACCGCGACGTGCGGTGGCTCCCCTTCGTCGTGTTCGGGTGCGGGTGGGTCGTGTGCGTCAACGTGGGTGTCGTACGACGGCGGCGGTGTCGTTCGGCGTCGGTCTGTGCGGCCGGCGTCGGGACGCGAGCTTGGCGGCGGGCCGTGTGCGTCATCGCGGGTGTCGTACGACGGCGGCGGTGTCGTTCGGCGTCGACGGACCGCTGCGCGGACCGCCCCGCGCCGTCCGCGCCGCCCCGCCCCGCGCTACCGCCGCTCGGCCGTCTCCGGGCGCTTCTGCCGCCACATCAGCGCGGGCGTCTCCGGACCGTCCCACACCTGCACGGCACCCCACGCCGCGGCGAGCAGCGGCACCGAGATGATCGCGCCCGTGATGCCGGCGAGCACGGTGCCGGCGGTCAGCCCGATCAGGATGACCAGGCCGTGCAACTTGAGCGTCTTGCCCATGAGCACCGGCTGGAGCAGGTTGCCCTCGAGCTGGTTCACGAGCACGACGATGCCGACGACGATGAGTGCGGCGACGGGGCCGTTCGCGACGAGGGCGACGAGCGCCGCGAGGATGCCGGCCGCGGTGGCACCGACGATCGGGATGAACGCCGTGATGAACACGACGACCGCGAGGGGCAGCGCGAGGGGCACGCCGATGATCGCCAGGCCGACGCCGATGCCGATCGCGTCCACGGCGGCGACGCTCGCGGTCCCGCGGACGTAGCCACCCAGGGTCTGCACGACGCGGTCACCCACGCGGCGGGCGCGCTCGTAGCGGGCGCCGGTGAACGGACGGAGCAGGAACTCCCAGATGCGTGGCCCGTCCTTGAGGAAGAAGAACAGCACGACGATCATCAGCACGAGGCCGGTGAGGAAGTTCGCGGTCGCGGACGCACCGGCGAGGGCACCGGAGCCGAACTGCGAGCTGGTGAGGAAGCCCTGCACGCCGCCGACGACCTGGTCGACCTGCTTGTCGGAGATCGCGAACGGCAGGTGGTCGACGGACTCCTGGAGCTGCTGGAACCCGCTGATCGCGGACTTCTGCAGGTCGGGCCACTGCGCGATGACCGCGACGACGATGAGCCAGCCGACCAGGCCGAGCACGACGAGCACGCCGAGCAGCACCGCGAGGGTGGCGAGCACCGAGGGGACCTTGTGACGTCGGAGCCAGGACACCACCGGGTGCATGGCCGACGCGATGATGAGCGCGAGGAGCACGGGGATCGTCACGACGCTCAGGGTGGCGGCGGCGTAGATGATCCCGCTCGCGATGATCAACACCACGATCGCCTGCAGGCAGCGGGTGGCGAGTCGTCCGAAGGCGTCGGTCCAGGGGCGGACGATCGCGCTCGGGGCGGCGTCGGAAGGGGCGTCGCTGGGACGGCCGAACAGGGGCATGTGGCTCCTCGTGGTCGTGCGGGACCCACCACGCTACCGGCGCGGGCGAGCGGAGGGCCGACGGGCGTCGAGCGACGTCCGCGGGACCGGGCCGGGGGTCGTCGGACGACGCCCGCGGGTCCGGGAGCGACGGCAGGACGCCGTCGGCGGGGTCGCCGCAATCCGCATCCACGTGGACGCGATCCGAGATCAGTCTTACGCTGGTCGGACCGGGTTCTCCTTCAGGGTCCCGTCGTCACGATGCCCACGTGTTCCACGTGGTCTGGCACAGCGGGACGGCCCGGTCGGATCCGAGGTGCGCATCACCTCGATGAAGGGCTGGTCACGATGACCGCCACCACGCTCCACTGCTCCGTCCTCGTCGAACTCTTCGACGGCTCCACGCGCTTCCCCACCACCGTCCCCTTCGGTGTCTCGATCCTGGCGATGAACTCGTGACCGCCCGCATGCCGTCCGACTGGCACCGCCACGGACTCCGGTCTCCCGACGAGGTCGCCGAGATCATCGCCGAACGCATCGGCGGCACGTCCGAGGCCCCGGTCCCCGTCGGCGCCGAACACGACGAACCGTCGTACGCCGACTTCCTCGGCGAACAGGTCTGACGCCACCACGCGACGGACGGGAGGCGCGGTGCCGGCTGGCACCGCGCCTCCCGTCCGTCGTGGGGTGCGTTTCCGGGAGGTGACGCCTGCCTGTGGATCCCGGCGCACGTCGGACCCGCGCGCGATACTGGTCGGGTGCGTGAACTCCAAGCCACCATCGCCGCGGACCTCGACGTCCAGCCGACCATCGACCCCGAGCACGAGGTCGCCCGCCGGGTCGGATTCCTCCGGGACTACCTGACCACGACCGGCGCGCGCGGGTACGTGCTCGCCGTGAGCGGCGGACAGGACTCGACGCTCGCCGGACGCCTCACCCAGCTCGCGGTCGAGTCGCTCCGTGCCGAGGGCCGCGAGGCCGCCTTCGTCACCGTCCGGATGCCCTACCGCGTGCAGGCCGACGAGGACGACGCGCAGCTCGCGCTCCGGTTCATCGGCGCCGACCCCGGCATCGTCGTGAACATCGAGCACGGTGTCGACGGCGTCGTGCAGGACACGTCCGCCTCGGGCGTCGACCTCAGCGACTTCGTGAAGGGCAACGTCAAGGCGCGCATGCGCATGGTCGCCCAGTACGCGGTCGCGGGGCAGCAGGGCCTCCTCGTCGTGGGCACGGACCACGCCGCCGAGGCCGTCACGGGCTTCTTCACGAAGTACGGCGACGGCGGTGTCGACCTCACCCCGCTCACCGGCCTGACCAAGAGCCAGGGCCGACAGCTGCTCGAACACCTCGGTGCGCCGGCGCGCCTGTACGAGAAGGCACCCACCGCCGACCTGCTCGACGACCTGCCCGGGCAGACCGACGAGGCGAACCTCGGGCTCACCTACGTCGAGATCGACGCGTACCTGCAGGGGCACGACGTCCCGGTCGAGGTCGCCGAGGCCATCGAGACGCGCTACCGCGCCACGGAGCACAAGCGTCGCGTGCCCGCGACGCCCTTCGACGAGTGGTGGCGCCCGACGGCCTAGGCCGTCGGGCGGGCCTCGCCCACGGGGGACCGACGGGAGGCGCGGTGCGGGTCCGTCCCACACCGCGCCTCCCGTCGTCGGTCGCGCCGTGTCCGTGTGGCCGGAGCGGCCGCCGCCCCGGCGGGATCAGGCCCGGCGGTCGCCCTCGTCGTCGCCGCGGCGCTGCTGCTGGCCGCCGGCGTCCTCGCGCTCGCCGCGCTGGCCACGGTCGGCGTCGTGCGCGGCTGCGTCCGCCTCGCTGTCGTGCTGCCCCCGGGTGGACGCGTCGGTGGGGTCGGAGGCA
This sequence comes from Curtobacterium sp. UCD-KPL2560, assembly GCF_001705035.1. GTDB lineage: Bacteria > Actinomycetota > Actinomycetes > Actinomycetales > Microbacteriaceae > Curtobacterium. Next base: position 5,679 of record NZ_MCIG01000052.1, on the reverse strand, counting down.
TCAGCGGCGTCTGCGAGGTCGGCGAGGTCGGCCGGGGAGAGCGTCCCGCCGGCGTCGCGCTCGGCGGCGAGCCGCTGCTGCCAGAGCACACTGCGAGCTGCACCCTCGAGCACGTCGTCGACGCTGCTGCCCGTCTTCGCCGCGAGGGCGCCGCTCAGGCCGGCCGTCAGGGTCCCGCTCGCCGAGGCCAGGCGCTCGACGACCTCCTCCTGCCGGTCGGTCAGGGGTTCGTCGACCATGCTGTCGACCGTCTCGCGGATGTTCGCCTCGCTGGCGTCGAGTGCGTCGTCGTCCCCGGCGTGCAGGGCCGATGCCTCACCGACGACCACGAGTCCGAGTCGTGCGACGTCGTCCTCAGGACGTGAGCGTTCGTTCTCGTTGGTCATGATCGGGACCGTACGCTCCGGCCAGCCGTGGCACCTGTACGGGTGGGGGACCCTGCTGGCGCGGCGACCGCCGATCAGCACCGACGACGAACGCCCCGCACCACGAGGACGTGGTGCGGGGCGTTCGGACCGGGGGACGGTACCCAGCCGGGTCGACGCGTGGGCGTCGACCGAGCAGGTCAGCGGCGGGCGCCGCGGCCCGCGAAGCGGGTGTAGAGGAACAGCACGATGACGGCACCGATGATCGAGCCGATGATGCCGGCGGGCTGGAAGAAGCCCTCCATCGGGTCGTGCTGGAAGATGAGGAAGCCGAGGAAGCCGCCGACGAACGAGCCGACGATGCCCAGGACGATCGTCATGAGGATCGACATGTGCTGCTTGCCGGGGATGATGAGGCGGGCGAGGGCGCCGGCGATGAGGCCGACGATGATGAGGCTGATGATGAGACCGAGCACGGTGTCCTCCTTGGATCAGGACCCTCCACCACGGTCGGGGCCGTCCGTGGTTCGGGTCGATCCCCGATTGAACTCCGTTGTTCCTCAGCACCCGCTCAGCTTGTGCGCAGGTTCAGGATCGCCGACGTGGTCGGCGACCCCGCCGGGCCCTCGGCGCCCGTGGTCGACGGGTCAGACGATGCCAGCGGCCTCGAGCTCCGAGCGGAGTTCGGCGTCCGACGGCTCGACGAAGTGCTTGCCGTTCGGGAGCACCACGACCGGGATGTTCTTGCGTCCGCTGATCGCCTCGGCACGGCCGGCCGCCGACAGGTCCGCCTCGACGTCGACGTACTGGTAGTCGAGCCCCAGCCCGTCGAGCAGCGCCTTCGAGCGCCGGCAGTCGCGGCACCAGTCCGCGCCGAACATCGTCACCTTGTCGAACGTCTCGTCAGTCATGTCCACACAGTACGTCCGGAGGACACCGGACATTCCCACGACGGCCCGCTCCGGGGAGGAGCACGATGGCGCCATGACGACGACGACGGACGCATCCGTCCACCCGCACCACCGGCACGGCTGGTGGTGGAAGACCCTGCTCGCCGGGGCCGTGCTCTGGGCCGTCACGGTGGTCGTCACCGTGCTGACGCTGAACACGAACCTCGTGCCGACGATCATCCTGCTCGGCAGCTTCCTGGTGCCCTTCACGGTCGTGCTCTTCGTGATCGAGCGGGTCACGGGCACGGTGAGCACGATGCAGCTCGTCACCGCGTTCTTCGTGGGCGGGGTGCTCGGGGTGCTCGGCGCGTCCCTGCTCGAGGCAGACCTGCGGCAGGACGCGTTCGTGTACGTCGTCGTCGGGTTCGTCGAGGAACTCGTGAAGGGTGTGCTGCTCCTCGTGGTCGGGTGGCGGGTGCGTCCCAAGACCGCGCGGCAGGGTGCCCTGCTCGGGGCGACGATCGGCGCCGGGTTCGCGGCGTTCGAGTCGGCGGGCTACGCCTTCAACGCCGCGATCACGCAGCGCGGGATCGACCTCGTCTCCCTGCTGCAGACGGAGGTCGTGCGTGCCGTGCTCTCGCCGGTCGGTCACGTGCTCTGGACGGCGATCCTCGGAGCGGTGCTGTTCGGGGCCGCCCGGGGTGGGGAGCGGCTGCGGTGGTCGTGGTCGATCCCGGTGGCGTACGTCGGGGTCGCCCTGCTGCACGGGCTGTGGGACAGCAACGGGACGCTGTCGACGGTGCTCGCGTTCGTGCTCACCGGCACGCCGTTGTCTGCCGCCGGGACGGGCGCGGTGCCGCCGACGCTCGCCGGGATCGCCACCACGCTGTACGTGGTCGGGCTGCTCGTCGTGACCCTGATCGGCGTCGCGGTCCTGGTCTGGCTGCTCGTCAGCCACCGACACCGCGACCGTGCGCTGCTCGAACGGGCGCAGGCGGAACGGGCGCAGGCGGCGGTCGGGGGACCGTCGTGGTGGGCTGTGGCGGGCCCAGTGGAGCAGCGAGACTGGGAGGCGACGCCGCGGCGGGACGATCGCTGACACCGCCCAGGATGGCGAGCCCGGGCGTTGGTGATCTTCATCGCTTCTGTCTGATGACGACTGTCGTGACACCGGCGAGGGCGAGGACGCTCGTGGTGGTCCAGCCGACGACGGCTGGGACGGCAGCGGTTGCCGTGAGCGTTGCCGCTGCGGCGGTGAGCATCAGCAGTGCTACGAGTGCCCCCGGCGCTCCGTTGTCTTCGCGCATCAATCCTCCTCGTCGGATGGTCCCAGCCCCTGACGCCTCCGTCAAACATCACATCGTGAACATCGTTCTTGCTGGCATCTCGCTCCGGCGGGACCGCCGCGCGACCGGGCCGTACGATGGACCCCGTGCCGCAGCGACCCGACCCCGCCCGGGCGACGTGGGCCTCGGCGGCGGTCCGCCGCTTCGCCGCCGTCACCAACCTGCTCGTCGCCGCCCGCACGTTCCGCACGGTCGGTGGCGACCCCGAGGACGTCGCCGCGCTGCACGCCCTGCTGACCGGCCTCGGTGCGCGGGCCGCGGACGGGGACGACCCCGTCGACCAGCTCTGGTGCCTCGGCGACCCGGACGACGCCACCGCGGCCGTCGAGCGCGAGGCCGTCCGTCCCCGCGGCCGGACCCTCGTCGTGGTCGACGCCGGGCGCCACGCCCCGGCCGTCGACGAGGACGCCTTCGGACCCGTCGCACCGGCCCGGCCCGGGGTGCTCGCGGTGCCGACGCTGTCCGACGACGTCTTCCTGGTGTCCGTGGGCCGCGACCCGGAGGTCGACCCCGCCGCGGCCGCCCGGATCCGCTGGGCACGTCGGTCGATGCCGGTCTCGCGTGCGGTCGCCGCCGAGCTCCGCGACGCGGGTCTGCTCCGCGGGACCCGGGTCGGCGTCGCGATGGTGCTCGAGCCGAAGACGGCGGTGCTGAGCCTGCTCCTCCGCGAGGCGGGTGCCGAGGTCGTCGTCTACGCGCACGCCGACGAGACCGACGAGGCCGTCGCCCAGGTCCTCCGCGACGCCGGGCTGCCCGTGCACGCGTCGAGCACCGCGACGCCGGCCGAACAGCGCACGCTCGCCCTCGCGATGCTCGACACCCGACCGCAGGTGCTGCTCGACGACGGTGCGCACGTGGTCCGGCTCGCGCACCAGGACCGGCCGGAGCTGCTGCCGACGATGCTCGGTGCGGCCGAGGAGACCACGAGCGGCCTCCGCCCGCTCCGGGTGATGGCGGCACGCGGCGAACTCGGCATCCCGGTCGTCGCCGTCAACGACGCCCGCACCAAGACGTTCTTCGACAACCGGTACGGCACCGGGCAGTCGACGGTGTTCGCGGCGCTCGACCTGGTCGACGGGCTCGCGTCCGGCACGCACCGGGTGCGGTCGGGAGGCGTGGCGGTCGTCGCCGGGTCCGGTCCCGTGGGCGAGGGGGTCGCCATGGTGCTCCGTGCGCTCGGGTTCCGGGTCACGGTCGCCGAGACGGATCCCGTGCGCGCCCTGCAGGCGCGCTTCGCCGGGTACCGGGTGGCACTGCTCGAGGACGCGGTGCGGGACGCCGACCTCGTCGTGAGCGCGACGGGCGTCACCGACACGATCGACCTCCGGACGCTGCGGGCCTGCGCACCCGGCGCGGTCGTCGCCGTCGCGGGTGGTGTCGAGCAGGAGGTCGCCGTCATCGACGCGCTCGCGGACGGCGCGGTGCCGCGGACCGAGGCCCGGAAGGTCGAGCGATTCACGTGGCCAGACGGGCACCACGTGGTCGTGCTCGACCGCGGCGGGTGCGTGAACATCACCGCGGCCGAGGGCAACCCGGTCGAGATCATGGACCTGTCCTTCGCGGTGCAGCTCGGGGCGGTGCGGATGCTCCTGGAGCGCGGCGACGAGCTGGACCGGACGGTCGTGCCGATCGACCCCGCGGTGGACGAGGCGACCGCCCGGGCGGCGCTCGCCGCGTTCGGGAGCCGAGCCGCGCCTCCAGGCCGTCCTGGTGAGCACCCGGCGGACCGCGAGCCGGACGTCCGCACCCACCGGTTCGGGACGCCCGCGTGAGCGGCACGCGCAGCGACGCCCGCACCGGCGACCGGGGCACGGTGGTCGTGCACTCGGCACGCGTCGTCGTGCCGATGACCGCACCGCCGATCGCGGACGGGGCGGTCGCGGTACGCGACGGACGCATCCTGCACGTCGGCGACCGCTCGTGGGTCGTCGACCAGCTCGACGGCACGACGGTCACCGAACGCCGGTGGCGCGGGGCGCTGCTCCCCGGGCTCGTGAACGCGCACACCCACCTGCAGTACACCGGCATGGCCAGTGTCGGACAGCGGCAGTACGCGGGCTTCGAGGACTGGGCCGCCGCGTTCAACGTCGACTACGCGCTCCCGCACGACTGGCGCGCCGAGGCCGTCGCCGGTGCCCGGGCCTCGCTCGTCGCCGGGGTCACGAGCATCGCCGACGTCGTCACGGACATCGAGGCGGCCGACGTGCTCGAGGCGACCGGGCTCGGCGGCATCGCCTACTGGGAGGTCATGGACTGGGAGAACCAGGCGTGGCGGGACCACGGGCGCCACCAGGTCCTCGAGGAGCTCGCGCGCATCCCGACCACCCCCGGTGCCGGGCTCTCCCCGCACGCGCCGTACTCCCTCGACGTCTCCCCGCTGCTCGAGCTGCCCGACATCGTCCGCCAGCGCGGCCTCCGCCTGCACCTGCACCTCGGGGAGGCCGCGTTCGAGGGCGAGCGCGTCGCCCTCGGTCCGGTCCCGGGACTCGAGGGCGTCGACGGCGTCGGACCCGCGGGGGCCGGGCACACCGCCGACTGGCACCTCGCGGACGTGCCGTCGTTCCGGGCGATGCGCGCGCTCGGGTTCGGTGCGAGTGCGACCGCGTTCGTGGACCGGCTCGGGGTGCTCGGGCCGGACTGCCACATCGCGCACGGCGTGTACGTCACCGCCGCCGACCGGGCGCTGCTCCGGGCACGGGGGACGAGCGTGGCACTGTGCCCGCGGTCGAACGCCGTCATCGGGCTCGACCCGCCGCCGGTCGCCGACTACCTGCGCGAGGGCAGCCCGATCGCCGTCGGTACCGACTCGCTGTCGTCCTCGCCGTCCCTCGACCCGATGTCCGACGTCACCGCGCTGCACCGGATCGCCCGTGCCCAGGGCTACGGCCACCGCGACCTGCACGAGCGGCTGCTCGCGGCGGTGACCCTCGGCGGAGCGCAGGCGATGGGCACCGCGGTGGGCCCGGACCGCGTCGGGCACCTCGCCGTCGGCGCCCGGGCGGACCTCGCGGTCTTCGACGTCGACGCCAGGACGGTGCCGGACGCCCTCGCCGAGCTCGTCGAGGACGGTACCGGCCG
>NZ_MCIG01000051.1 GCF_001705035.1 Curtobacterium sp. UCD-KPL2560 | reverse complement strand
GCACCGCGCGCCACGGATTCCCGTGGCGCGCGGTGCTTTCCGTTGTGCGCGAGCACGTCGCGCCGCCGCGCGGCACGCGCCGCGCCGCCGCGCACCGCGCCCTCAGCGCCCGGCGGACTCCCGCGACCGCGCCGGCTTCGCCTGCGGCACCTTCGTCCCGACGACCTGGTCGATGACGTCCCGGGCGATCACCTGCGCGGTCAGTCCCGCGTCCGCCAGGATCTCGGACCGCGACGCGTGGTCGATGAACGCGTCCGGCAACCCGAGTTCGTTCACGCCCGTGTCGACCCCCGCGGCGCGCAGGTCCTGGCGCAGCCGCGTGCCGACTCCGCCGACGCGCACGCCGTCCTCGATCGTGATGACGAGCCGGTGCTCGCGGGACAGGTCGACGAGCGACCCGGGGACGGGCACGACCCAGCGCGGGTCGACGACGGTCGCGCCGATCCCCTGCGCCTCGAGCAGCGCCGCCGCGTCGAGCGCCACGGGCACCATCGAGCCGACGGCCACGAGGAGCACGTCCGGCTCCTGTCCGTCGGCCGGGTCGCGCAGCACGTCGACCCCGTCGGCCAGTCGTCGGAGCGCCGGCAGGTCCGGGCCGACCGACCCCTTCGACCAGCGCAGCACGGTCGGTGCGTCGTCGACGGCCACGGCCTCGCGGAGTTCCTCGCGCAGCGTGACGGCGTCCCGGGGTGCCGCGATGCGGATCCCGGGCACGACCTGCAGCAGCGCGAGGTCCCACATCCCGTGGTGCGACGGCCCGTCCGGCCCGGTGATGCCGGCACGGTCGAGGACGAACGTCACCCCGGCGCGGTGCAGGGCGACGTCCATGAGCACCTGGTCGAACGCCCGGTTCAGGAAGGTCGCGTAGAGCGCCACCACGGGGTGCAGCCCGCCGTACGCCAGGCCGGCGGCGGTCGTCACGGCGTGCTGCTCGGCGATGCCGACGTCGATGACGCGGGACGGGTGCCGCTCCTGGAACAGGTGCAGCCCGGTCGGGCGGAGCATCGCAGCGGTGATCGCGACGATCCGCTCGTCCTCCGAGCCGATGTCCGCGAGCGTCGAAGCGAACACCGACGTCCACGACGGCCCCGACGACACGTCGAGCGACTCGCCGGTCTCCGGGTCGATGTGCCCGACCGCGTGGAACTGGTCGGCCTGGTCGCGGAGCGCCGGCTCGAAGCCGTGCCCCTTCTCGGTGATCGCGTGCACGATCGTCGGCGCGCCGTAGGCCTTCGCCTGCCGGAGCGCCGCCTCCATCGCGCGCTGGTCGTGCCCGTTCACCGGTCCGATGTACTTGATGTCGAGGTTCGAGTACAGCGCCTCGTTGTTCGTGAACCGGGCGAGGAACCCGTGCAGCCCCCCGCGCAGCCCACGGTAGAACGCCCGACCGGGGGCGCCGAAGTGCGACGCGACCGCCTGCGACTTCTCGAACAGCGCGCGGTACTCGCGGCGCGTGCGCACCGAGCTGAGGAACCGGGCCATGCCGCCGATCGTCGGGGCGTAGGACCGCCCGTTGTCGTTCACGACGATCACGAGCCGGCGGTCGTTGCTGTCCGAGATGTTGTTGAGCGCCTCCCACGTCATCCCGCCGGTCAGCGCGCCGTCACCGACGACGGCGACCACGGTGCGGTCGTCCTGCCCGGTCTGCCGGAAGGCGCGGGAGATGCCGTCCGCCCAGGACAGCGACGACGACGCGTGCGAGGACTCGACGATGTCGTGCTCCGACTCGCGCCGCTGCGGGTAGCCCGCGAGCCCACCCCGCTCCCGCAGCCGCGAGAAGTCCTGCCGCCCCGTGACGAGCTTGTGCACGTACGACTGGTGCCCCGTGTCGAACACGAACGGGTCGTTCGGGGAGTCGAACACGCGGTGCATCGCGAGGGTGAGCTCCACGACACCGAGGTTCGGCCCCAGGTGCCCGCCGGTCTTCGCGACCTCGGCGACGAGGAACCGCCGGATCTCCGCGGCGAGGTCGGTCATCTGCGCGTCCGACAGACGCTTCAGGTCGCGCGGCGACGTGATGCTCGAGAGCAGGCTCACGGGCGCTCCTTTCGTGGGGCAGGCCCCCACACTATCCGCGCGACCGGACGACGGACTGGAGGCCCGTGGCGGTGTCGCCACGGGCCTCCGGTCCGTCAGGTGGTCGCGTCAGCGACCGGTGCGCGCGTCGCGCGCCGTGCTCACACGAGCGAGCGGAGCACGTACTGCAGGATGCCGCCGTTGCGGTAGTAGTCCGCCTCACCGGGGGTGTCGATGCGGACGACCGCGTCGAACTCGACGGTCTGCTTGCCCGCCGGCGAGTGCTCGCTCGGCTCGGCCGTGACGTGCACGGTCTTGGGCGTGCGGCCCTCGTTGAGCTCGGTCAGACCGGAGATCGAGACGACCTCGGTGCCGTCGAGCCCGAGCGAGTCCGCCGACTCCCCCGCCGGGAACTGCAGCGGGACGACGCCCATGCCGATGAGGTTCGAGCGGTGGATGCGCTCGAAGCTCTCGGTGATGACCGCCTTGACGCCGAGCAGGTTCGTGCCCTTGGCCGCCCAGTCACGCGACGAGCCGGAGCCGTACTCCTTGCCACCGAAGATGACGAGCGGGATGCCCTGCTCCTGGTAGTGCTGCGACGCGTCGTAGATGAACGACTGCTCGCCGTCGGCCGTGGTGAAGTCGCGGGTGTAGCCGCCCTCGACCCCGGCGCCGTCGTTGGCCGAGGCCAGGAGCTGGTTGCGGAGACGGATGTTCGCGAACGTCCCGCGGATCATCACCTCGTGGTTGCCGCGACGCGACCCGTACGAGTTGAAGTCCTTGCGGTCCACACCGTGCTCGTCGAGGTAGCGACCCGCGGGGCTGTCCGCCTTGATCGAGCCGGCCGGCGAGATGTGGTCGGTCGTGACCGAGTCGCCGAGCTTCGCGAGCACACGGGCACCGGAGATGTCCGACACCGCGTCGGGCTGCATCGTCATGCCCTCGAAGTACGGGGGCTTCCGGACGTAGGTCGACTCCTGGTCCCACTCGAACGTGTCGCCCGTCGGGGTCGGCAGGTTCTTCCAGCGGTCGTCGCCCTCGAACACCGAGCCGTACTCGTGCGTGAACATCTCGGTGTCGATCGAGGTGTCGATGACCTGCTGCACCTCGGCCGCGTCGGGCCAGATGTCCTGCAGGTAGACGTCGTTGCCGTCCTGGTCGGTGCCGAGTGCGTCGGCGTCGAAGTCGAAGTGCATCGACCCGGCGAGGGCGTACGCGATGACCAGCGGCGGCGAGGCCAGGTAGTTCATCTTCACGTCGGGGTTGATGCGGCCCTCGAAGTTGCGGTTGCCCGAGAGCACCGCGGTCACGGCGAGGTCGTTGTCCTGCACGGCCTGCGAGATCTCCTCGGGCAGCGGGCCCGAGTTGCCGATGCAGGTGGTGCAGCCGTAGCCGACCGTGTAGAAGCCGAGCTCCTCGAGGTAGCTGGTGAGACCGGCCTTCTCGTAGTAGTCGGTGACGACCTTCGAACCCGGCGCGAGGGTGGTCTTCACCCACGGCTTGGCCTTCAGGCCCTTCTTCGCCGCGTTCCGGGCGAGGATGCCCGCGGCCATCATGACCGAGGGGTTCGACGTGTTCGTGCACGAGGTGATCGCTGCGATCGCGACCGCGCCGTGGTCGATCGTGAACGTGTCACCGTCGCCGACCGTGACCGAGGTCGGCTTCGAGACCGTGCCGGGCGCGCTCGAGGCGTGCACCGGGACCTCGGACGCCTGGGCGTCCTGCAGGTCGTCGACCGCGTGCTCGTCGCCGGGCGCCGCGGCGACCGGGTCGGATGCCGGGAAGGTGTCGGCGACGGCCTTGTCCTCTTCCGAGTGGTCGATGCTCGCGTAGTTGGCGAGGTCGACCTCGAACTGGTCCTTGGCCTTCGACAGCTCGATGCGGTCCTGCGGACGCTTCGGGCCGGAGATCGAGGGGACGACCGTCGACAGGTCGAGCTCCATGTACTCCGAGTAGGCCGGCTCGACCGAGGGGTCGTGCCAGAGGCCCTGCTCCTTGGCGTACGCCTCGACGAGGGCGATCTGCGCGTCGTCGCGGCCGGTCAGGCGCAGGTAGTCGAGCGTGACGTCGTCGACGGGGAAGATCGCGGCCGTCGAGCCGAACTCGGGGCTCATGTTGCCGATGGTCGCGCGGTTCGCGAGCGGGACCGCCGAGACGCCCTCGCCGTAGAACTCGACGAACTTGCCGACCACGCCGTGCTTGCGGAGCTCCTGCGTGATGGTGAGCACCACGTCGGTCGCGGTGACGCCGGCCGGGATCGCGCCGGACAGTTTGAAGCCCACGACCTTCGGGATGAGCATCGACACCGGCTGGCCGAGCATCGCGGCCTCGGCCTCGATGCCGCCGACGCCCCAGCCGAGCACGCCGAGGCCGTTCACCATCGTGGTGTGCGAGTCGGTGCCGACGAGGGTGTCCGGGTACGCGTAGAGCTCGCCGTCGAACTCGCGCGTGTACGTGACCTTCGCCAGGTACTCGATGTTCACCTGGTGGACGATGCCCGTGCCCGGCGGGACGACCTTGAAGTCCTCGAACGCGGTCTGGCCCCAGCGGAGGAACTGGTAGCGCTCACCGTTGCGCTCGTACTCGAGGTCGGTGTTGCGCTGCAGGGCGTCCTCGCGACCGAACAGGTCGGCGACGACGGAGTGGTCGATGACCATCTCGGCCGGGGACAGCGGGTTGATCTTGTTCGGGTCGCCGCCGATCTGCGCCATCGCCTCGCGCATGGTGGCGAGGTCGACGATGCAGGGCACGCCGGTGAAGTCCTGCATGACCACGCGGGCCGGCGAGAACTGGATCTCGGTGTCCGGGTCGGCCTCGGGCTTCCACGAGCCGAGGGCGCGGATCTGCGCTTCGGTGACGTTGGCCCCGTCCTCGGTGCGGAGGAGGTTCTCGAGCAGCACCTTCAGGCTGTACGGGAGCTTCTCGTGCCCGGGCACGGCGTCGATCCGGTGGATCGCGTAGTCGACACCCCCAACCGACAGTGTGTCCTTCGAGCCGAAGCTGTTGACTGCAGCCACTGTGCCGCCTCCCTGGTGATCGGTGTGCCCTCATCCTCGTGGGCCGCGGACCGTCCCACCAGCAAGGCAAACCTAATCCCGGGGCCGTGCGAGCGCCGCCGGGAAACTGTCTCGATGTCGAGACAACCCTACACCGCGGCGGTGTCGTCCCGACGCGTGAACACCGTGCGGACGAGCAGCCACGTGACCCAGAGCACGGCGGCGTAGAGCGGCACGCCGAGGATCAGCTTCAGCCCGGCGAGCAGCTCGACCTGCGCCGTCAGGTACAACGGCACCTCGACGGCCAGGCGGAGCGCGAACAGTCCGACCCAGACCCACGTGGCCACCGTCAGGACCCGCCGCTTCGCGGGGTCCGCGCGCCAGTCGACGTGCGAACCGTCCTCGGCCGCCGGCAGCAGGAAGCCGACGACGACGCCGATGAGCGGCCACCGGACCGCGAGCGACACGAGCAGTCCGACGAGCCACACGGCGTTGATGACGATGCCGGGGATGAAGTTCGTCTCGGCACGTCCGGTCAGGAGCGCGAGCCCGGCGGACACGGCCACGCCGAGGATGCCGGCGAACGACATCGTCACGGACTGCCGCTGCACCAGCCGGAGCACGACGAAGACGAGCCCGACGACGACCGGGATCACGACGCTCGGGACGAGCTCCTTCGTGATCGTGTAGACGACGAGGAACGCCAGGCCCGGAAGGATCGACTCGGCGAGCCCGCGGATCCCGCCGACGGCGCCGAGCAGGTCGCGGCCCGACGGCGTCTCGCCGGGTGCGACGCGGGCGATCCCGGCGTTCTGCACCGCGGCGCGGAACTGCTCCGAGAAGGTCGGCTGCGCCGCACCGGGCTCGCCCGCCACGGACGCACCCGTGCCGGACGCACCCGCACCGGCCGCGAGCGTGTCGGACGCGTCCGTCGGGACCGCGCCCGTGTCGGGACGTGGGCTGTCGTCGTGGACCGGCACCGTGCCTCCAGGCCTGATCGTGTGTCGGGACGGCGTCAGACGGCGCTCTGCGTCGCCTTCGGCATGTGCAGCGGGATGAGGTCGCGCGGCGGCATCGGCGTGGTGCCGCGCACCACGACCACGCTGCGGAACAGCTCCTCGATCTCGGTGGCGTCGTCGGGCTGCTCGGCGGCCTTGCCGGCGATCACGCCGCGGAGGAACCAGCGCGGGCCGTCGACCCCGACGAAGCGGGCCGGGCGGGCACCGTCGGTGGTCCCGGTGCCGTCGGTGACGACCGGCACGAGGGCACGGAGCTCGGGGCCGAAGGGACCCTCGACCTCGTCCACGGTGCCGCCCTGGCGCTCGATCTGCTCGGCGATCTGCGCGCGGATCTCGTGCCACAGGCCGGTCGACCGGGGCGCGGCGAACGGCTGGACCTGCAGCGTCGACTCGTCGTAGTCGAGGCCCACGGCGACGACGCGCTGCGAGCCCTCCTCGACCTCGAGACGCAGGTGCAGTCCCTCGCGCGGCAGGACCTTCACGCCACCGAGGTCGACGTACGGGCGCACCAGGTTCGCCTCGGTCTCGTCGTGCGGACCGTTCTCGGCACGGTCGGCCGGTGCGGACTTGTCGGTCGGGGCGACCGCGTCCACCTCGTCGACCCCGGCGTCGGCGTCCGTGGCGATGTCGAGCTCGGGCGTCGTGTCCGCCACCTCGGCGTCCGCGGCGACGGCGTCCGCCACCTCGACCTCGCTCTGCTTGCGTCGACCGAACTTCATGCGTCCGTTCCTTCCTCAACGTCGTGGGCGGCGCCGGGGGCACCGCTCCGGTCACCGTAGCCCGAGGACCCGAACCCGCCCTCACCGCGACCGCTCTCGGGCAGTGCGTCGACGCGGGTGAACGACACGCGCGGCACCGGCATGACGATCAGCTGTGCGATGCGGTCGCCGACGTGCACCTCGTACGGCTCGGTGGCGTCGATGTTGAGCAGGGCGACCTTGACCTCGCCGCGGTAGCCCGCGTCGACGGTGCCAGGGGCGTTCACGATCGTGATGCCGTGCTTCGCCGCGAGGCCGCTGCGCGGGACGACGAAGGCGACGTGGCCGTCGGGCAGCGCGATGCGCAGGCCCGTCCCGACGAGGCGGCGCTCGCCCGGACGGAGCACGAAGGACTCGGTGGAGACGAGGTCGGCACCGGCGTCGCCGGGGTGCGCGTACGCGGGGGTGTTCTCCCCCGTCCAGAGGACGTCGACTGGTTCGGTCACGTGACGAGGGTAGTGCAGCCCGTGACCGTTCCGTGACCTGGACCGGTTCGTGGTCGAATGGACCCCGTGACCGTGTACCGCGAACGACTCTGGGCCCCGCCCGCCCTCTACCTGGCGACGGCGCTCGTCATCCCCGCGAGCCTCCTCGTCTTCCTGCCGATCAGCGTCCTCGCCGGCGTCCTCGTGGCGATCGGGATGTACGCCGGGGTCGTCGTCCTGCTCGGGGTCCTCGCCCCCGTGGTCGAGGTCACCGACACCGAGTTCCGCGCCGGACGTGCGCACCTGCCCCGAGGCCTCGTGGGTGCGGTCACCGCGTACCAGGGCGCGGAGGCCACGACCCAGCGCGGTCCGAAGCTCGACGCCCGTGCGTGGACGCTCTTCCGCGGCTACGTGCGCGGCGTCGTCAAGGTCGAGGTCGCCGACCCCGCCGACCCGACGCCGTACTGGCTCGTCAGCGTGCGGCACCCGGAGCGCGTGGTCGAGGCGCTGCGCGCCTGAGGACCGGCCGGGAGGCGCGGGTCGGGCCCGCCCCGCGCGCCGGCCCCGTCGGCTGGTCCCGTCCACGGACACCGTCGGCTGGTCCCGTCCACCGACACCGTCGGCTGGTCCGGCCCGCCGGGACGACGGAAGGCCCGCCACCCCGAGGGGTGACGGGCCTTCCGGTCGATCTGCCTAGAGCGAGGCGCACTCCGCGCACACGGGTCCGAGCTTCGACTCGTGGTCGAGCTGCGAGCGGTGCTTCACGAGGAAGCACTCCACGCACGTGAACTCGTCGACCTGCGGCGGGAGCACGACGACGTCGAGGTCGACGTCGCTGAGGTCCTGTCCGGCGAGCTCGAAGCTGCCGGGGTTGTCCGAATCATCGTCGACGACCCCCGACATCTTGTCGGGCACGCGCTCCTTGAGGGCCTCGATCGACTCTGAGTCAGAGGATTCGTCGGTCTTCCTGGGGGCGTCGTAATCGGTGGCCATGCCCATCCATTTCTCGGTTCGAGAGGTCGTCGCCGGTGATCGGCGGCGACAGTTTGCACCACGGCCCCGCAGAGCGCAAACCGAACGCGCTGTGGGATCGTCAGGCCCTGCAACCGGACACCCGACCCGGACATTCCCGGGTGCCGCACACCGGTCGACACCAACCCGCGGCGCGCCCGTGCGCCTCCGCCGGATCGGCCCGGGGCCCCTGCATACTCCTCGGGTACGCGCACGACCGTACGGACGCTCGGGAGGCGGAACCATGCAACACGTGAGAGTCATCGGAGTCGAGGCCGGGGCACTCCTGCTCGCGACCGACGGCGGCACCGAGTTCCGGTTGCCGGTCACCTCGTCGCTGTCGAGCCAGGTCCGGCAGGCGAACCCCGACGCGGGCCCGCAGAAGCGCGTCTCGCCGAAGGACGTGCAGGCACGCATCCGCGGTGGTGCCGACGCCGCCGACGTGGCCTCGGCGCTCGACGTCGACGTCGAGTACGTCCGTCGCTTCGAGGGCCCCGTGCTCGCCGAGCGTGCGTTCATCCTCGACGCAGCACGCCGCGTGCCGGTCACCCCGGCGGACGCCGAGTCCCCGGACACCTTCGGCGAGGCCATCGACGCCAAGCTCGCGTCCGGCGACGCCACCGCGGTCACGTGGGGGTCCTGGAAGCACGCCGAGCACGGCTGGCAGGTGCGCGTCCGCTACACCGCGTCCGAGGTCGAGCACGACGCGCAGTGGCTCTTCGACCCGAAGACCTCGACGCTGACCCCGGACAACGGTGACGCCCACCGGCTGTCCGACACCGAGGAGGAGGGCATCGCCCCGCGCCTCCGTGCGGTGGAGAACGACCACCAGGCAGCCGACGGCACGCGCTTCGACTCGGGCGCGTTCCGCGTCGAGCAGGTCGAGGAGCAGCAGCCAGAGCCGGAGGCCGCCGAGCGTCCGCTCCGTGCGCCGCTCCCCCGCATCGGCGCCGCACCCGTCGAGGACCGCTCGCCGGGCAACGAGACCGCCGACCTCCTCGAGGCCCTGCGCCGCCGCCGTGGTGAGCGCGAGGCCGCGGCGTTCGGCGAGCAGCAGGACGAGCCGCGCGGCACGTCCATCAGCGTCGTCGACATCCCCCTGCAGGGCTTCGACTCGCCCGTGTCGGCCCCCGAGCGCGGCGATGCCCGCCCGGCATCGGCGCCGGACGCCGACGCGCGTCCCGACCGCAAGAAGCGGAACCGCCGCTCGATGCCGAGCTGGGACGAGATCGTCTTCGGCACCCGCCCGGAGGACCCGGCCTGACCGAGCGCGCCTGACCGCCGGGGTCAGGCGGCGAACGCCCCGCCGAGCCGGAGCGGCACGAACACCTCGTCGTCGGTCATGGCCCCGTGCTGGCCGATCATGCGCTTCGGCGTGTCGCGCGGCCCGACCTCGCGGTCGTCGTTGAAGGCCCAGGAACCCCGCGCCACGACCACGACGTCGCCGATGCGCGGGAGCACGCGCTCGTCCACGGCGCCGAACCACCCGGCCGCGACCGCCTCGTCACGGCTCGCGACGTACGCCTTCTTGCCGTAGCGGACCCGCCAGGCCTCGACGAGCGCCGGGACGTCGGTCCCGGGTGCGACCGTGAGCTGCCGGCAGCGCGGGTCACCGGCGACCCCGACGACGTCCTCGAGCAGCGCCGGGTCGATCGCCACGTTCGCCTGCTCCGGCACGTCGAGCACCCCGTGGTCGGCGGTCACGAGCAGCCCGACGTCGGGCGCACCGCGGTCCTCGAGCCGGGCGAGCTCGCCGTCGAGGAGCTCGAGCGCGGCCGTCCACCGGTCGGACTGCCACCCGTGCTTGTGCCCGATCGAGTCGAGCTCCGGCACGTACAGGTAGACCAGGGACCGGCCGGTCGCGGTCTCGGCCAGTGCGGCGTCCACCCGCTGCGGGATGCTGTCTGCGGCGACGTAGCGCGCGCCGCCGAGCACGCTCGCGGTCATCCCCGACGCGCGGTACCGGGTCGGACCGACCACCACGGGGTCGACCCCGAGCAGGACAGCGTCGGTGAAGACCGTCGACGCGAGCAACCAGTCCGCGGGCACGACGTCGTCCCACCCGCTCAGCAGGTTCATCACCCGCGCTGTGTCCGGGTTCCACCCGCTGTACCCGACCACGCCGTGGGTCCCGGGCGAGCGACCGGTCGTCAGGGTGCTCAGGGCGGCGGCGGTCGTCGTGGGGAACCCGCTGCGCATCCGCTTCCCCCCGGTGGCGAGCCAGCGCGCGTGTCCCGCTCGCGCAGCCAGCGCGGCGGACCCCAGGCCGTCGACCAGCACGACGACCGCGGAACGGGCGGGACGGAGGGTGATCCGCGCCTCCCGGCCGGTGGCACGCAACCACGCGTCGTCGGCGGCGCCGAGTGCGACGAGGCAACTCGGCAGCACGTCGGCGAGGTTCGCGGGGGCGTCGGGGGCGCTCGGTACGCTGGGGGGCACCCCCAGATCCTCCCAGAAAGGTCCCATGGCACGCACGGAAGCAGTCGGCCTGCCCGACGGTGAGCGCATCGAGGACGTCGACGTCTCCGAGGAGATGCAGGGTTCGTTCCTCGAGTACGCGTACTCCGTCATCTACTCGCGGGCACTGCCCGACGCACGCGACGGCCTCAAGCCGGTGCAGCGTCGCATCCTGTACCAGATGGCCGAGATGGGCCTGCGCCCGGACCGCGGGCACGTCAAGAGCGCGCGCGTGACGGGCGAGGTGATGGGGAAGCTGCACCCGCACGGCGACGGCGCGATCTACGACGCCCTCGTGCGGATGGCGCAGCCCTTCACGATGCGCGTCCCGCTCGTCGACGGACACGGCAACTTCGGCTCGCTCGACGACGGTCCGGCGGCCGCGCGCTACACCGAGGCCCGGCTCGCCGAACCGTCGACGGCGATGACCGAGGGGCTGAACGAGGACGTCGTCGACTTCGTCCCGAACTACGACAACCAGATCATGCAGCCGGCGGTCCTGCCCGCAGCGTTCCCGAACCTGCTCGTCAACGGGGCCTCGGGCATCGCGGTCGGCATGGCGACGAACATGGCGCCGCACAACCTCGGCGAGGTCGTCGAGGCCGCCAAGCACCTGCTCCTGCACCCGTCGGCGACGCTCGAAGAACTCATGGAGTTCGTCCCCGGTCCCGACCTGCCCTCCGGCGGCACGATCGTGGGGCTCTCCGGGGTGCGCGACGCCTACGCCTCGGGTCGCGGCTCCTTCCGCACCCGCGCCAAGGTCAGCGTCGAGAACCTGACGCCGCGCAAGACCGGCCTGGTCGTGACCGAGCTGCCCTACCTGGTCGGCCCGGAGCGCGTGATCGAGAAGATCAAGGACGGCGTCCAGTCCAAGAAGCTCGTCGGGATCTCGGACGTCAACGACCTGACCGACCGCAACCACGGCCTCCGGCTCGTCATCGGCATCAAGTCCGGCTTCAACCCGACGGCCGTGCTCGAACAGCTCTACAAGCACACCCCGCTCGAGGACGGCTTCGGCATCAACAACGTCGCGCTCGTCGACGGTTCCCCGCGCACCCTCGGGCTGCGGGAGCTGCTCGACGTGTACGTGCGGCACCGCATCGCGGTCGTCACCCGTCGGTCGGAGTACCGCCTCGCCCGGCGCCGGGAGCGGCTGCACCTGGTCGAGGGTCTGCTCGTCGCGATCCTGGACATCGACGAGGTCATCGAGGTCATCCGTTCCTCCGACGACTCCGAGACCGCTCGCGGCCGCCTGCAGGACGTGTTCGACCTCTCCGAGGTGCAGGCCGAGTACATCCTCGAGCTCCGGCTGCGGCGGCTGACGAAGTTCTCGCGTCTCGAGCTCGAGGGCGAGCGCGACCAGCTCCTCGCCGACATCGCCGCGCTCGAGGAGCTCCTGGCCTCGGACGACCGGCTCCGTGCCCAGGTGGCGCTCGAGCTCACCGAGGTGTCCGACCGCTTCGCGACGCCGCGCCGCACGCTGCTCACCGAGGCCGACGCCCCGGTCCGCGGCGCACGGAAGGCCGCGGTCGACCCGGAGTCCCTGCAGGTCGCCGACTCGCCGTGCCGCGTGCTGCTGTCCACCACCGGGCGGCTCGTGCGGGTCGACATCCCCGACACCGACCTCGGCATCGTGCGGGTCCCGAAGCGCTCGAAGCACGACGCGGTCCGCTCCACGGTCGTCTCGACGGTCCGCGGCCGGGTCGGTGCGCTGACCTCGACCGGACGGGTGCTGCGGTTCTCGCCGGTCGACGTCCCCTCGGTGCCGCCGGCGTCGGTGCGGCTCGACGCGGGCGTCCGGGTGGCCGAGTACCTCGGCATCGCCCGCACCGAGACCGTCGTCGCCCTCGTCGACCTGTCCGACGGCGCCACCGACTCGCTCGCGATCGGCACCGAGCAGGGCGTCGTCAAGCGCGTCGCCACGGGTGCCTGGCCCGACAAGGACGAGTTCGTCGCGATCGGGCTCAAGCCGAAGGACACCGTCGTCGGCGCGGCGCAGGCACCGGAGAGCGACGACCTGGTGTTCATCACCTCGAACGCGCAGCTCCTCCGCTTCCCGGCCGTCGGCGTGCGCCCGCAGGGACTCCCGGCCGGTGGCGTCGCAGGCGTGTCCCTCGCTGCGGGGGCCTCGGTCGTCTGGTTCGGCTCGGTCCCGCGCTCCGACGACGCGGTCGTCGCCACGGTCTCGACGTCGTCGGGTGCGCTGCCCGGCACGGACGCGGGCCGCGCCAAGGTGTCGGCGTTCTCGGAGTTCCCGGTCAAGGGCCGGGCGACCCAGGGGGTCCGCGCGCACGCGTTCCTCAAGGGCGAGGACGGCGTGACCGTCGCCTGGGCGGGCATCGCACCGCCGCACGCCGTCGGGTCCGACGGTGCCGCACGGACGCTGCCCGACTGGCTGTCGAAGCGCGACGGTTCCGGTGCGCCGCTCGAGGCCGTGATCGCGACGATCGGCGGGAGCGCCGCGGCGCTCGACGGGACCGCGGGCGAAGCGTAGCGGCGGGCTCGCCGGTGTCACCGCGTCGACGCGGTGACACCGGCACCACCGCGTGCGGGCGGAGACGGCATCACCGAACGCGGGCGGTGACGCCGGTGCCACCGCGTGCGGGCTGCGACGCCGGCAGGCCTCGCTCGCACCTAGGCGTCGATGCGGTCCCGGTCGAGGCCCTCGCCGGCCAGGATGAACTCCTTGCGCGGCGCGACGTCGTTGCCCATCAGCAGCTCGAAGACCTTCGCGGCCCCCTCGGCGTCGGTGACGTTCACCCGACGCAGGGTCCGGTGCGTCCGGTCCATCGTCGTCTCGGCCAGCTGGTCGGCGTCCATCTCGCCCAGGCCCTTGTACCGCTGGATCGGCTCCTGGTACTTCTTGCCCTGCTTCGCGAGCTTCTTCAGCACGGCCTGCAGCTCGGCCTCGGAGTAGGTGTACAACGTGTCGTTCGGCTTGCCGCGGTTCACGACGACGACCCTGTGCAGCGGCGGAACGGCGGCGAAGACGCGGCCCTGCTCGATCATCGGACGCATGTACCGGAAGAACAACGTCAGCAGCAGGGTGCGGATGTGCGCGCCGTCGACGTCGGCGTCGGACATGATGATGATCTTGCCGTAGCGGGCCTGGTCGATCTCGAACGAACGACCGGAGCCGGCGCCGATCACCTGGATGATCGACGCGCACTCGGCGTTCGAGAGCATGTCGGAGACCGAGGCCTTCTGCACGTTGAGGATCTTGCCGCGGATCGGCAGGAGCGCCTGGTACTCGCTGTTGCGCGCCAGCTTCGCGGTGCCGAGCGCCGAGTCCCCCTCGACGATGAACAGCTCGGTGCCCTCGGCGTCCTGCTTGCGGCAGTCGGCGAGCTTCGTCGGCAGCGAGGAGTTCTCGAGCGCGTTCTTGCGACGCTGCGTCTCCTTGTGGGCGCGCGCGGAGATGCGGGTCTTCATCTCGGCGACGACCTTCTCGAGCACGAGCGCCGCCTGCGCCTTCTCGGTCCGCTGCGTCGAGGTGAGGATGTCGGTGAGGTGCTTCGACACGACCTGGTCGACGATCTTGCGGACCGCCGGGGTGCCGAGGACCTCCTTCGTCTGCCCCTCGAACTGCGGCTCGGGCAGGCGGACGGTCAACACGGCGGTGAGCCCGGCGAGGACGTCGTCCTTCTCGAGCTTGTCCTGCCCGACCTTGAGCTTGCGGGCGTTGGCCTCGACCTGGGTCCGCACGGCCTTCACGATGCCCGACTCGAAGCCGGCCAGGTGCGTCCCGCCCTTCGGCGTCGCGATGATGTTGACGAAGCTGCGCTCGATCGTCTCGTACCCGGAGCCCCAGCGCAGCGCGATGTCGACCTCGCACGCGCGCTCGACGGACGTCGACACCATGTGGCCCTTGTCGTCGAGCATCGGCACGGTCTCGGTGAACGTGCCCGTGCCCTGGATGCGCCAGACGTCGGTGACGGCGCTGTCGAGGGCGAGGTGCTCGACGAACTCGCTGATGCCGCCCTCGTACCGGAACCGCTCGACGACGGGACCGGCGGCGACGGTCGTGCCCGTCGCCTCGGCCCGCTCGGCCGCGGCGGCGATCGACGCCGGGCGCTCGTCGGTGATCGTGATGCCGAGCCCGGGCACCAGGAACGCGGTCTGGCGCGCCCGGCTGACCAGGTCGCTCGTGCTGAACTTCGCGTCCGGGGTGAAGATCTGCCGGTCCGCCCAGTAGCGCACGCGGGACCCGGTCACACCCTTCTTCACCTTGCCGACGACCCGCAGCTCGCTGCCCGACGTGTACGGCGAGAACGGTGCGTCCGGGCCGTCGCCGTCGAACACCCCCGGCTCACCGCGGTGGAAGGACATGGCGTAGGTCTTGCCGCCCCGGTCGACCTCGACGTCGAGGCGCTCCGACAGCGCGTTGACCACCGAGGCGCCGACGCCGTGCAGTCCGCCCGAGGCCGCGTACGACCCCGAACCGAACTTGCCGCCGGCGTGCAGCTTCGTGAACACGACCTCGACACCGGTGAGCCCGGTCTTCGGCTCGACGTCGACCGGGATGCCGCGCGCGGTGTCCCGTACCTCGACCGAGCCGTCGGCGTGGAGCACGACACCGATCTCGTCACCGTGTCCGGCGAGGGCTTCGTCGACCGAGTTGTCGATGATCTCCCACAGGCAGTGCATGAGGCCCCGGGAGTCGGTCGACCCGATGTACATGCCCGGACGCTTGCGGACCGCCTCGAGCCCCTCGAGGACGGAGAGATGGCGCGCAGAGTAGTCGGAGCTCACCCGCCGATGGTACCGACGCGCACCGACACCCTCGGCCGAGCGGAGCGGCGCGCCTCGGACTGGGGACAAGTGGTCCGCGGTGAGCGAAACAGGGTGCGCGCGATGCAGGGTTCCCAGCCACCACGTGTTCAAATGGTGACTCAACGCACCCCCTGCGATCCGTGAGGAGCACAGCAATGACCCAGACCGTGCACGACCTCTCCATCGACGAGACCACCAGCAACCAGCTCACCGCGCTCGACCGCTGCGACAGCTGCGGAGCGCAGGCCTACATCCGCGCGACGATGGCGAGCGGCGAGCTCTACTTCTGCGCGCACCACGGTGCTGAGTTCAAGGACAAGCTCGCGGCCACCGCGATCGAGTGGCACGACGAGAGCAGCCGACTCTACGAGTCGAAGTAGGCGCTCCCCCACAGCAGACGGGAGGCGCGGTGCCAGCTGGCACCGCGCCTCCCGTCTTGCTGTGTGCGGCAGGTCCCCCGGAACGGGTCGGTCTGCCGGCCCGCGGGATCAGGTGATCCGCTTGAAGGCCTTGTCGACGTAGCGGTCGACCGTCGCGCGCGCCTCGCGCGCGTACCGGTCGATCGTCGCGGTCCGCTCCGGGTCCGGGGCGTACGCGCGGCCGAGCCGCGCGGTGGCCGCAGCGAGCACGGCGTCGGTGAGCTGCGGGTTGAGCGGCAGGAGCGGCCCCTGCGTGTGCGTGCCGAAGGACGTCCCGACGATCGCGCCCTCGACCGGGGTGCCGGCCTGGTTGCCACCGCCCGAGACGACGTCGGCGAACGGCTCGACGCCGGCGCCGAGCTCGATCCGAGTCGCGTGGTCCTCGAAGCCGGCGAGGCGCGTCGGAGCACCGGGTAGGAGCGGGTACCGGGTGTCGAGGACGAAGTAGTTCACGCGACGCTCGGCCCCACGGACCGCACGCGCGTCGAACACGCCGAACCCGGTGACGGGCTCGCCCTCGGTCGGGACGACCTCGTTCGTCGCGAGGTCGAAGCCGCCACCGACCGCGACCACCGGCACGCCGGAGGCCGCCAGGTCGCGCAGCGGGGCGCCGACACGGACGACGTCCGCCCCGAGCGACCGCATGGCGCTGAGGGGTCCGTTGCCGACCACGACGACGTCGGCCGCGGTGGGCAGGTCGTCACCGGGGGCGTACTCGACGACCTCGGTCGCGATGTCCGCCGCCTCGGCCCGGCGGACCAGGGCCGCGACGTTGCCACGGTCGCCCGAGACGCCCATCTGGCGCGGGTACACGTGCAGGATGGTCAACCGGTCGGCGGTCATGCCGTCTTCTCCATGTCGCCGTGCCCGAGGGCCTTGCGGGCGATCATCATGATCTCGTAGTTGACGATGAAGTTCTTCGTGCCGGAGGTCGTCGCTCCGAGCTGCTCCATGTGACGGATCGCCGCCTCGACGTCCGGCTCGACGCGGTCGATGCGGACACCGGCGTGCTCGAGCGCGATCGCGATCTGCCAGGCCTTGTCGCCCGACACCACGTCGACGTGGTCGAGCTTCGAGAAGTCGATGTCGTAGATCCACGAGATGTCCGGGGTGCCCTCGTCGATCGCCATGAGGACCTGCTCCGGGCTGTCCGGCAGTGCGTCGAGGTTGAGCTGGAGGCTCGCGGCGTTCTTGAACATCGTGAACTCGGCGGACTCGCCGGCGATCGGGAGCCGCTCGCCACGGCCGTACGCCGGCTTCATCGTGCCGAACGCCAGGGTGACCGCCTCCGCGCGGAACTGCGCGCCGAGTGCAGCACTCGCGGTCGCGGTGGCCGCCGCGGCGTCGACCGCGTAGTGCAGGCCGCGCGCCGGCAGCCGGACGGGGATGTCCGTCCCGGCGAAGCGGATCGTCGCACCGTCGCCGGTGTTGACGACCACCTCGGACTCGGCCGGGTTCGGCTCGCCGTCGGTGCGGTCGAAGTCGTCGGCGTTCTGCAGGCCGTTCGGCGCCGCCGCCACGACCTCGGCGCTCGCACCGAACCGGAGCACGCGCTGCCCCGGCTCCGCCGTGTAGGCGTCGAGGAACTGGTCGTCGCGGTTCGTGATGACGTTCGCCGTCGAGAGCGCCGCCGTGTCGAGCATCATCGCCGCGACGCGCTCGGTCTCGAAGAATCGGTAGAGCTGGTCGACCTGGACGTTGAGCATCGTGACCGTCGACGGCGACAGGATCCCCGCGAGTTCGACCGCGAAGGCCTCGTCGACCTCGAGGATGCCGATGTCCGCCTTGAGCCGACCGGTCAGCGACACCTCGGACAGGAGCGCCGAGGCGATCCCCTGCGGAAGGTTCGCACCGGACGGGTTCGTGAACACCCGGAGCCCGTGCGCCCGCACGATGTCGGAGATCATGTGCGTCGTCGTCGACTTGCCGTTCGAGCCGAGCACGAAGACGACGCCGTTCGGGAACTGCTTCGTCACGTGCTGCAGGAAGTCCGGCACGAGCTTGAGGACGATGTAGCCCGGGTAGGCGGATCCCCCGCCGCGCGCACGTGCGAGGGCGCGGAGGACCCGCCCGACCAGGATCGGGATGAGGAAGCGCATCGGCCTACTCGAGGTAGTCGCGCAGCGACTGCGACCGCGACGGGTGGCGGAGCTTCGCCATCGTCTTGGACTCGATCTGGCGGATGCGCTCGCGCGTCACACCGAACGTGTCACCGATCTGGTCGAGGGTCTTCGGCTGGCCGTCGCCCAGGCCGAAGCGCATGCGGATGACGCCCGCCTCGCGCTCGGACAGGGAGTCGAGCAGGCTCTCGAGCTGCTTCTGCAGCATCGTGAACCCGACCGCGTCGGCCGGCACGACCGCCTCGGTGTCCTCGATGAGGTCACCGAACTCCGAGTCGCCGTCCTCGCCCAGGGGCGTGTGCAGCGAGATCGGCTCGCGGCCGTACTTCTGCACCTCGACGACCTTCTCCGGGGTCATGTCGAGCTCGCGGGCGAGCTCTTCCGGAGTGGGCTCGCGACCGAGGTCCTGCAGCATCTGGCGCTGGACGCGGGCGAGCTTGTTGATGACCTCGACCATGTGCACCGGGATGCGGATGGTGCGGGCCTGGTCGGCCATGGCGCGGGTGATCGCCTGGCGGATCCACCACGTCGCGTACGTCGAGAACTTGAAGCCCTTGGTGTAGTCGAACTTCTCGACCGCACGGATCAGGCCCAGGTTGCCCTCCTGGATGAGGTCCAGGAACTGCATGCCGCGGCCGGTGTAGCGCTTGGCGAGCGAGACGACCAGACGGAGGTTCGCCCCGAGCAGGTGGCTCTTCGCGCGCTGCCCGTCACGGGCGACCCAGCGGAGCTCGCGCTCCTCGGACTTGGACAGCCCCGTGCTGTGCTGCAGCTTGTCCTCGGCGAACAGGCCGGCCTCGATGCGCATCGCGAGCTCGACCTCCTGCTCGGCGTTGAGGAGGGCGACCTTGCCGATCTGCTTCAGGTAGTCCTTGACCGGGTCGGCCGTGGCGCCCGTGATGGTCGTCGAGTAGACCGGGGCCTCGTCGTCGTCGGACTGCGAGATGACCAGCGCACCGGCGGCGACGGCTGCCGCGGCGTCGGGCTTCGCAGCCGTGCCCTCGGTCTCGGTCTCGTCGGCGTCGTCCGTCGCGTCGACGACCTCGTCCACGGGCTCGACGGCCTCGTCCTCGTCGACCTCGTCAGCCTGCTTCTTCGCACGGCTGGTGGTCTTCTTCGGCGCAGCCTTCTTGGCGGCGGGCTTCTTCGCGGCGGTGGCCGGTGCGGCGCGCTTCTTCGGCGCGGCCTTGGTCTCGGCCGCGGGCTCGTCGCCGGTGGCGACGCCCTCGGGCTCGGTGTCCTTCGTGGGATCGATCGTCGTGCTCCGGGCAGCCATGCGATCACCTCTCTCGTCGTGCCACGTTCGTGGGGTCGTGGCCTCCCTCGCCGCCCAGGGCGTCCGCCGCAGTCCCCCGCGTCACACGTCCTACCGTTCCGGGCAGCAGGAGGACCCATGTCAAGTCCCCCGCGTTCGCGGCGCAGTCGAGCGTCACGGATGCGAGGGGGCCAGAACGGGTCCTCGGTCTATTGTTGCACGGCCTTCTTCCGCAGGCGCGCAACGAGTGCAACCCAGAGCGGTCCGACCTGTATTCCTTCCTGCGCGTGCAGCTCCCGACGAGTGCGCCGACGGGCGTGCAGGAGCATGCCCACGCCGACGCCGACGACGACGTACTGCACGGTCAGGGCGACCCGGAAGTTCTCCCAGTCGAAGACCGTGCGCCCCGTGGCCCCGGACACGACGTCGAGCAGGGTCCCGATGAGGAACATCATCACGAAGGCCGCCAGGAAGCCGCCGACGTTGACGACGCCGTTCGCCGATCCGAGGGACCCCACCGGGTTGAAGCTGCGGGCGAAGTCGAAGCCGATCAGGGAGCCCGGTCCGCCCACGCCCATCGCCACGACGAGCAGGACGAGCAGCCACGTCGGCGGGTGCCCTGGCCAGAGGAGCACCGCGGTCCAGACGAGTGCGAGCGCACCGACGATGCCGAGCACGAGGTTCGACCGACGCAGTGGGAACCGCGCGCAGAGGACCCCGAGCACCGGACCGGCGACGAAGCCGACGACGACGATGACCGTGAGGAAGGTCGCCGCCTCGGACGGGGTGTAGCCGAGCCCGCGGAGCATCGGCACGCCCCACAGGAGCGAGAACACCGTGCCGGACGACTGGGTCACGTAGTGCGACCAGAACCCGAGCTGGGTGCCCGGTCGGCGGAGGGCGTGCCCGAAGGTGTGGAACGCGCCTCGCCACGAGTGCGGCAGGGGCAAGGGGATGGTGTCCGTCCGGACCGGCACCGGCCCGTTGTTGACGAACACCACGGCGAGCAGCAGCCCGACGAGGCTCGCCGCCGCCGCGACACCGAACGCCGGGGTCCACCCGGCGGTGTGGAGCAGGACGGCGAACGGGAACGCGGACAGCACCTGCCCGACCTGGCCGAGGTTGCCCGTCCACTGCGAGACCTGCGGCAGGATCCGACCGCTGAACCACATCGGCACGAGCCGGATCACCGAGATGAACGTCATCGCGTCACCGGCACCGACGAGGACCCGGCCCGCGATCGCCGGCCCGATCGTCGGCGAGCAGGCGACGACCGCCTGGCCGGCCACCAGCAGCGCCGCGCCGAGGAGCACGAGCCGGCGCGGTCCGACCCGGTCGAGCGCGATGCCCACCGGGATCTGCAGCCCGGCGTACACGGCGATCTGGACGACCGCCAGGGTCGACAGGACGGCGGCGGACACCCCGAAGCGGTCCTGGGCGTCGACGCCCGAGACACCGAGGGACGAGCGCTGCACCACGGCCAGGACGTAGGCCAGCACCGCGACGCCCCACACGAGGAAGGCACGACGGGAGTTCACCCCACCAGGCTACCGAGACCGGTGCGTCACCAGCGTCCGCCTGTGCACGACGCGAGTGACGAGGCGGGCTGTGGAGGAGCCTCCAGTCCGACCGCTCGGCACGCTGGGACGGGAGCCGCCGCGTGTGCGCTCCGCGCGCTCAGTCGGCGGCTGCGTCGCCGTCCGGACGGCGGTCGGCGAGGAACCGCTCGAGCTCCGCCGCGATCGCGTCGGCCGTCGGGACCTCGCCGTCCACCCCGGTGAGGGGCGACCCGACGGGGTTGCCCTCCATGTAGGTGTCGTGCCGTTCCTCGAGCACCGAGACCAGCCGCTGCAGCTCGGCGTTGCCGGCGACCTGCTCGTCGACGCGGGTCAGGAACTCGCGACCCGCCTCGCGCAGGGCGTCGGTCGGGAAGATGAGCCCGGTGGCCGCGGAGATGCCCGACAGTCCCGCGACCGCGGCGTCGGGGAACTCGGTGTCGCCGAGGTAGTGCGGGACGAGCAGGACGAGCCCGGTGACCTGCGCACCGGACGAGGCGAGGCGGTGCTCGACGAGGTGCAGGACGTTCGCCGGCGCCTGCGTCTCGGGCTTCCAGACGCTCATCTGCTCGACGAGGTCGGCCCGCGTGCCGGAGACGGTGAGCCCGACCGGCCGGGTGTGCGGGACCGGCATCGGGATGGACTGCAGCCACGTCGTGTCGGCCACCTGCAGGCGGTCGGCGAGCTCGGTGACGGCGCGGACGAAGCGGTTCCACTGGAAGTCGGGCTCGTACCCGGTCAGGAACAGGAAGGGCTGCCCGAGCTCGTCGCGTACCAGGTGGAGCACGAGCCGGGGCGGGTCGACCGCGGTGATGTGGTCCTGCTCGAAGGTGATGACGGGGCGGCGGGCGCGCCAGTCGAGCAGCGCGTCGGGGTCGAACTCCGCCACGAGCTCGTGCTCGAGCCCGAGGATCGACGACGCGACCTGGGCGACGGCCGACCCCGCGTCCACGAAGCCGGTCAGTCCGGCGACCAGGTGCAGGCCGGCCGGGACGTCGGGAGCGGCGTCGGCGACGGTGTACAGGTCCTCGGGGTGGTTCACCGTCCCATGCTAGGCGGAGGCCCCGACGGGACCGGGCCGGACACCCACGCTGTCGGCGAACACGTGCTGGATAGGCTGGGCGCATGGTCCGACCGACGCTCTCCACCTCATCATCCGCACCCTCCGACGTCGAGGCCGACGTCCTCGTCCTCGGGGTCGTCCCGGGGAAGGACGGCGGCGCGCCCACCCTCGCTGCGGGCGCGACCGGCACGCTGGACGCCCTCGTCGACCTGGACCTCGCGACCGTCGGCGTCACCGGCGCGAAGGACCAGCTCGTCCGCCTGCCCGGCACCGGGGTCGCCGCCGCCGGCATCGCGCTCGTCGGCCTCGGCTCCTCGGTCGACGTCGCGGCGATCCGCTCGGCCGCGGGCAGCGCCGTCCGGCAGCTCCCCCACGCCTCGTCGATCACGCTCGCCCTCCCCACCGACTCGGCCGAGCTCGTCGACGCCGCGCTCGAGGGTGCCGCACTCGGCGCGTACGCCTTCACACGCCACAAGGGCGCCGGCACGACCGGCCCGACCCGCAGCGACCAGCGCATCGAGGTCCTCGCGCCGTCCGACGTGCCGGCCGACGCCACGGTCCGTCCGGCGATCGTCGCCGACGCCGCCGCGCTCGTCCGCGACCTCGTCAACACCGCGGCCGGTGACCTCGGTCCCGCCGACGTGGCCGACGTCGCGGTCGCGCAGGCCGAGGGGCTGCCCCTGACGGTCGAGGTGCTCGACGAGCACGCGCTCGAGGAGCAGGGCTTCGGCGGCATCCTCGGCGTCGGACGCGGATCCGAGCGCCCGCCGCGCCTGGTCGTCGTGCGGTACCAGCCCGAGGGCGCAGCGAAGCACCTCGCCCTGGTGGGCAAGGGCATCACGTTCGACACCGGCGGGCTCTCGCTCAAGCCCGCCGCGTCGATGCTCGGCATGAAGACCGACATGACCGGCGCCGCGACCGTGCTCGCCGCGACCGTCGCGGCCGCACGGCTCGGGGTCGACACGCGCATCACCGCGTGGCTGTGCCTCGCCGAGAACATGCCGTCCGGCTCGGCAACCCGCCCCGGTGACGTGCTGACGCTGAAGAACGGCAAGACCGTCGAGGTCACGAACACCGACGCCGAGGGCCGTCTCGTGCTCGGCGACGGCATCGCAGCGGCCTCGCTCGAGCAGCCCGACGCGATCGTCGACGTCGCGACGCTCACCGGTGCACAGGTCGTTGCGCTCGGCGACCGCACCACCGGCCTGATGGGCAGCGACGACCTCGTCGCCCGCGTCCGTGCCGTCGCCGACGCCGTGGCCGAGCCGATCTGGCCGATGCCGCTGCCCGAGGAACTCGACGCACGTCTCGCCAGCGACGTCGCCGACATGGTGAACGCCACGGTGGGCAACCCGTCCGGCGGGATGCTCCTGGCGGGCAAGTTCCTCGAGCGCTACGTCGGCGAGGGCATCCCGTGGGCGCACCTCGACATCGCCGGTCCGTCCGAGCACAAGGGCGGCGGCTACGGCTGGCTCGGCAAGGGGGCCACGGGAGTCATGGTGCGCACGCTCGTCCGGCTCGCAGAAGAGCTCCAGTCCAAGTAGTAGGTTGGTCCCGGCGGGGCAGCGCACCGACGCGCCCCCGCCGGAACCAGCGGGACGGGACCGGAACCATGCGGTCCGACCGTCGGACGCCGCCTCCGCGGTGTCCAGTGGGGTCCGACCCGGACCCCGACACGCACGAGGGAGTTGCACCAGGTGACGGAACAGACTTACGACGTCGTGGTCCTCGGTGGCGGCAGTGGTGGCTACGCCGCTGCGCTCCGGGCCGCGGAGCTCGGCATGAGCGTCGCGCTCATCGAAGGGGACAAGCTCGGTGGCACCTGCCTGCACCGCGGCTGCATCCCGACCAAGGCGCTGCTGCACGCCGCCGAGGTGGCCGACGCGACGCGTGACGCCGAGAAGTACGGCGTGGTCGCCGAGTTCGCCGGTGTCGAGGTCCCGAAGGTCATCGAGTACCAGCAGGGCGTCATCAACTCGAAGTACAAGGGCCTGCAGGGCCTGGTCAAGGCCCGCGGCATCACGGTCGTCGAGGGCTGGGGCCGCCTCACCTCGCAGAACACGGTGCAGGTCGGCGACCAGACCGTCACCGGCAAGAACGTCGTGCTCGCCACCGGCTCCTACTCGAAGTCCCTCCCGGGCCTCGAGATCGGCGGCCGCGTCATCACGTCCGAGACCGCGTTGAAGATGGACTACGTCCCGAACAAGGTCGTCATCCTCGGTGGCGGCGTCATCGGCGTCGAGTTCGCGAGCGTCTGGAAGTCCTTCGGCGCCGAGGTCACCATCGTCGAGGGTCTCCCCCACCTCATCCCCGCCGAGGACGAGTCGATGTCGAAGCAGCTCGAGCGCGCGTTCCGCAAGCGCGGCATCGAGTTCTCGCTCGGCATCCGGTTCGACCACGTCGACCAGCACGAGAACGGCGTCGTCGTGACGCTCGAGGACGGCAAGACCTTCGAGGGCGACGTCCTCCTGGTCGCCGTCGGCCGTGGTCCGCTCACGCAGAACATGGGCTTCGACGAGGTCGGCGTCGCGATGGACCGCGGTTTCGTCACCACCGACGAGCGTCTCGCCACCAACCTGCCGAACGTCTACGCCGTCGGCGACATCGTCCCCGGCCTGCAGCTCGCGCACCGCGGCTTCCAGCAGGGCATCTTCGTCGCCGAGGAGATCGCCGGTCTCAAGCCGGTCGTCATCCACGACGTCAACATCCCCAAGGTCACCTACTCCGACCCCGAGGTCGCATCGGTCGGGCTCTCGCAGTCCAAGGCCGAGGAGCAGTACGGCGCCGACAAGGTCGACACGTACGAGTACAACCTCGCCGGCAACGGCCGCAGCCACATCATCGGCACGTCCGGTGCCGTGAAGGTCGTCCGCGTCGTCGACGGTCCGGTCGTCGGCGTCAGCATGATCGGCGCCCGCGTCGGCGAGCTGATCGGCGAAGCCCAGCTCGCCGTCAACTGGGAGGCGTACCCGGAGGACATCGCCCCCCTCATCCACGCGCACCCGACGCAGAACGAGTCGCTCGGCGAGGCGTTCCTCAAGCTCGCGGGCAAGCCGCTGCACGCACTGTGATCACCACGACCACCGTGCGCAGCGCGACCACGACATCCACCACCACAGCAACCCGCGAACAGGAGCCCACCCGATGAGCGAATCCGTCAACCTCCCGGCGCTCGGCGAGAGCGTCACCGAGGGCACGGTGACCCGATGGCTGAAGAACGTCGGTGACCGCGTCGAGGTCGACGAGCCGCTGCTCGAGGTCTCGACCGACAAGGTCGACACCGAGATCCCGTCGCCGATCGCCGGCGTCGTCGAGGAGATCCTCGTCCAGGAGGACGAGACCGTCGAGGTCGGCACCGCGCTGGTGAAGATCGGCGACGGCTCCGGCTCGGGTTCCTCCGACTCGGGCGACTCCGGCGCCGAGCAGGCCCAGGGTGCCGACGAGTCCGCCGCCGAGGCGAGCGAGCCCGAGACGGCTCCGAGCACCGAGCAGCAGGAGGAGCAGCAGGCTCCCGAGCCCCAGCAGGCCGAGCCGGCTCCGGGCGGGCAGACGCAGCCCGCCGCCCCGCAGGCCCCCTC
>NZ_MCIG01000006.1 GCF_001705035.1 Curtobacterium sp. UCD-KPL2560 | reverse complement strand
GGCTCGGACCGTCGCCGGTCCGGGGACACCCGTCCCGGTGCTGCGGGGCGACGCGGCCCGCGTGCGGGTGCCCCGGGGCCGACCGCCGCCGCGCGGGGTCACGACGCCACCGCCACGGGACGCAGGACGCGGGACGCGCCGCCGACCGAGCCGGCGGTGGTCACGGGCTCGACCGGGCGCACCGCGCCGTCGGCGGCGGGCAGGAGCAGTTCGGCGTGCACCGGACGTCCGGCGCCGGCGCGGCCCGAGGCGGTCACGGTCGCGCGACGCTCGACCAGGTGTCCGTACCCGTCACCGATGCCGCTCCACACCGAGTCCGTCACCTGCAGCGTGACGTCGGCGCCCGGCCACGAGCCCAGGGCCACGAGCGCTCCGCCACGCTGCCGCAGGCGCGCCGACAGCCGGGACACGTCCCCCGGCACCACGCGGCCGAGCGGTCGCGTGAGCACGATCTGGGCGACGTCGGCGAGTGCCGCCGTCACGGTCAGCCACTGGTCGCCCGGGTCCGGGACGAGCACGAGCCGCTCGAGGTCGATCCCCATCGCCGCTGCCGCCTCGACCCCGAAGGAGGGCACCCCCACCACCGCGCACCAGGCGCCCTCGGCCGAGGCCGCCTGCAACATGGTCATCGCGAGCAGCACCGACTCCTGCACCGCGTAGGCACCACCGACCCGGATCGCCCCACCCGGCAGCAACGGTTGCAGTGCCGGGGCCGTCGGGAGCCCCTGTACGTCGACCCGCGTGGCCTCCATCTCGGCGACCCGGGACCGGAGCGCCGTGATGCGGTCGAGTGCGGCACGGGCGTCCCCGAGGTGGTCGACACGGCGCACGGGACGGGCCGGGTCCGAGCGCACCTGTTCGGTGCGCGTCGGCTCCGGACGCACCAGGTCGGGGTCCGACAGGTCCGTGTGGATCCGGTCCGGATCGGGGCGGGCAGGTCTGCTGCGTCCGGACGTCTCGCGCCCGGACGACAGGAGTGCCGCCGCCGTCTGCATGCCCTCATGTTCGAACATGTGTTCGATCATGTCAACCGGGTCCGACATCCTGTGGACAGTCAGCCCGAACGCACGTTCGACACGCCGGTGATCCGCGGATCGCGCAACGCGAGTACACGCGCGCACGAGCCCGAACCCGAACACCCAGGCCCGCGCCCGTCACCAGCGCCCGACGACCCCCAGCCCGCCGAACACCGACCGCGTCTTCGTCTCGACCTCGTCCGCCTCGTCCGCCGCCACCGAGGACCACGTCACCGCTCCCCCGGCCCCGAAGGACCGGGACCGGACCGCGCCCGCGTCGTCGAGGACCGTCACCAGTGTCCGGATCACCACCGACAGGTCGACGGTGCCGTCCGTCGAGAAGTACCCGACCGCTCCCGAGTACACCCCGCGCGGCGCACCCTCGAGCCGGTCGGCGATCGCGGTCGCGCTGCGCTTCGGCGCGCCCGTCATCGACCCCGGCGGGAACGCGGCACGGACCACCTCGGCCCGCGACGCGCCCGGGGGCAGCTGCGCCGACACCGTCGACACGAGCTGGTGCACGCTCGCGTAGGTCTCGACCGCGCAGAGCCGCTCGACGTGCACCGAGCCGGGCACCGCCGAGCGCAGCAGGTCGTTGCGCAGCAGGTCGACGATCATGACGTTCTCGGCGCGGTCCTTGCCGCTCGTCGCCAGGTCGGCCCGCACCACGGCGTCCCGGCCCGGGTCCGGGTCGCGACGACGGGTGCCCTTGATGGGTTCGGCGAGGACCCGCCCGCCGGCGTCGATGCGCAGGAACCGTTCCGGCGAGCGGCTCGCGACCCGGAGCGGTCCGAGCCGCAGGTAGGCGCCGAACGGCACCGGGTCGACGGCGCGCAGCCGCAGGTACTCGTCCAGGTGCGGGTCCGTGGCGGGCCCGACCCGCGCCTCCAGGCCGACCGCGAAGGCGGTGGTGAGGCACACCTGGAAGGCGTTGCCCTCGCGGATCTCCGCACGGCAGGTCTCGACCGCGGTCTCGTAGGCGGCCCGCGACACGCGCCCGGTCGCCACACCGGTCGGGAGGCCCGTGGCCGCGCCCGCCCCGCCGGTCACGCCCGGCACCCCGGTCACCGCACCGGCCGGGAGGCCCGTGGTCGCGCCCGCGTCCACCGCGGCGGCCGGTCGCGTGGTCACCTCGTCGAGCCACGCGCGGTTCGCCGTGCTGGCCGCGCCTGCCGCACCGTCCGTGTCCGTGCCCGCTTCCGCGTCCGCGCCCGTGTCCGTGTCCGTGTCCACGACGAGGGCGAGCGCCCACGCGCCGCCGTCCGCGTCGACCACGACGGCCCGGTCCACGAACCGCAGGTCGGCGTCCGCGTGCTGCCCGGCGGTCCGGTCCGGCCCGTCGGTCTCACGGCCGAGCTCGTACCCGAGGAAGCCCACCCACCCCAGCGCGAAGCCGCACCCGGCGATCGGCGCGGTGCAGGCCGGTGTGCGTGCGAGCAGGTCCCCGAGCGTCGCGAACGCGCCCGCGTCGACGCTCCGCGAGGGACCGAACCACGCCTCCGCGGCCGGGGACACGTCGAGGAGTGCACGACGGTCCTCGTGCCGGAACCCGGCACCGAACGGCCCGCCGGTCAGGGCGAGGACGGACCAGCGGGCCCGCTCACGTGCGGCGTCCGGTGCGCCGTCGGGCAGGGCGGAGTCGAGCCAGACGACGTCGCCGGCCGCCGAGGCCGCGAGGGAGCCGAGGTCCGGGGTCCACCCGAACCGGCGGACGAGCGCCCGCGCTCCGGTCAGACCGCGGCGATCGTCCACGAGGCGGCGTGCGAGGCGTGCGGCTCGAGCACGACGAGCCCCGACTCCTCGCCGGTGTTGAAGGCGTCCGGCGCGCACGTCATCGGCTCGACGGCCAGGCCGACGCGGTGGTACTCGGGGACGACGTGGTCGGCGGTGTGCACCTGCACCCACGGGCACTCGGGACCGAACGCCACGCGGACGCCGCGGCCGTCGGCACCGGTGAGGACGATCGTCGCGACCCCCTCGTCGTCGCGGTCGAAGCCGGTGTAGGCGTGGTCGATGAAGCGGCCGCCGATCGGGGTCGCGGTGCGGAGGTCGAACTCGTCGTGCACGTCGGCGAGGCCGGTCGGCACGAGACGGTCCTCGGTCACCTCGAGCACCCGGGCCGCCGGCAGCGTGAGCGTCCAGTCGTCGACGCGCCCCGCCCCGCCGACCAGGTACGGGTGCGGACCGGTCCCCCAGGGCGCGGACTCGTGCCCGGTGTTCGTGCCGGTCACGGTGGTGTGCAGACCGTCGGCGTCGACGCGGTACTCGACCAGGACGTCCACGCGGTACGGGTAGCCCTCCTGCGCGGCGACCGTGGTGGCGAGGACGGCACGGTCCGGCTCGTGCGCGACCGTGCGGAAGTCGGTCCACGCGACCAGACCGTGCAGGGCGTGGTGGCGCTTCGGCTCGGTCAGGGCCAGCTCGTGCTCCCGGCCGCCGAACGTGTAGCGGCCGTCCACGACCCGGTTCGGCCACGGAGCGAGGACCGCGCCCCGGAAGGCCGGACGGACCTCGTCGGCGTCGAACGGCACGACCAGGTCGCGGCCCTCGTGCCGGAGGGTGCGCAGCGATGCCCCCACCGAGGCGATCTCGGCGGTGTAGCCCGCCGCGGTGATCGTCAGGGCGGAACCGGACAGGGGCGCGTCGTTGCTCATGCGGATCAGCGTAGCGGGAGCGTGGCGACGGTACGGAACCCACCGCGGGGCCGTGGAACGGCACCACCACGGGTCGATCGGGGCCTCGGGGCATCAGGGAGCGACCGGGCCCCGGGAACGCCAGGAGCGCCAAGAGCGCGGGGACGACAGGCGCTCGGGAGCGACAGGCGCTCGAGAACGACGAAACCCCACCGCTCGTGAGCGACGGGGTTCCGGTGTGGGTGGATCTGAGGGGACTCGAACCCCTGACCCCCTGCATGCCATGCAGGTGCGCTACCAGCTGCGCCACAGACCCAGGTCACGGTGCAAGTTCTCACTTGCTCGTGTGGTGTTCCTCCGAACCGGAGGCACCATGGAAGCGTACACCATGCGAACGCCGGGTGACGTAATCGAGCTCGTCACCCGGGCGCGTCGCGTGTGGTGGGCCGATCAGGCGGGCTGGTCGGCGGCGGACTGGTCCACCGGCAGCTCGAGCGGGATGGTCGGGCAGTCCGACCAGAGACGCTCGAGCGAGTAGTACTGGCGGTCTTCCTCGTGGAAGACGTGCACGACGATGTCACCGAAGTCGATGAGCACCCAGCGGCCCTCGGCACGGCCTTCGCGACGGAGCGGCTTGGCGCCGTCGGCGAGGAGCCGGTCCTCGATCTCGTCCGCGATGGCGAGCACGTTGCGCTCGTTCCGGCCGGTCGCGAGCAGGAACACGTCGGTGAGCTGCAGCGGCGCGGTCACGTCGAGGGCGACGAGGTCTTCGGCCTGCTTGGCGTCAGCTGCCTGGGCGGCGAGCTGGACGAGTTCCACTGCACGGGGAGAGGCGGTCACGGAGTCCTTCCGGTCGTCGGACCCGCAGCGTGCGGACCCGTGTGATGGGTCCCGATCATAGGCCACCCCACCGACAGCGGCCAGGCCACGGGCGCGGGGGACGATCGGACCGGCGACGTCGATCGCCACCGGAGTGCGTCTGGTCGGACCACCACGGGGCGGTCCGGACGGGGAACGGCCGGTCAGCCGCCCATGTGCGTCGTGACCAGGGCCACGATGATGACCGCAGCCGCAGCGAGGCCCACGGCACCGACCGTCACACCGAGGATCACCGGCGTGCGGGACTCCTTGGGCTTGGCGGCGGCGAGGACGACCTGTCGCGTCGAGGTGTGGCTGGAGATGGCGCGGCTCGCACGGACCGGGCTCGCGTCCGTCTCGGGCTGCTCGTCGTGCTGCTCGAGCAGACGGTCGACCTCGGCGCCGTCGATCGGTCGGTGCGACCCGGTCGAGGACAGCGACGCGGGCAGGTCGATCGACCCGGTCAGGATCACCTCGCCCGTGGCGTTCAGCGCGCCGGTCGGGTCGGCCAGTGCGGAGTCGGGGAGCACGATCGAGTTCGTGTTCTGCACGGCGACACGGCGGGTGCCGGTCTCCTCGTCGTGCACCTCGGCGTCGTTCGCGTCGTCCGCGAGCTGCGACCAGTGACCGGCCGGCGGGGTGAACGCCGTCGTCACCGGCTTCGGCTCGACCGGACGGGCGAAGGAGGCCGGCACGCGGGGCGCGTCGTCGGCAGAGGCCGGGCGTGCCGACGCGGAGGTCGGGCGCTGGACCGGGACCTCGTTCGTGTCGTCGTCGAGCGACAGCGGGAACACGACCGGCGTCGACGAGGTCGGCAGGTCGGTGCCGGGCGTGGTCGCGGTGTCGGCGGTGTCGGCGGTGTCCGCGTCAGCGTCCTCGTCGGGCGACGACCACGTGGACCGGTGCCGGCGGGGCTCCTCGGCGTGTGCCGCGGCCTCGCTGAGCGGCTCGAGGTCGTCCGGCGAACCGTCGGCCTCGGTCGCCTGCGCGACGGCGGCCGCGTCGAGCCGGACGGTCTCCCCGGGCTCAGGGGCGGACGGCACCGACGGGGTCGGCGTCGAGCCGACGGGGGCCGCGGGCGACGGCACGGAGGGGGCGTCCTCCGCCGAGGGCACCGGGACGGCCGCACGCTCGGGAGCTGCCGGCGAGGGTGCTGCCGAGGCCGGGCGCACGGGGGTCGGGGGCTCGTCGGTGTCGAGCCGGTCCACGGAACCGAGGACGTCCTGCACGGTGCGGTCGGACGACTGCGGGGTCGGTGCCCGCAGCGGGACGGGCTGGACCGCCTGTCCCTCGGCCTCACGGCGCAGACGGAGCTGACGACGCGTCAGCCCTCCGGTACCGGGGACGATCTCGGTCGCCGAGGCCGGTGCCGGGCTCGCGGGTGACGGCGTGGACGACGAGGGGTCGCCGGACGCCTCGGCGCCGGAGGCCGGGGCGAGCGGGAACGCACCGGGGGTGCCCTGGGCGGACCGCTGCGCCGGCCCGGAGGGCGACGGCGCGACGTGCGAACCCGGGCGGCGGCGTTCCTCGCTCGGCTGGTCGGCCTGCGGCGTGACGGTCGGCGGGGGCGTGACGGGCTGCGAACCGGCTGCGGCGGCACGCTCCCGCTCGCGCGCTTCGCGCCGCGACAGTGGCGGCTGCGCGTCGGACGAACTCATGCAACGCTCCGATACAGATGGTGCTTGGAGATGTACTGGACGACACCGTCGGGGACCAAGTACCACACGGGTGACCCGCGCCTGACCCGGTCGCGGCAGTCGGTGGACGATATCGCCAACGCGGGGACTTCGAGCAAGCTTACGTCGCGTTCGGGCAGTCCGGTGATGCTGAGGTCGTGTCCCGGCCGGGTGACCGCGACGAAGTGCGCCAGGTCCCACAGCCCATCGTGGTCCTTCCAGTCGAGGATCTGCTGGACGGCGTCCGCGCCCGAGATGAAGACGAGCTGGGCATCGGGACGCTGCGCGTGCAGGTCACGGAGCGTGTCGACCGTGTACGTCGGTCCGGGACGGTCGATGTCGACCCGGCTGACCGTGAACATCGGGTTCGACGCCGTCGCGATGACCGTCATGAGGTACCGGTGCTCGGCGTCCGTGACGTCCGACTTCATGTACGGCTGGCCGGTGGGCACGAAGACGACCTCGTCGAGGTCGAAGGCGCGCGCGACCTCCGACGCCGCCACGAGGTGTCCGTGGTGGATCGGGTCGAAGGTGCCACCCATCACGCCGATGCGTGGGCGCCCCGTGCTCTCGAGCATCGAGCCGGAGGTCAGTGCTTGGTGTGACCGAACTCGTCCACACCCGTCTCGTGGTGGCGGGTGGCCTCGAACTTCTGGGAGTGGCGGTACGCGACGTCGCGGAAGCTCCAGGTCACGAACCCGAGGAACGTGAAGAAGAGCGCGGCGACCATGGGGAAGACGAACGCGGGGACCCCGGAGGAGTGTTCTGCGGCTTCAGCGAGGAAGGTCATCGGACCGGTGCTCCGTTCGATCGGGGGGAAGACGCCGCCCAGTCTAGCCGCGGATCTGTCCCTGACCGCGCACGATCCACTTGGTGCTCGTGAGTTCCGGCAACCCCATCGGCCCACGGGCGTGCAGCTTCTGCGTCGAGATCCCGACCTCGGCACCGAAGCCGAACTCGCCGCCGTCGGTGAACCGTGTCGACGCGTTCGCCATCACGACGGCCGAGTCCACCTGGGCCAGGAAGCGCTCCGCGGTGTCGACGTCGTCGGTGACGATCGACTCGGTGTGGTGCGTCGACCACCGCGCGATGTGCGCCATCGCCTCGTCGACGTCGGCCACGACGCGGATCGAGAGGTCGAGGTCCATCGACTCGGTGCCCCAGTCGGCCTCGGTCGCGCGGAGCACCCCCGGGACGATCGTGCGGGTCGCGTCGTCACCGCGGAGGGTGACACCGGCGGCACGGAGGCGCGCGGCGAGCACCGGGAGCAGGCGTTCGGCCGCCGCCCGGTGCACGAGCAGGGTCTCGAGGGCGTTGCAGACGCTCGGCCGCTGCACCTTGCTGTTGAGCACGATGTCGACCGCGCGGCCCTCGGGGGCGGAGGCGTCGAGGAACACGTGCACGACGCCGGCGCCGGTCTCGATCACCGGCACCTGCGACTCGGTGACGACGGTCTGGATGAGCGACGCGCTCCCCCGCGGGATCAGGACGTCGACGAGCCCGCGGGCACGCATGAGCTCGGTCGCCCCCTGACGCCCGAACTCGTCGATGGTCTGGACCAGGTCCTCGGGCAGGCCGACGGACCCGAGCGCGGCACGGACCGTGTCGACGAGCACCGCGTTGGTGCGGAGGGCGGCCGATCCCCCGCGCAGGACCACCGCGTTCCCGCTCTTCAGGCCGAGCGCGGCGATGTCCACGGTGACGTTCGGACGGGCCTCGTAGATCGCGCCGACCACGCCGAAGGGCACACGCACCTGCGACAGCTGCAGCCCGTTCGGCAGTCGTGACCCACGGACGTGCTGGCCGACCGGGTCGGTGAGCCCCACGACGTGCTCGACGGCTGCCGCGAGGGCCTCGATCCGGGTGGCGTCGAGCCGCAGACGGTCGAGCAGGCCGGAGGACAGGCCGCTCTCCTCGCCCGCCACGAGGTCCTGGTGGTTGGCCGCGACGATGGCGTCGGTGTCCCCGCGCAGCCGTGCCGCGACCGCGCGCAGTGCGGCGTCCTTGACCGACGTCGTCGCGGTCGCGAGCACGGTGGACGCGCTGCGGGCGGCGACCAGCTTGTCGGTGAGGGTCGGGGCGGGTGCGGTCAGCGACATGGTCCGATTGTAGGAGCGGACGGGCCGGACGTGACCTCCTGCGTCGGTCCGGTGGAGGGCATCCGTGCCAGGCCGCCCTGTGGAGGAGGAGCCGGCCACGCGAAGTGGTCGCGACCCCGCACGCGACGAACCGGACCCTTCCGGCCGCGCCGCGCCTCCCGACCGCGACCCGGCGCGCGACGCGCCGGACCCACCCGGCCGCACCGCGCCTCCCGACCGGTGGACCAGGTCGGGTCAGCCCCGCGGAGCCGGGTGGAAGAAGGTGCCGACCTGCTCGCCGGCCAGCGCGCGCTCGACCAGGCCGGTCGCGGTCACGAGCACGGCGGTGCCGGCCTCGGCGGCGAGCCGGGCAGCGGCGACCTTCGTGGCCGCTCCCCCGGTACCCACGCCGGCCGCTCCCGACGCGCCGAACGTGACCCCGGCGAGCTCGTCGCCGAACGGGACGTCGTGGATCGGCCGCGCGTCGGGGTGCTCCGGCGGCCGCGTGTACAGCGACTCGACGTCGGAGAGCAGCACGAGCGCGTCGGCGCCGAGCAGGCGCGCGACGAGGGCGGCCAGCCGGTCGTTGTCGCCGAAGCGGATCTCGTGCGTGGCCACGGTGTCGTTCTCGTTCACGATCGGCAGGACCCGCAGCTCGAGCAGCCGGTCGACGGCCCGTTGCGCGTTCACCCGGTGCGTCGGGTTCTGCATGTCCCCCGCGGTGAGCAGGACCTGGGCCGCGACGACGCCGTGCCGGTCGAGCTCCTTCTGGTACCGGAACATCAGGAGGTTCTGCCCGGTCGCCGCGGCCGCCTGCTGGGTCGCGAGGTCGTCCGGGCGGCCCTCGAGCCCGAGGAACGGGAACCCGGTCGCGATGGCGCCCGAGGACACGAGCACGACCTCGGTCCCCCGGGCGTGCACGGCGGCCAGGGCGTCGACGAGCGCGCCGATCTGGCCGGCCGCGTCGCCGCTGACCGACGACGAACCGACCTTGACGACGAGGCGCCGGGCACGCGGGACGTCAGCCCGCTCCAGCACGGCTCCGGTGTCGGCGCGGTCGGTCGTCTCGGTCATCGGTCGTCGGTCCCTCGTCGGTCGGGGCTGCTGCGTCGGCGGACCGCCGTCAGCGGCCGTCCTCGTCGTCGTCGGCCCACAGGCCGGCGATGCGCTCCTGCTCGAGCTCGGCGCGCGCCGCCGCCTTGGCGTCCATGCGCTCGAAGTAGTCCTCGCGGCGCTCGTTGCGGGTCGGTCGCGAGGACCCACCCACCCGGGAGTCGGTGCCACGCGCGCTCGTGATGAGCTCGGCGGTCGAGGTGAGCGTGGGCTCCCAGTCGAAGATCATGCCCCCGTCGCCACCGATGACGACCGTCGACCCGGCGACCGCGCCGGCCTTGAACAGGCCGTCCTCGACGCCGAGCTTGGCGAGCCGGTCGGCCAGGTAGCCGATCGCCTCCTCGTTGGTGAAGTCGGTCTGCACGACCCAGCGCTCCGGCTTCTCGCCGCGGACGCGGTAGAAGCGGTGCTCCTCGCCGCCCTCGGCACGAACCGTGAAGGGCTTCGCGTTGACGGCCTTCGGGCGGAGCACGATGCGCTCCTGCTCGGGCACGGCCGGACGGGCGGCGCGGGCCTGCTCGACGACCTCGGCCAGCGCGAAGGTCAGCTCGCGCAGGCCGGCGCGGGACGCGGTCGAGATCGGGAACACCCGGTAGCGGCGGTCCTCGAGCTCGGACGTGACGAACTCGGCGAGCTCGGCGGCCTCGGGCACGTCGACCTTGTTGAGGGCGACGAGCTGCGGACGTTCGAGCAGCGGGGTCTGGCCCTCGGGGACCGGGTAGCGCTCGAGCTCGCCGAGGATCACGTCGAGGTCGCTCAACGGGTCGCGGCCCGGGTCGAGCGTCGCGCAGTCGATGACGTGCAGGAGCGCCTCGCAGCGCTCGACGTGGCGCAGGAACTCGAGGCCGAGGCCCTTGCCCTCCGACGCGCCCTCGATGAGACCGGGGACGTCGGCGACCGTGAAGCGGACCTCGCCCGACTCGACGACGCCGAGGTTCGGGGTCAGGGTCGTGAACGGGTAGTCGGCGATCTTCGGCTTCGCGGCCGAGATCGCGGCGATGAGCGAGGACTTG
This sequence comes from Curtobacterium sp. UCD-KPL2560, assembly GCF_001705035.1. Classification (GTDB taxonomy): domain Bacteria; phylum Actinomycetota; class Actinomycetes; order Actinomycetales; family Microbacteriaceae; genus Curtobacterium. The sequence goes on along the minus strand of NZ_MCIG01000006.1, from coordinate 73,993 downwards.
CCGGCGCTCGGGAACCCGACGAGTGCGACGTCGGCGATGGTCTTCAGCTCGAGGCTGACGTCGCCGGTCCACCCGGGTGTCCCCAGCAGGGCGAAGCCGGGGGCCTTGCGCTTGGTGGTTGCGAGGGCCGCGTTGCCGAGGCCGCCCTGACCGCCCGGTGCGACGACGACGCGCATGCCGGGCTCGGTCATGTCCGCGAGCACCTCGCCGCCCTCGTCGTGCACGACGGTGCCGATCGGGACGGGCAGCTCGAGGGTCTCGCCGCTCACGCCGCTGCGCATGTCGCCCATGCCGGGCTGGCCGTTCTTCGAGGAACGGTGCGGCGAGCGGTGGTAGCCGAGCAGGGTCGTCACCTGCGGGTCGGCCACGAGCACGATGTCGCCGCCGTCACCGCCGTTGCCGCCGTCGGGCCCGGCGAGGGGCTTGAACTTCTCACGGCGGACCGAAACGCAGCCGTTGCCGCCGTTCCCCGCGGTGAGGTGCAGGGTCACGCGGTCGACGAAGGTCGCCATGGTTCCACTCCTTACGGTGCGGGCAGGTGTGCCCGCGAGGGTGCGGACAGGTGTGTCCGCGAAGGTGCGGGCAGATCGGCCCGCGAGGGCGCGGGCCGGTGTGCCCGCGAGGGTGCGGGCCGGTGTGCCCGCGAGGGTGCGGACAGGTCGGCCCGCGGAAAGCGAAGGAGGGGCGGGCACTCGGCCCGCCCCTCCAACTGAGAACGCTTCGTCGACTACGCCGCGACGATGTTGACGACCTTGCGGCCGCCCTTGGTGCCGAACTCGACCGCACCGGCCGAGAGGGCGAACAGCGTGTCGTCGCCACCGCGGCCGACGTTGGCGCCCGGGTGGAAGTGGGTGCCACGCTGGCGGAGGATGATCTCCCCGGCGTTGACGACCTGGCCACCGAAGCGCTTCACGCCGAGGCGCTGTGCGTTCGAGTCACGACCGTTGCGAGTGGAGCTCGCACCCTTCTTGTGTGCCATCTTCTACTCCCGCCTTACGCGATCGAGGTGATCTTGACGCGGGTCAGCTCAGCGCGGAAACCCTGACGCTTCTTGTACCCGGTCTTGTTCTTGAACTTCTGGATGACGACCTTCGGACCGCGGAGGTCCTCGAGCACCTGTGCGGTGACGGTGACGCCGGCGAGCTCGGAAGCGGCCGACGTGATCTTGTCACCGTCCACGAGGAGCACCGGCGCGAGGTCGATGTTGCCCTTGTCGTCGGCCTTGGCACGGTCGATCGTGAGGATGGTGCCGACCTCGACCTTCTCCTGACGGCCGCCGGCGCGCACTACTGCGTAAACCACGTGGAAATCCTTACGTACTCTGCTTGAGGGAAGTCTCGGGTGCCCACTTCTGCACGAGCGGCTCCCGGTAGGCCGGGCCCGATCGGCGACGCAGGCAGAACGGCCCGCTGACACCAGGGGTCGAGAATACTCGATCCCCCTAGGTCCGGTCAAACGGCGACACACGTACGATCGATCCGTGACCGTCCTGATCGACCCGCCGAGCTGGCCCGCGCACGACACGGTGTGGTCCCACCTGGTCAGCGACGCGTCGTACGACGAGCTCCACGCCTTCGCGCACCGTGCCGGGATCCCGCGTCGTGCGTTCGACCACGACCACTACGACGTGCCCCTCGCGCGCTACGACGAACTCGTCGCGGCCGGGGCCACCGCGGTGAGCGGTCGGGAGCTCGTGCTCCGGCTGATCGCGAGCGGGCTGCGGGTCGCGCAGCGCGACAAGCGCGCCGACTGAGACCGCGGGCCGGCACGCGGCGTCGGCCGGGAGGCGCGGCGCACCGCCGACACGTCGGTCCGGCTCCGCCTCGCCTCGTCTCGCCAACGGGTGCCGGGACGGGTGCGGATCTGTGCTCAGCGCGGTGCCGGCGGCTGCCAGGGCCGGGGCTGCTGCTCGGGCTGCGGCGCCCCGTGCTGCCCCTGCTCGGCCTGCGACGTCCCCTGCGGCCCCTGCGGCCCCTGCGCGGGGCCCTGGCCCCACGGGGCCTGCTGCGGCGTCTGCTGCCCCCGTACGGGCTGCTGCGGGTCCTGCTGCCCCCACAGCTGCTGCGGGTCCTGCTGCGGCCACGCCTGCGCCCCGGGCTGCGGAGCGGGTCGACGGCCCGGCTGCGGCTGTCCCCACGCCTGGCCCGGCTGCTGCACCGTCGCCGACGGCACCGCGTCGGCGGGCCGCACCGTGCCAAGACGCCCCGAGCCGCCACGGGCACCGGGACGAGCGCCTCCCGGGCGTCCGGTCCAGAGCCACGCGACGGTCGCGGTGCCGAGGAGCATGAGGGTGAACGGCACGCCGTTCGCCAGCGGGCCCGTGACGACGGCCGCGACGGTCCGGCCCCCCGCCCCGGGACGGCCGAGGTCGACCAGCGCGGTGGCCATCCCCACGAGCACGAGCGCCACGGTCCCGGCGGCGCCGGCGAGCAGCGCGCGGACCAGCACGGTCGGCAGCGGGCTGCGGCGGGCGATCGGCGTCAGGAACGCGAGCGCGAGGAAGGTGACCAGGTAGTACGGCAGCGGCGCGGTGAACACGCCCGTGACGAAGCTGCCGAGCAGGGACGCACCGGTGCCGGCGTTGCCGAACGGGTGCACCACGAGGGTCGTCCCGACCAGCGACGCCAGGCCCGAGACGAACTCGACGAGGACGATCGAGACGACCGCGATGAGCGCACTCGTGGTGTTCGCCACCGAGGCCCCGGGTGCGACGGCACGCCGCGGGTCACCGGCGGGACGACCCCGTCCGGTGGGCCCGGCGGGGATCCGGTCCCCCGGAGCGGGCTGTCCCCAGCCCGCTCCGTGGGATCCGGTGCCGTGCTGCCGGCCGGGGCCCGCCGGGTCGGTCACGTCAGTTGCCCACGATCACGGCACCGTCGTCGGGCGTGTCGCCCGCGTCGGTGGCGGTGTCCGCGGTGGCCGGAGCGCTGATGCTCGGCGACGAGACGCGACGCGAGCGGGAGCGACCCTGGCCGGGCTGCTTCGGCTCGGGGAGTGCCTGCAGCACCGAGTCGAGCAGGGACTCGGCATCGCCGGTCACCGGTCGGGGCTCGCGCTTCGTGACGGCGACCGGGATGTCCAGGATCGCGACCGTGGTGTCGGCCGGCGTCACCGTGGCGCTCGAGCTCGCCCGACGACGAGCCGGGGCCTTGACGGGCTCGGCGGCGGCGGTCGGCGCGGAGGCCGAGGTGACCGGCGCGGGCGCCTGCTCGGCTGCCCGTGCCGCGGGCGTGGACTCGGACCGACCGGACGTGGCTGCCGGACGCTCCTCGGCCGCCGGGGTCTGCTCGGCGCCGACGGTCCCGCCTGCGCCGTTGCCGCCGCGGCCACCGCGACGACGACGACGCTTGCCGGACGACTGCTCGCCGCCCTGCGACTGGCCCTGCGACTGGTCGGCCTCGTCCGGTGCGGACACCGGGGTGGCGGTCGACGCGGGCGACGCCGGAGTCTCGGCTGCCGGTGCGGCCGCTCCCCCGCGGGGGTTCGCGATGCCGGTCCGGGGTGCGTCGGACTCCTCGTGGGGCAGCGTCGAGGCGGCGATGCGCGACAGGGCGTTCTTGACGTCCTCGGTGATCTGGTGCGCCGCGCCGCCGCCGTTCGAGCCGGTGCCGTTCGACGAGCCGTTCGAGGACCCACCGTTCGACCCGTTGCCCGAGCCGTTGCCGCCGGTGCTCCGGGCCTTGCGACGGCCCTTGGTCGGACCGGGGTCGGCGTTGTTGTCGTTCACCTGCGCGTTGACCTCGTCGAGGGACTCGCGGAGGCCGACGCCGATCTTCTTGCGGGTCATCTGCACGAGGCCGAGCGAGGTGACCTCGGCGACCTGGTGCTTCGTCCGGTCGCGGCTCAGGCACTCGACCAGACGACGGAGGACCAGGTCGCGGTTCGACTCGAGCACCATGTCGATGAAGTCGACGACGATGATGCCGCCGATGTCGCGCAGACGCAGCTGGCGGACGAGCTCCTCGGCGGCCTCGAGGTTGTTCTTCGTGACGGTCTCCTCGAGGTTGCCGCCGGATCCGACGAACTTGCCCGTGTTGACGTCGACGACGGTCATCGCCTCGGTGCGGTCGATGACGAGCGAGCCACCCGACGGCAGCCACACCTTGCGGTCGAGCGCCTTGGCGATCTGCTCGTTGAGGCGGTACTCCTCGAAGGAGTCCGGGCCGTCGTACAGCTCGACGCGGTCCTTGAGGTCCGGCGCGACGGCGTCGAGGTAGTCCTCGATGACCCCGCGCGCGGCGTCGCCGTCGATGATGAGCTTCGTGAAGTCCTCGTTGAAGACGTCGCGGACGATCTTCACGAGCAGGTCGGGCTCGGAGTGCAGCATGACCGGCGCGTGGCCCCCGGCGACCTTCTTCTGGATCGCCTCCCACTGGCTGGTCAGGCGCTGCACGTCGCGGGTGAGCTGCTCCTCGGTCGCGCCCTCGGCGGCCGTGCGGACGATGACGCCGGCGTGCTCGGGCAGGACCTCCTTGAGGATCTTCTTCAGCCGGGCACGCTCGGTGTCGGGCAGCTTGCGCGAGATGCCGTTCATCGAGCCGTTCGGCACGTACACGAGGTAGCGGCCGGGCAGCGAGACCTGGCTGGTGAGCCGGGCACCCTTGTGGCCGACCGGGTCCTTCGTGACCTGCACGAGCACCTTGTCGCCCGGCTTGAGGGCGGCCTCGATGCGACGGCCGTGGTTGCCGGTGTCGACCGACGCCCAGTCGACCTCGCCCGCGTACAGGACCGCGTTGCGCCCGCGGCCGATGTCGACGAACGCCGCCTCCATCGAGGGCAGCACGTTCTGGACCTTGCCCAGGTAGACGTTGCCGATGAGCGAGACGTTGTGCGACTTCGTGACGTAGTGCTCCGCGAGGACGTTGTCCTCGAGCACACCGATCTCGATCTTCGACGAGCTGGACCGCACGATCATCTGGCGGTCGACGCTCTCGCGGCGCGCGAGGAACTCGTCCTCGGTGATCACCTGGCGACGACGACCGGCGTCGCGACCGTCACGGCGACGCTGCTTCTTCGCCTCGAGGCGGGTCGAGCCCTTGATGCGCTGCGGCTCGGTGATGAGCTCCGGCTCGCGGCGGCGCGGCTCCTGGTGGTCGCGCGGCGCGCGCTGCTCGCGGTCGGCGCTCGTGCCACGACGGCGGGAGCGGCGACGGCCGCCGCCCTGCTCGTCGTCGTCCTCGTCGTCGTCGCGGTCGTCCCGCTCGTCGCGCGGGGCGCGGACGGGCACCTCGGGCAGCACCGGCGCGTGGAAGATCAGGCTGAGGGTGCTCGTGGCCCGCGGGACGAACGGCTCGTCGGACGCCTCGTCGGACGCGTCGGCCGTCTGCACGGCGGCGTCCGGACGGGAGGCGCGCCCCGCGTCGTCCGGCACGTCGCCCCCGGCGGTGGTCGGGTCGGCAGCGGTCGCACCTGCTTCGTCCTGCGTCCCGGCGGCCTGCGCCCCGTGCGCGTCGGCACCGGTGACGAGGGCGCCGACGCCGTCGCTGCCCACGCCGTCGGACGCCGCCCCGACGACCGGCAGGTCCCCGGTCAGCGTCGAGACGTCGTGCGGCTCACCGGACGCAGCGGCGACCGGGTCGACCGCGACCGGGACGGTCGTTCCGTCCTGCGCCACGACCGAGGACGGTGCCTCGGTCCCGTCCTGCACCGCTGCCGCGTCAGCGGCGGAGGTGTCGGGCGACGCGACGCGCTCGTCGGTCGCCGCGTCGGCGGGGAGGGTGACCCCGTCGGTGTCGGTCGTCGTCCGGTCGACGTCGCCACGGGCCTCCAGGCCGCCCGACCGCGCTCGGCGGCTGCCGAACAGGCGGCCGCGGCGCTTCGGCGTGGCGTCGTCGTTGGTCGTGTTGTCGGTGTTCTGCTCCACCATTGGTCTGGTGCACTCCTTGACCCCGCTCGCGCCCTGACGGGCGGCGGGAACTCTGCTCGTACCCTGTCGGGCACGGGAACCTTCGGTTGTGACGAGCGGCGTCCACGCCCCCGTCGTCGCTGTCTTGTGACCGGTGTCCGTCATCTTCGTACGGTCCGCGCCGGTTCCGCGGCGGACACCCGGTCCACGCGGATTCGGCGTCGGAGTGACGCACGTCCGGTCACGGTGCGCTCTCACCGCACCTGTTGCCCGGGCTGGGCCCGGGAAGCTCTGCTCGTCGCACGGTCGGACCGCGCGACTCGGCCATTGTCGCACGCCCTGCCAGGGAAGGGCCGGAACGGGCGTGCGAAGATGACGCGGTGAGCACGAGCGCAACCACGCACCGTCGTCCGATCGCGATGGCGGTCCTCCTCATCGTCACCGGCGCCGTCGCGCTGTACGCCGCCTTCCGCCTGGTGCTGGACGAGTTCCAGAAGTACGAGAACCCGCAGGCGGTCCTGAGCTGCGACGTCAGCCCGTTCGTGAACTGCTCGCAGGTCATGACGAGCTGGCAGGGGTCGCTGTTCGGCTTCCCGAACCCGCTCATCGGCGTGATGGGCTTCGTCGCGCCGATCGCGGTCGGCGTGATGCTGCTCGCCGGCATGCGGAACGGCCACCGGTGGTTCTGGATCACGTTCAACGCGGGCGTGTTCCTCGCCTGGGTGTTCGTCACCTGGCTGTTCACGCAGACCGTGTGGGTCATCGGCTACCTGTGCCCGTGGTGCCTGCTCGTCTGGTCGATGACCATCCCGATGTTCTGGGTCTTCACGATCTGGAACGCGGCGCAGGGGCGCTTCGGTGCCGGGCTGCAGCGCACGGGCCGGACCCTGCTGCCGTTCTCGTGGGCGTTCGTGCTCGCGAACTACGCGGTGGTCGTCGTCTGCATCCTGGTCGTCTTCCCCCGGGTGCTCAGCACGCTCTGACGGCTGCGACCGCGGTCGACGCGTCCGCACGACGCACGACGCCCCCGCTCCCTGGTCGGGAGCGGGGGCGTCGTCGGTGGTGGGGCGTTACTTCGCCGCTGCCTCGATCGTCGAGACGACGTCGGTCAGGCTGTCCACGCGCTTGCCGTTGACGAGGATCGTCGGCGTCCCGAAGCCCTGCGGGCCCGCGACCGAGGAGTCCTGCAGGACCTCGTTCGTCGACTTCGTGACCCAGCCCTTGTAGTGCTCGCTGGACAGGCACTCGGAGATGTCCGAACCGGTGGCGCCGCCGGCCTTCACCAGGTCGGCGATCTCGGCGTTCGTCAGGCCCTTCGTGCCCTCCTCGGGCTGCTTCTCGAAGAACTGCTGCTGCACCGACAGGAACTTGTCCGGGGCGAAGTTCGCGACGCACATGGCGGCGTTCGCGGCACGGCTGGCGTAGCGCGAGCCGAGGTAGCTGCGGTCGAGGATCGACACGGGGTGCACCTCGAGGGTCGCCTTGCCGTCCTTGACCAGGTCGTTCACCTGGTCGCCGTAGGTGGTCTCGAACTGCTTGCACACCGGGCAGGCCCAGTCGACGTACTCGACGACCTTGACGGTGCCGTCGTCGTTCGCGGTGGCGACCGGCGACGGGGTGCCGTCGGCGGGGACGCCCTTCGTGGTGACGGGGGCCATCTCGCCGTTGCCGCCGGTGAACTGGATGCCGCCGGTGACCATGTTCTTCGGGCCAGCGGCCGAGGTGCTGCCGCCGCTGTTGACGTTCACCACGACGATGGCGACGATGGCCGCGACCGCCACGATGCCCAGGCCGATGCCGCCCTGGAGGAACCACTTGTTGCGGCGCTTGCGGCGCTTCTCGGCGTCGGCGCGCTGCCGGGCGACCTCACGCGCGTGCTGGCGCCGCTCGTTCTTGGTCGGTCGGTCGTTGTTCGTCACGTCGTCTCCCCGTCTCAGGCGAACCAGAGCGCGAGCTCGCGCGCGGCGGACTCGGGGCTGTCGGACCCGTGCACCAGGTTCTGCTGCACCTTGAGGCCCCAGTCGCGGCCGAGGTCGCCGCGGATGGTGCCGGGCGCGGCCGTGGTCGGGTCGGTGGTGCCGGCGAGCGAGCGGAAGCCCGCGATCGCGGCGTTGCCGGCGACGCGCACGGCGACGACCGGACCGGACTGCATGAACTCGACGAGCGGCTCGAAGAACGGCTTGCCCTGGTGCTCCTCGTAGTGCTGGTCGAGCAGGTCACGGGGCGCCGTCAGCATCTTCAGGTCGACGATCTCGTAGCCCTTGGCCTCGATCCGGCGGAGGATCTCACCGGTGAGCTGGCGGGCGACGCCGTCGGGCTTGACGAGGACGAGGGTCTCTTCGAGATCGGACACGCAGGTCTCCTGTTTCGTGGTCGATGTGGGGGGTCAGCCCTCGCCCGCGGCGGCCCGGCGCGCGGCGTTCAGACGGTCGAGCTGACCGCCCTTGACGAAGCAGAAAACCCACAGCGCCAGGAACACCACCGCGACCGCGAACATGAACGGTTCGATGAAGCCGGTGGCGAGGATGGCCGCCTGCAGCAGCCACCCGAACACTACACCGGCGGGCTTGTCGGTCAGGCGTGAGGCGACTGTGAGGACGACGATGGCGGCGATGCCGCCGCCGAACGCCGCGAGGGGCGGGAGCGTGCCCTTGCCGTACACGACGAGCATCGGGAAGAAGAACATGATCGCCTCGAGCACGAGGGCGATCGACAGCAGGCTCTCCCGTGCTCCGCGGTCGCGTCGCGGCTTCCGTACGCGCGGCTGGCGACCCGGTCGGGAGGCCCGTGGTGCGTCCGTCACTTCGCCTCCCCCTCGGAGTGGACCAGGTCCATGACCGCGCCCACCATGACGACCGACCCGGCGACGAGCACGAGCGCGTCCTCGGCGTCCGCCTCGTCCGCGAGGTCGCGGGCTTCCCGCAGTGCCTGTGCGAGCGACGGCTCGACGACGACCCGGTCCTCGCCGACCTCGGCGACGACGACCCGGGCGAAGGCGTCCGCGTCGAGCGCGCGCTCCCCCGGCGGCTGCGTCACGACGAACGTCTGCACGGTGTCCCGGAGCGCGCGGACGAACCCGCGGGCGTCCTTGTCGGCGAGGATCCCGACGACGCCGACGACGTGCCCGGAGGGGAACGCGACGGGCAGCGCCGCGGCGAGTGCGCGGGCACCGTGCGGGTTGTGCGCGGCGTCGACCACGACGGTCGGCTCCTGCGCGATCGGCTGCAGGCGGCCGGGGCTCGTCGTCCCGGCGAGGCCCTCGGACAGCACGTCCTCGTCGAGGGCCTGCGACCCGCGGCCGAGGAACGACTCGACCGCGGCGATCGCGACGGCGGCGTTCTGCGCCTGGTGGCGCCCGAAGAGCGGCAGGAACAGGTCGTCGTACCGGCCGGCGATGCCCTGCACGGTGACGAGCTGCCCGCCGACCGCCGGGGTCACGTCGAGCACCGAGAACCCGGCGCCCTCGACCGTGAGCGTCGACTCGGTGAGCTCGACGGCGCGCTCGAGCTCGGCGAGCGCCTCGGGCGCCTGCGCGCTCGACACGACCGCCGAGGACGGCTTGACGATGCCCGACTTGGTGCGGGCGATCTCGGCGACGGTGCCGCCGAGCTGCTTGGCGTGGTCGATCGCGATCGGGGTGAACACCTGGACCTGGCTCTGCACGACGTTCGTGGAGTCCCACTCGCCGCCCATGCCGACCTCGATCACGGCGACGTCGACGGGTGCCTCGGCGAAGCACGCGAGCGCCAGGACGGTCAGCGCCTCGAAGAAGGTCAGCGGCTGCTCGCCCTTCGCGGTGAGCTCGGCGTCGGTCATCTCGAGGATCGGGGTGATGTCGTCCCAGTTCTCGACGAAGCGCGCCGGCGCGATCGGCTCGCCGTCGATGACGATGCGCTCCCGGATCGACACCAGGTGCGGGCTCGTCATGAGCCCGGTGCGCAGACCGTGGGCGCGGACGATGCTCTCGGTCATCCGGGCGGTCGAGGTCTTGCCGTTCGTGCCGGTGAGGTGGACGACCGGGTACGCGAGGTGCGGGTCGCCGAGGAGCTCGACCGCGCGCCGGGTGGCGTGCAGCCGGCGTTCCGGGGCCTGCTCGCCGATCCGGGCGTACAGGGCCGCCTCGACCCGCCGGACCTCGTCGTCGTCCCCGCCGTAGGGCAGGACGGCGCCGGGGGCCTGGTCGCCCGCTGGGCCGACCGGGATCGCGACGCCGTCGGCGCCGCCGTCGGCGACGGAGCCGTCGGCGTGCCCGCCGGACCCGTCGGACTCGTCGTGACGATCGTCGTCGTGCTCGTCGTCGTACTGGTCGTCGTACTGGTCGCTGTCGTACTGGTTGCTGTCGCTCATGCGCGTGCCACCTCCACGGACACCTTCGCTGCGGCACCGACGTCGGTGCCCTCGCCGTCGGCGAAGGCACGTTCGGCCACGTGCACGGTCGTCGCGAGGGTCTCCCCCGCGATGAGTTCCTGGTGCGCCCGGACCGCGGCACCCGCGGTCGCGTCGACACCGAGCGTCAGGGTGATGCGGTCGCTGACGTCGAGGTCGGCGTCGCGACGGGCCTGCTGCACGGCGCGGACGACGTCGCGTGCGAGCCCCTCGGCCTCGAGCTCCGGCGTCGTCACGGTGTCGAGCACCGCGAAGCCGCCGCCGTCGAGGAACGCCACCGCGACGGAGTCGTCCGCCGCGGTGAGGTCGAGCGAGTACTCACCCTCGACGAGGTCGACACCGCCGACGGTGACGCCGGTGTCGGTCGCGACCCAGTCACCGCGCTTGGCGGCCGGGATGACCTGCTGCACCTGCCCGCCGATGCGGGGACCGGCGGCGCGGGCGTTGACGGTGAGCTTCCGCTCGATCCCGTACCGGCCGAGCGAGGACTCCTCCTGCTGCTCGAGGACGACGCGCTTGACGTTGAGCTCGTCGCGCAGGATGTCGGCGAAGTCCGCGATCGCGTCCGGGTCCGGCACCACGAGGGTGAGCGTCGCGAGGGGCAGCCGCACGCGCTTGCCGGTCGCCTTGCGGAGCGCGAGGCCCTTCGACGCGACGTCACGGACGCGGTCCATCGCCGCGACCAGGGCGTCGTCGGCGGGGAACTCGGCGGCGTCCGGGAAGTCCTCGAGGTGGACGCTGCGTCCGCCGGTCAGGCCCTTCCAGACCTCCTCGGTGACGAGCGGTGCGAGCGGTGCGGCGACGCGGGTGAGCGTCTCGAGCACGGTGTACAGCGTGTCGAACGCCGCCTGCGCCTCGGGCGAGGAGCCGGCACCGAGCCAGAACTTGTCGCGGGAGCGCCGGACGTACCAGTTCGTCAGGACGTCGGCGAAGTCACGCACGGCCTGCGCCGCGAGCGGGGTGTCGAGCGCGTCGAGGTGCGTCGTGACGTCCTCGACGAGCACACGGGTCTTCGCGAGCAGGTACCGGTCGAGCACGTCGGTGCTATCGGTGCGCCGCGTTGCCTGGTACCCCGACTCCCCCGAGGCGTTCGCGTACAGGGTGAAGAAGTAGTAGGTCGACCAGAGCGGCAGCAGGAACTCGCGGACGCCCTGGCGGATGCCCTCCTCGGTGACGACGAGGTTGCCGCCGCGGATCACCGACGACGACATGAGGAACCAGCGCATGGCGTCGGCGCCGTCGCGGTCGAACACCTCGGACACGTCCGGGTAGTTCCGCAGGCTCTTCGACATCTTCTGGCCGTCCGAGCCGAGGACGATGCCGTGGCTGATGACGTTCCGGAACGCCGGGCGGTCGAACAGCGCGGTGGACAGCGCGTGCATGACGTAGAACCAGCCGCGGGTCTGCCCGATGTACTCGACGATGAAGTCGGCCGGGCTGTGGCTGTCGAACCACTCGCGGTTCTCGAACGGGTAGTGCACCTGGGCGTACGGCATCGAGCCCGAGTCGAACCACACGTCGAACACGTCGGTGATCCGGCGCATGGTCGACCGCCCGGTCGGGTCGTCGGGGTTCGGCCGGGTCAGCTCGTCGATGAACGGGCGGTGCAGGTCGACCTCGCCCTCCGCGTTCAGCGGGAGCCGACCGAAGTCGCGCTCGATCTCCTCGAGCGAACCGTAGACGTCCTGGCGCGGGTACGCCGGGTCGTCCGAGACCCACACCGGGATCGGCGTGCCGAAGTAGCGGTTGCGCGACACCGACCAGTCGATGGCGTTGCCGACCCACTTGCCGAACTGGCCGTCCTTGACGTTGTCCGGCACCCAGTTGACGTCCTGGTTCAGCTCGCCCATGCGGTCGCGGAACGCCGTGACGCGGACGAACCACGACGAGACGGCCTTGTAGATGAGCGGCTTGCGGCAGCGCCAGCAGTGCGGGTAGCTGTGCTCGTACGAGGCCTGGCGGAGCAGACGACCGGCCTCGCGCACGGCCTTGGTCAGCGGCTTGTTCGCATCGGACCAGAGCATGCCGGCGACCTCGCCGAACCGCGACGTGAAGACGCCGCCCTCGTCGAGCGAGAGCACCACGGGGATGCCCGCCGCGGCGCAGACCTCCTGGTCGTCGGCGCCGTACGCCGGGGCCTGGTGCACGATGCCCGTGCCCTCGCCCGTCTCGACGTAGTCGGCGACGAGGATCCGCCAGGCGTGCTCGTAGCCCTCCTGGTCGGCGAGGTGGTCGAACAGGCGCTCGTAGGCGACGCCGTCGAGCTCGGCGCCGGCGACCGTGCGGAGCACGGCGGCGAGCGCGTCGTCGGCCGACTCGTAGCCGAGGTCCTTCGCGTGCGCGGCCACGGTGTCGGACGCGAGCAGGTACCGGGCGGAACCGGCGTCGCCACCGTCAGCCGCGCCTCCCGGCCCGGCCGGCACGACCGCGTAGGCGATCTCCGGACCGACCGCGAGCGCGGCGTTCGTCGGCAGCGTCCAGGGGGTCGTCGTCCAGGCGAGTGCCCGCACGCCGGCCAGGTCGAGCGCCTCGGCGCGGTCCCCGCGCAGCGGGAACGTGACCGTCACCGACTGGTCCTGCCGCATCTGGTAGACGTCGTCGTCCATGCGGAGCTCGTGGTTCGACAGCGGCGTCTGGTCGTTCCAGCAGTAGGGCAGCACGCGGAAGCCCTCGTACGCGAGGCCCTTGTCCCAGAGCTGCTTCCACGCCCACAGCACGCTCTCCATGAAGGTGACGTCGAGGGTCTTGTAGTCGTCCTCGAAGTCGACCCAGCGCGCCTGGCGGGTGACGTACGCCTGCCACTCGTCGGTGTAGCGGAGCACCGACTGCTTGGCCGCGGCGTTGAAGACGTCCACGCCCATCTCGTCGATCTCGCGCTTCTCGGTGATCCCGAGCTGCCGCATCGCCTCGAGCTCGGCGGGGAGCCCGTGGGTGTCCCAGCCGAACCGGCGGTGCACCTGCTTGCCGCGCATGGTCTGGTAGCGCGGGAAGACGTCCTTGGCGTACCCGGTCAGCAGGTGCCCGTAGTGCGGCAGGCCGTTCGCGAAGGGCGGGCCGTCGTAGAACGTCCACTCGGTGCAGCCCTCGCGCTGGTCGATGGACGCCTGGAACGTGTCGTCGCGCTTCCAGAACGCGAGGATCCCCTGCTCGACGGCGGGGAAGGACGGCGACGGGGTGACGCCGGCCGCGCTCGTGTCGTCAGCGGGTCGGTTCAGTGGGTAACGCACCGGGGGCTCCTGTGGTCGGACGGAACTGGGGGTTCGGTCGATCTCCACGAGGACGGAAGCACTGCTCCGCGGTACCACCTCGTTTGCCGTCGGTGCTGGTGCTGCCGACGACCGCTCGTTGTCCGGGTGCGGTGCGGCCCGGTCCGCCCGGTTCTACTGACGGCCGTGCTGCTGCCGCGTTCTTCCGGAGGCTCACCGGTGATGGCCGGTTCGACGCCTGTCCGGGCGAGTCTACCGGACGCCGAGCATGCTGGAGGGATGCCCGAACCTGAGAAGCAGGACCGTCCGGAGTCCCTGCTCACCGTCGTCATCGCCTTCGCCGCCAACCTGCTCGTCGCCGTCGCCAAGACGATCGCGTCCGTGCTCACCGGGTCGGCGTCGATGACCGCGGAGGCCGCACACTCGTGGGCCGACACGGGCAACGAGGTCTTCCTGCTCGTCGCCGAACGGCGCGGTGCGAAGCAGCGCGACACGAAGCACCCGCTCGGGTACGGCCGGGAGACGTACATCTGGTCGATGTTCGCCGCGTTCGGCCTGTTCACCGCCGGGGCGGTCGTGTCGATCTGGCACGGGATCACCGAGCTCGGCGAGACCGGGCCCGCCGAGGACGTCGTCCTCAACTACGTCGTGCTCGGCATCGCGTTCGTGCTCGAGGGCACGAGCTTCGTGCAGGCCTACCGGCAGGCGCACGGTGCCGCGACGAAGCGCCGGGTGCCCGTGCTCCGCCACGTGCTGCAGTCGTCGAACCCCACGCTCCGGGCCGTCTTCGCCGAGGACGCCGCGGCGCTGGTCGGGCTCGTGATCGCGTTCCTCGGCGTGCTCCTGCACCAGCTCACCGGGCTGGCGGTGTTCGACGCCGTCGGGTCGATCGCGGTCGGGATCCTGCTCGGTGTCGTCGCGATCGTGCTCATCGAGCGCAACCGTCGGTTCCTGCTCGGCGAGGCGACCTCCCCGGAGCTCGAGGACGCCGTGCTCACCGAGCTGCTGCGGCGCGACGAGGTGGAGCGGGTCACCTACCTGCACCTGGAGTTCGTCGGGCCCTCGCGGGTGTTCCTGGTCGCGGCCGTCGACCTGGAGGGCAACGAGGACGAGGAGCACGTCGCGGTGCGGCTGCGTCGTGTCGAGGCGTCCCTCGAGACGAGCCAGTACATCGAGGAGGCGATCCTCACGCTGTCGCTGCCCGGCGACGCGTCCCTCGCGGGGAGGAACCGTGGACCGGCGCCCGCGACCGTGCGGGACGGCACGGCGGAGGACGTCGCCGCGGGCGGTGCGGGGACGCTGCGGACCGAGTGACGACCGGCGACCGCGGCCCGGGTGGTCGGCGGTCCGTCCGACCTTCCGACCGTCCGAGCCGGGTGCCGGCGCCCGTGGCTCAGCGCGCGTCGAGGCCCGCGGCCACCGGGGTGAGCGCCGCCCCGACGTACTCGACGAGCGGACGGCGGGCGACCCCGTCCGCGACCCAGACCCCGAACGCCGCCGCGGCAGCGCCGAGCATCGCGCCCGAGACGGTCTGCGGCCAGAGCGACGCCGGGTGCTCCCCCGTGCGTCCCCCGACGAACGCGGCGACGGCCGCGTGCTGCGCCGTGACCCGGGCAGCCACGCTCGCGACGAGCTCGTCGCCGATGCCCATCACCTCGGCCTGCGCGATCGCCCACGGCACCCGCTCCGGGTCGTGGGACCGGGCGGTCGCGAGCAGCGCCTGCTCCACGGCCCGCACGGCCGATGGCTCGGTCGACGCCGCGAGGTGCGAGGGCAGCGACGCGACCGCGGCGTCGAGCTCGAGCCAGAGCACGTCGGACTTCGACGCGAAGTAGTTGAAGAACGTGGCGCGGCTCACCCCGGCGCGGGCCGCGACGTGGTCGACCGTGGTCCGCGCGTAGCCCTGCTCGAGGAACAGCTCGGCGGCCGCGTCGGCGAGGACCTCGGCGCTGGACCGTCGGGGGCGGCCACCGCGGCGCATCGTCTCGTCCATGTCCTCAGTAAACCGGGTGACGCCGCTGCCTCCGAATCGGATCACGCCGGGCGCCCCGACGGCCGGTCGCCCTCCGCCACTAGTGGCGCTTCGACCTGGCTATCCGTCGGTGCAACGGTGGCTCGCCGAAGATGCCGGCGAAAAGGACGACGAGCGACCCGAACGTGCCCCATGCCCAGCGCGCGTCACCCGTCGCCGCCCACCACGACACCACGGAGAGCAGGGCCGCGACCACCACGAGCGCACTCGCCCCGACGCCCGCCGCCCCACTCCCCGGCTCAGCGCAGTCCGTGACCCAGCGCCGGAAGGAGTCGACGAGGCCCGAGACGGTGTGCAGGACGACGAGTGTGGCCGCGACGCACTCGACCACCGCCACGGTCCCCAGCGCATCAGCGATCCCCATGGGCGGCTTCCTCTCTTCCGTCGCCACGAGGACGACGAACACGTCTTCCGGGCTCGTGCTGGCCGGCGGCTTGAGCATCCGCGTCGAGCTCGAACGGGCTCGATGTGAACACGACTTCTGGTGCCACGCGGTCATCTGATCCCGCGTAACGCACGAGTGCGAGTTGATGCGGGACGTCAGGTGCCCCGACCGCGCGGAGATCAGCGATGGCCCAAGCGCGGAGCACCTTGAAGGCAGGTCGATGCTCGATGCGACTCGGATCCTCGATGTCGAGCAACGGGAGGAGA
Organism: Curtobacterium sp. UCD-KPL2560; assembly: GCF_001705035.1. Lineage (GTDB taxonomy): Bacteria > Actinomycetota > Actinomycetes > Actinomycetales > Microbacteriaceae > Curtobacterium. The sequence goes on along the minus strand of NZ_MCIG01000006.1, from coordinate 57,873 downwards.
TCTCCACACAGGTCGAACAGGGCCTTGTCCGCGCGGCGGCCCGGGAACCACACCGCATGGATCAGACGACGTTCGGGGATCGGGCGGGGTCTCGTCCACACGGTAGGCCTGCCGTCCGGCGCGAGCGGCCTGGTGTACACCGCGAAGTCGTGCTGCGCCGGGGTCGGCGCGAAGAACCGCCAGTTCGGTACGACGCCGAACCAGTCGCGCGATCGTGCTCGGCCGAACGATGCGCTCGGGACCTGTCCGAACAGGGTGACGACGATCCCTGCCGCGGCGAACAACGTGATCAGAGCGTTGACTGCCCGCCGGTCCTTTCGCATCACGATGACTCGCGCCCCCCAGAACAGCTCCGATCCACCTCGTCGAACAGGTCGCACGTTGTTCGTGCGATGGTTGAGACCGCTCCCGCATCACCGAGGATTTCGTCGTGTCGGACGCGCTCGAGCATCACCAGAGGTCTCCGCGCTCCTCCGACCATCTGCGCGAGCTCCTCGTGGAGGCTCTCCTGAACTGGGTCCTCTCGGAGTGATCGACGGGCGGACACTACCCTGGTCGGGAGCCGTGACGGCGAGGGGGAGCCGGTTTCGATGAGCACCTCTCGTGCGGCCCGCCACTCGGCACGGACGCGCCGCCAGTGCCCGGAGGATCGGTATTGCACGAGCGCGGCTCGGCGCTCGTCGGAAGACAAACGCTTCATCCACATCGGCGCTTCGATGAGGAATCCCAGACCGACCGCGGTCGCGACTCCGAACAGCTGCATGGCGCAATCGATTGATGCGAGGGTCGCTCGCTTTTTCGACGAGCGGACCATCTCGCCGGGATGCGTGGGGTCGAGCAAGAGCACTCCGTCGGCCGGAGCTCCGTGGTGCGCCACCGCGCGGCGCACCACTTCTGCACCCAAGGAGTAACCCAGGAGCACGATCGGACCTTCATCGTGGCTCCGGATTGATCGCACGACGTCCGCGAGCTCGGCTGCCCTGACATCGAGCAAGCTCCTCGGCTCGGATTCGGCCCCGATCCGACAACGGGTCACCAACCTAAGGCCACCCCTCGCGAGTTCGCTCCTGACCACCGATGCCTCCTGCTCGAGGGTCCCCAGACCGCCCTCGAAGATGACGATGCCCCGGCTCGACTGACGAAGGTGCACGCCTTCTCCCCCCTCGCACCAGCCCGGCAGCACGAGGTCCTGCCGGCGCTCGTTCGCCCGTTGTAGGTCGACCTCCGCTCGACGCTGTCCGAACGCGAACGCCCCGACTGTCGCCGCCGTCAAGACGATGACGATGCAGGGGAAGGTGGGCCCAGGGCGACGTGCGTTCGCGTGGGAAACGTAGAGAACGAATGGGTGCAACGAGAGGAAGCTCGGCAAGAACCGCCCCAAACCCATCGCCGCGGCGTTCGCGGCGTGGAAGCCGATCGCGCAGAGGAGCATCGTGCGAACGACCCATGGGGCAGCGACGAAGACGATCGGGAAGGCGCATTCGAACAGGAGCACCGCCGTGGAGACGGCGCGGACAGCGAAAGGGTGCGTCCTCATCCACGACCAGACGAGCGGGCTTCCGTACGTGTGCGTTCTCATGATCCCGGACAGCGCCTCCTCCGATCGCCAGTCCGGGCCAGCGAGCTTCGCGAATCCTGCGACGGAGTAGGACATCGCGTTCTGCATCGCCAGCGCCCAGAGGAGCGGGGCACGCGTTCGTTCAGAGCCACAAGCACCGGCGACCCCGGCCGTGAACTGGCTCATCGCCGTGACCTGGTCCGCGCCGTCACTACCGAGTCGGCTGACGGGGTAGAGGAGTCCAGTGATGAGGCCTGAAGCCGCCGACGCGATGTTCCTGCACGGCGCGGTTGACGGTGCGGCTAGGACGTAGAGCGAGAGCAGCGCTCGGGCAGCGTGCAGGGATGTGCGGACTGGGGTGGGGCCAGTTGCCCGGACGGCGAGCTGCACTGCCCGGGGTGCACGATCGTACGAGTGCTGGGAGTGCTCCCACTCCATCCGGAGGCGGGAGCGCTTCCCGCTGTCGATGAGGACGGACAGGGCCTCGAGCGACGCCATGAGGGACGCGACCGCAGAGCAGCGTTGTGAAGCGCTGATCACGCGCTCCGCATCGAGATGGGCGGGGCTCGTGAACCGGTGGACGAGCCAGCGGATCGGGCTCGACGGGTGCCGCGGCTTCATCTTCCCCTCCTCGCGCTGCTCGCAAAGAGAGCTCCCTCCCTGCGCTCGCCTTCGCGCTCCGGTCTCGATGAGGTCGGCGCGAGCACTGTCATCCCGCGTTCGCACCCGCGTTGTAGGCGTTGATGATCGCCGAGCTGAAGGCAACCCCCGCCATGAAGGCAGTCGGTGTCGTGAGGACGGGCACGGCTTCTCGCGCCCAGAGTTGCGCACTGAACTCCCGCTGGGTCTGGGGGAAAGCCTGGAGCGCTCGATTGACTGCGGCGTCGAGGTTCGTCATCCGACTGCCTTCCCGACGGCGTATGCGCCGACGACGGCGGTGGCCCCGGCTGTGAACGCGGCCCCCTGAGCCGCGTAGCCGACCACGGCTGCGTACCCGATCGCAACCGCAGCGGGAGTCGTCAACACGGGCTCCGGCTCACGATGAGAGACGTACGCTCGCTCCGTCTCGATGCGAGCAAGCTCTCGATTGACTGCTGCGTCCAACGTCGACAGCATCGAATCCCCTCCTGTCGGATGTCTCGCGGGTGGTCACTCGCGCGCCACCTGTATATCAAGTATCAAACGAGTCGTGCAACAAATGCGATCCCGTCCACCCGACATCCCGCTACGATCGACTGGTGCACCCGATGGACTCAGTACAGAAACCCCGGCGAGCCGGGCGTCGCCCCACCTCCATCGCGGGAGCCGCCGCCCTCCTCCTCGCCCTGACCGCCTGCACCGGCGGCGGCGCGGCGACCTCGGCCAGCACGCCGCAGACCGGCGGGACGCTGACGTACGCGTCCGGCGACGCCGAGCCGACCTGCCTCGACCCGCACGTCGGCGGCAACTACCCGCAGGCCCTGCTGTCGACGCAGTTCGTCGAGGGGCTCACCGCGCTCGACGACGGCAAGCCCGTCCCGGCCCTCGCCCGGTCGTGGACCACGAGCGACGACGGCACGACGATGACCTTCGCGCTCCGCGACGACGTCACGTTCTCCGACGGCACCCCGTTCGACGCGGCGGCGGTCGTCGCGAACATCGAGCACGTGCAGGACCCGGCGACCGCGTCGAGCACCGGCTACCTGGCACTGCAGTCGATCACGAAGGCCACGGCGACCGACGACCACACCGTCACGCTCACCCTGAGCCGGCCGGACAGCGCACTGCTCGAGTCCTTCTCGCAACCGTGGGTCGGGATGGAGTCCCCGAAGGCCCTGCAGCGCCCGCAGGCGACGAACTGCGAGTCGCCGGTCGGCACCGGTCCGTTCACCGTCACCGCCTGGAAGCACGGCGACCGGGTCACCCTGGCGAAGAACACCCGCTACACGCCGCTGACCGGCTCGACGAAGCCGCGTCTCGACGGCATCACGTGGCGCTTCCTGCCCGACTCGACCTCGCGCTACGCCGCGCTCCAGTCCGGGCAGGTCGACGTGATCGACAACGCCCAGCCGGACCAGCTGAAGGCCGCCTCGGCGAAGGGCGCGATCCGTGACCTCGACGCCCCGCGGCCCGGTGCCTCGAACCGCCTCGAGCTGAACTCCGGCCACGGCGTCTTCCGCGACGAGGCCGTCCGCAAGGCGTTCATCGCGGGCGCCCAGGTCGACCCGGGCCTGCGCAGTCTGTTCCTCGGCACCGCGGAGCGCTCGTACTCGGTGCTGTCCAGTGTCGAGCCGTTCGCGTACTCCGACCCGAGCCTGTTCCGGTACTCGCCGTCGAAGGCGAAGGAGCTCCTCGACGAGGCCGGCTGGAAGGTCGGCAGCGACGGCGTGCGCGAGAAGGACGGCCAGCGCCTCACCGTCACCTTCCCGGTGTCGACGAACCAGTCGGTCCCGGCCGAGCGCAGCCTGTTCCAGCAGGTCCAGGCGTCCGAGAAGGCCGTCGGGTTCGACGTCCGGATCGAGGAGCTCGACCTGTCCAGCTGGTACGCGGCCCTCGCGGGGAACCAGTACGACGTGGTCAGCGCCCCGTACACGAAGGTCGGCGCGGACGTCCTCCGCATCCTGTACGACAGCGCGAGCATCGAACCGGCACCGTCCGGCTACTTCGCGAACCTCGCGCAGCTCGACGACCCCGAGGTCGACCGACTCGTCGAGCAGGCCGCACGGACGTCGGACACCGCGGAGCGCGGCAAGCTCTACGAGCAGGCACAGCGGCGCATCCTCGCGAGCGGCACGGTGCTGCCCCTGTACGACCAGCAGAACCACTTCCTGTACCGCTCCGCGGTGCACGGCATCCGCACCACGGCCGTCTCGACGCCGTGGTTCGGCACCGCGTGGATCGACCGCTGACGCGGTCAGCGGCCGGGAGGCCCGTCCCGCGTCGGGAGCGCGGCGGGCTGCCCGCCGGGTGGTCGGGTTGGTCGCTGTGGGGACTCCGTCGCGCGGCCGGCGGTGTCGGGGTGCTCTGGGCCGTCGCGACGATCGTCTTCGTGGCGATCCGGCTGATCCCGGGTGACCCGGCACTGGCGATCCTCGGCGGTCCGGGCTCGCAGGCCTCGGCCGAGGCCGTCGCCCGGGTCCGCCAGGACTACGGTCTCGACCAGCCCGTGCTCGTGCAGTACGCGGTGTTCCTCGGCCGGCTCGCGACCGGGCACCTCGGGGACTCGTACGCGTTCCGCACGCCCGTGGCGGGGCTGCTCGCGCAGCAGCTGCCGGTCACCCTGACCCTGGCGGTCGCGGGACTCGTCGTCGCCTGGGTCCTCGCGATCGGTGCGGCCTGGTGGTCGACGCAGCGCGGACGGGTCGCCGCGGCGCTCACCGGCGCGATCACCGTGACGGCGAGCGTCGTGCCGCACTTCTGGCTCGGCAGCGTGCTCATCGTGGTCTTCGCGAGCGGTCTCGGGTGGGTGCCGGCGGTGTCGGACGGCACCCTCGCCGGCTGGGTGCTGCCGGTGCTGACCGTCGCGGTGCCCGTCGCCGGCTACCTGGCCGAGACGGTGCGCGACGGGGTCGTCGACGCCCAGCGCTCCGCGTTCGCCCTCGCGGCGCGCGGTCGCGGCGAGTCGCCCGCGGGCCTGTTCGGCCGCCACCTGCTCCGGCACGCGGCCCTGCCCGGCATCGCCCTGTCCGCGTGGGCGTTCGGCTCGCTCGTGTCGGGCGCGGTCGTCGTCGAGTCGGTGTTCGCGCTCCCGGGCGTCGGACGCGCCCTCGTCGGTGCCGTGACGCAGCGTGACATGCCGCTCGTGACCGGGATCGCCCTCGTGTCCGCGGCCGCCTACGTCGTCGTGCTCGCCGTGGCCGACCTGGTCGAGCGGGTGGTCGACCCCCGGGGCGGGACGGCGGAGCGGTCCCGTGACGGCCGCCGCGGCGGCGCCCCGCGCCCGGCGCACACCGGGGCGGGCGTACGGTGAGCGGCATCGTCGACCCGCGCCTCCCGGCCGACACCCGTGACGGCGGCCGCGCCCGCCGGTCCGAGCGATCTCCTGGGGGGACGCTCGGGCCGGTCGGCACGGTCGCCGCGGCGGTGGTGCTGCTGGCGGTCGTCGCGGCGGTGTGGCCGGCGCTGCTCGGCGGCGGCGACCCGCTCGCCGTGCACCCGGAGGTGGCGCTCCAGGCGCCGTCGTGGGCGCACCCGTTCGGCACGGACGAGTCCGGACGGGACGTCCTCGGTCGGGTCGTCGCGGGCACGCGGGCCTCGCTCGTCGTCGGGGTCCTGGCCACCCTGGTGGGCGGCGCGGTCGGCGTCGTGCTCGGCACCGCGGCGGGACTCGGCGGTCGCCTGGTCGACGCCGTCGTCGGGCGGGTCACCGAGGTGGCGTTCGCGCTGCCGCTGCTCCTCGTCGCCCTCGTCGTGATCGCGGTCACCGGACCCGGGCCGGTCCCGGCGACGCTCGCCGTCGGCTTCGCGACCGCTCCCGGGTACGCCCGGATCGTCCGCGGGCTCGTCCGGACGGCCCGGCGGTCGCAGGTCGTCGAGACCGCGGTGCTGCAGGGTCGCCGACCCGCGCTGATCACCGTCCGCCACGTCCTGCCCGCCGCGCTCTGGCCGGTCGTCGCCGTCGCCACGCTCGGCGTCGGACAGGCCGTGGTGTGGGCCTCCGCGCTGAGCTACCTCGGTGTCGGCACCCCGCCGCCGGCACCCGAGTGGGGCGCGATGCTCGCCGACGGCCGGACCTACCTGCTCACCGCACCGTGGACGAGCACGTTCCCCGGCCTGGCGATCGTCGTGCTCGCCACGTCGGTCACGGTGCTCGGCCGCGCGGTCCGGCGGAGCGGAGCCGTGCGGTGAGCGTGCTGCAGGTCGAGGGGCTGACCGTCCGGGCCGGCGGCACGACCCTCGTGCACGACGTGTCGTTCACGGTCGAGCCCGGCGAGTGCGTCGCCCTCGTCGGCGCGTCCGGCTCCGGCAAGACCCTGACCGCGCGGGCCGTGCTCGGGCTCTCGGCCGCCGGGCTCACGGTCGACGCCGCGGCGCTCCGGCTCGACGGGCGCGACGTCCGCGGCCTGTCCGAGCGGCGGTGGCGGTCGGTGCGCGGAGCCCTGGTCGGCTACGTCGGCCAGGAGGCGCTCGGTGCGCTCGACCCGCTCCGACCGGTCGGCCGCGAGGTCGCCGACGCCCTGCGGCTGCACACCCGGACGACCGCCGCGGAACGGATCGACGCCGTCCGGGGTGCGCTGAGCGCGGTCGGCCTCGACCCGGACCTCGCGACCGACGGACGGCTGGCCGACACGCTGTCCGGCGGGATGCGCCAGCGGGCGCTCATCGCCGCGGCAACCGTCGCCTCCCCCGCCCTCGTCGTGGCGGACGAACCGACCACGGCGCTCGACGCGGCCGTCGCGGTCACCGTGATGGCGCAGCTCCGAGCGGCGCAGGAGCGCGGCGCCGGACTGCTCGTCATCACGCACGACCTCGGGCTCGTCGCCGGGTGGGCGGACCGCGTCGTCGTCGTCGACGGGGGCACGGTCGTCGAGCAGGGACCGGTCGAGCGGGTGTTCGCCGCCCCGCAGCACCCGACGACCGAGGCACTCGTCCAGGCGGCCCGCGCCGGGACGGTGCGGACCGCCCGCCCCGGCGACCCGACCGCCTTCGACACCGGTGCTCGGGCGGCCGGCGCGGACGCACCCGCCCTGCTCGCCGCGGACGGCCTGTCGCGCACCTTCGCCGAGGTGCCCGCCGTCGACGACGTCTCCCTCGCGGTGCGGCCCGGCCGGGTGCTCGGGGTGATCGGCGCCTCCGGCTCGGGCAAGACGACGGTCGCGCGGATGCTGCTCGGGCTCGAGGACCCCGACGCCGGCACGGTGACGCTCGACGGCGCGGCCTGGGCACCGCTGCCGGAACGCGACCGCCGGGCACGGCGACCCCGGCTCGCCGCCGTCGTGCAGGACCCGGGTGCCACGTTCGACGAACGCTGGACCGTCGAGCGCGTGCTCGCCGACGCGCTGTCCGACGGCCGGGAGCGCCGCGCACGCGGTCCGCTCGCCGACCGGGTGGACGACGCGCTCCGGCAGGTGGGGCTCGACCCGGCACTCCGGCCACGATCCCCCCGCACCCTGTCCGGCGGGCAACGGCAGCGGCTGGCGATCGCGCGGGCCCTCGCGACCGAGCCCGAGGTGGTCGTGCTCGACGAGCCCGTGACCGCCCTCGACGCGACCGTGCAGGACGCGGTGCTGACACTGCTCGAACGGCTCCGGGATGCGACCGGCGTCGCGATGGTGTTCGTGTCGCACGACCTGCGCGCCGTGCGACGGACGGCCGACGAGGTGCTCGTCGTGCACCGGGGGCGCGTGGTCGAGCACGGCCCCGCGGCCCGGGTGTTCGACGCACCGGAGCACCCCGAGACCGTGCGGCTGCTGCGCGCCGCGGAGCGGCTCGCCGCCGGCCCCGCCTGACACGCGGCCGCAGGCGCGCGCGGGAGCGGCCGCGGCCGCGGGTGCGGTTGCGGGCGCAGCCGCACCGGCGTCGCCGAGGCGCAGCGCCACCACGGACCGGACGCCACGACGGCCGGGAGGCGCGGTGCGGGACGGACCCGCACCGCGCCTCCCGGCCGGATGGTGACGCGCCTACGCGCCCGTCGGTTCCTTGTCCTGTCCCGCCGTCGGGGCGTCACCCGAGATGATCGGGATCTCGCTCGTCGAGAAGTCCTTCGCCCAGTCGGACTGCGCGAGCTCCGAGGTCGGGTCGTTGTAGTCCTTGATGACGTCGGCGATCTCGTCCTCGTGCGCGACCGTCGGGCCCGAGCCCATGAGCGGCGTCGCGGCGGTCTCCTTGGTGAAGTACACGGCGACGAGGCCGATCACCGCGGCGAGCATGAGGTAGAACGCGGGGATGTCCTCGGCCCACGACAGGCCGGCGTCCTTGGCACCCGCGATGAGCGCCTGCGTGGCGAGGGGCGTCGTGCCGCCGAACAGCGAGACGGACACGTTGAACGCGATCGCCAGGGCGCCGTAGCGGATGATCGTCGGGAACAGCGCCGGGAGCGTCGACGGCATGGTCGAGGTGAAGGTCACCAGGACCAGGCCGAGCAGCAGCAGGCCCGTGAAGACGCCGACACCCGTGCCGGTCTGGACGAGCTTGAGGGCCGGCCAGGACAGCACGATGAAGCCGATGCAGCCCGCGGCCAGGACCGGACGACGGCCGAACTTGTCGGACAGCCGACCGCCGAACGTGATGACGACCATCATGAGGATCATCACGATGACGATGAGGATCAGGCCGAACGTGGCGTTCTGGCCGAGGTTCGTCTCGAGGTACGTCGGCATGTACGACAGCAGCATGTAGTCGGTCACGTTGAAGACCAGCACGAGGCCGATGCAGACGATGAGCGAGCGCCAGTTCTCGGCGAACAGCTTGAGGAACGGGGTCTTCTGCGACTCGCGCTCGGCGGCCTGCTCCTGCTGCTTCTGGAAGGCCGGGGTCTCCTCGAGCTTGAGGCGCAGGTACAGCCCGATCAGGCCGAGCGGACCGGCGACGATGAACGGGATGCGCCAGCCCCAGCTGAGGAGCGCGTCCTCGGGCATCGCGTACTGCAGCACGGTGACGATCGACGCGCCGAGCACGTAGCCGGCCAGCGTGCCGAACTCGAGCCACGAGCCCATGAACCCGCGGCGCTTGTCGGGCGAGTACTCGGCGATGAAGGTCGCGGCGCCGCCGTACTCGCCACCCGTCGAGAAGCCCTGCACGAAGCGTGCGACGAGCAGCAGGACCGGGGCCCAGAAGCCGATCGTCGAGTACGACGGGATGAGGCCGATCATGAGCGTGCCGGCGGCCATCAGGATCATCGTCAGCGCGAGGACCTTCTGGCGGCCGATCCTGTCACCGATCGGGCCGAAGACGGCGCCGCCGATCGGGCGGACGATGAACGCTGCGGCGAAGAAGCCGAACGTCGCCACGAGGTTCGAGGTCGGGTCGCCCTCGGGCAGGAACACCTTCGAGATCGTGACCGTGAGGTACGCGAAGATACCGAAGTCGAACCACTCCATGGCGTTGCCGAGCGCGGCGGCGGCGACCGCGCGCTTGAGCAGCGACTCCTCGACGACGGTGACGTCGTCCTCGGTCAGCTTGCGGCGTGCGCGCTTCGCGGCGGCCTTCGTGCGCAACGGCCGGTCGCCGTGCGGATGTGCATCGTTCGGTGCCAAGTTCGTTCCTCCGGTAGTGCTGCGTCTTGCCTTCGGGCGTCCGGCGGAGAGCAACGATGCGGTCCCGACGGAACCCACGCTCGCCGGACAAACCCCGACAGACTAGCAGCCGCCCTCCAGCGTGTCCTCCCCTCCCCTGTGGTACGCGCACACCGCGGCGGGTGCAGCGCCGGGACCCGCTCCGGTACGATCGACCCGCCGTGCAGTGCGCGCGGACACTCAGGCACCTCACCACGGACTCGGTGCCGCACACATCGATCGAGAGGCCCTGCCATGTCGAAGCCCATGCCCGAGAAGCCCACCGTCGACGGACTCGAGCAGGTCTGGGGCCCGGTCTGGGAGCAGGACGGCACCTACCGGTTCGACCGCGACAGCGCCACGAAGGACGCCGTCTACTCGATCGACACCCCGCCGCCGACCGCCTCGGGCTCGCTGCACATCGGTCACGTGTTCTCGTACACGCACACCGACCTCAAGGCCCGGTACGAGCGCATGCGCGGCAAGCACGTCTTCTACCCCATGGGCTGGGACGACAACGGCCTGCCCACCGAGCGCCGCGTGCAGAACTACTACGGCGTCCGCTGCGACCCGCAGCTCCCCTACGACCCGGCCTTCGTCCCGCCGTTCGAGGGCGGCGACGGCAAGTCGAGCAAGGCCGCCGACCAGGTGCCGGTCTCGCGTCGCAACTTCATCGAGCTGTGCGAGCGCCTGACCGTGCAGGACGAGCAGCAGTTCGAGCACCTCTTCCGCACGCTCGGCCTGTCGGTGGACTGGACGCAGTCGTACCGCACCATCGACGACACCTCCCGCGCGAGCGCCCAGCGCGCCTTCCTCCGCAACCTCGAGCGCGGCGAGGCCTACCAGGCCGACGCCCCGACGCTCTGGGACGTCACGTTCCGCACGGCCGTCGCGCAGGCCGAGCTCGAGGACAAGGACATGCCCGGCGCGTACCACGGGCTGGCGTTCCACCGCACCGACGGCGGCGAGGACGTCGTCATCCAGACCACCCGCCCCGAGCTCCTGCCCGCGTGCGTCGCCCTCGTCGCGCACCCGGACGACGAGCGCTTCCAGGACCTGTTCGGCACGACCGTCCGCTCGCCGTTGTTCGACGTCGAGGTCCCCGTGCTCGCGCACCACCTCGCACAGCAGGACAAGGGCGCCGGCATCGCGATGGTCTGCACCTTCGGCGACACGACCGACGTCGTGTGGTGGCGCGAGCTGCAGCTGCCGAACCGCGCGATCATCGGCTTCGACGGCCGCGTCCGCTCCGACGAGCCGGCGTGGATCGAGAGCGCCCGCGGCAAGGAGCTCTACGCGGAGATGGCCGGCAAGACGGTGTTCTCGGCGAAGAAGGTCCTCGTGGACGCCCTCACCGAGTCCGGCGAACTGGTCGGCGACGTGAAGACCATCACCCACCCGGTGAAGTTCTTCGAGAAGGGCGACAAGCCCCTCGAGATCGTCTCGACCCGCCAGTGGTACATCGTGAACGGCGCGCGCGACGAGCAGCTCAAGGAGACGCTCCGCAAGCGCGGCGAGGAGATCGCGTTCCACCCCGACTTCATGCGCGTCCGGTACGACAACTGGGTCGGCGGGCTGTCCGGCGACTGGCTCATCTCGCGCCAGCGGTTCTTCGGCGTGCCGATCCCGGTCTGGTACCCGCTCGACGGCGACGGCAACCCCGTGTACGACCAGCCGATCGTCCCGACCGAGGCCCAGCTGCCGGTCGACCCGGCGGCCGAGCCGGCCCCGGGATACGAGGAATCCCAGCGCGGCCAGGCCGGCGGGTTCCAGGGCGAGCTCGACGTGATGGACACCTGGGCGACCTCGTCGCTCACGCCGCAGCTCGCGGGCAAGTGGGAGACCGACACGGAGCTGTACGACCTGGTCTACCCGTACGACGTCCGCCCGCAGGCGCAGGACATCATCCGCACCTGGCTGTTCACGACCGCGCTCCGCAGCCAGCTCGAGGCCGGCGTCGCGCCGTGGAAGCACGCCAGCATCTCCGGCTTCATCGTCGACCCCGACCGCAAGAAGATGTCGAAGTCGAAGGGCAACGTCGTCACCCCGCTGTCGATCCTCGAGCAGCACGGCGCCGACGCGGTCCGCTACTGGGCCGCCTCCTCCAAGCTCGGCACCGACGCGGCCTTCGACCCGCAGAACCCGAAGCAGATCAAGGTCGGCCGTCGTCTCGCGATCAAGGTGCTCAACGCCGCGAAGTTCGTCTACGGCTTCCCGCTGCCCGAGGGCGCCACGAGCGTCACCGAGCCGCTCGACGTCGACGTGCTGGCCGAGCTGGGCGCCGTGGTCGACCAGGCCACCGCGGCCTTCGACGCGTTCGACCACGCCCGGGCCCTCGAGGTCACCGAGCGCTTCTTCTGGACCTTCTGCGACGACTACCTCGAGCTCGTGAAGGAGCGTGCCTACGGCACCGCGGCCGACGCGACGCACGAGACCCAGGCGAGCGCGGTCCTGGCGCTGCGCGCCGCGATCGACGCGCTGCTCCGTCTGCTGGCACCGTTCCTCCCGTTCGCGACCGAGGAGGTGTGGGCCTGGACCCACGACACCAGCGTGCACCGCGCCTCCTGGCCGACGCGGGCCGAACTGCCCACCCAGGCCGAGCCGACCGGGCTGCTCGGTGCCGTCGGACAGGCGCTCATCGGCATCCGCGGCGCGAAGACGGCCGCCAAGGCCTCCCAGAAGACGCCCGTGACGCGTGCGGTGGTCGCGGCTCCGCCGGAGCAGCGCGTGCTCATCGAGCGCGCGGCGGTCGACCTGGCGGCCGTCGGCCGCATCGAGAACCTGTCGTTCACCGACGGCCCGGAGCTCGCGGTGACCGAGATCGAGCTGGCGGAACAGCAGGCGTAGCGTCGCCCCCACGGGCCGGGTCGCGTCCGCGACCCGGCCCGTCCACACCCACCCCTGGAGGCACGGATGCAGTTGGGCACACGCTGGAACGTCGGTGGGCAGCCGCCCGCGCGACTGCCCGAGACGATGGTCGTCGCCGTGCGCGGCGTCGAGGACGAGCTGGCAGCGGCCTCGGTGGACGCGTCCACCTGGGGCTGGACGCTCACCTTCCTCGAGGGCAAGCCGATCGTCGAGCTCGACGACGGCACCTCGATCCACCTCGACCCGGCCGGGCACGCGCAGGTCACCGACCCGGACGACGCGGCCGAGGAGGACTGAGCCGGGCACCGGGCCCCGGCGTAGAGTGAGAACCGTCGTTCCCGGCGCTGACCCGGCGGGGACGGACCGGATCAGGGAACGGGGCACGCGATGGTCAGCAGGGTCGACCCGGCCGTCCGGGACCACATCGTCGAGGTGGCGGACGAGCTGTTCTACGCCCGCGGCATCCAGACGGTCGGCATGGACGAGATCCGGACCGGTGCCGGCGTCTCGCTGAAGAAGCTCTACGCGGCGTTCCCGGGCAAGGACCGGCTGGTCGCCGCGGTGCTCGGCAGCCGGCACGACCTGTGGGAACGGGGCGTGCACGGCGCGGTCGACGCCGCCACCACCCCGCGGGACAAGCTGCTGGCCGTGTACGACTTCCTCGAGTCGTGGTTCGGGGACGACACCTTCCGGGGCTGCGGGTTCATCAACGCGTTCGGCGAGCTCGGGGCGACCTCCGACGCGGTCGCCGAGATCGCGCGTGAGCACAAGGCGTCGTTCCAGCGGTACGTGGCGTCGCTCACGTCGGGGCTCGTCGAGGACGCGGGGCGGGCCGAGGTCCTCGCCGCGCAGCTCGCGCTGCTCGCCGAGGGGGCGCAGACGACGGCGGCGATCGCGGGGACCACCGAGCCGGCGGCGCACGCGCGCGCGGCGGCCGAGACCCTGATCGACGCCGCGACGCGCTGACGCAGCCCGTGTGGTGCGTCCGTAGGGTGGCTGCATGGCAACCCCGTTCGACGAACCGAGCACGCTCCCCTACGCCCTCCCGCCCTTCGACGACGTCCGGCTCGAGCACTTCCGTCCCGCGTTCGACGCCGGCATCGCCGAGCAGCGCGCCGAGGTCGACGCGATCGCCACGGACCCGCAGGCCCCCACGTTCGAGAACACGCTCGTCGCCCTCGAGCGCTCCGGGCAGCTGCTGGCGCGCGTCGGGCACGTCTTCTGGACCCTGACCGGCGCCGACTCCACGCCCGAGCTCAGGGACCTCGAGGCCGAGCTCTCCCCCGTGCTCGCCGCGCACCGCGACGCGATCACCCTCGACGCGCGGCTGTACGCCCGGGTGGCCGCGGTCCGCGACGACCTGGCCCGAGCGGACCTCTCCGCCGAGGACCGCCGGCTCGTCGAACGCGTGCACACCGAGATGACCCTCGCGGGCGCCGGGCTCGACGCCGCCGGCAAGGAACGCCTCACCGCGATCAACCAGGAGCTGTCGACGCTGAGCGCGACGTTCGAGCGGAACCTGCTCGACGAGACGAACGACCTCGCCGTGCACGTCACCGACGAGGCCGAGCTCGACGGGCTCGACGACGGGGCCCGCTCCGCCGCCGCCGGGGCCGCCGCCGACCGCGGACTCGACCGCTGGCTCGTCACCCTGCCGCTGTACACCGGGCACCCGTGGCTCGGCTCGCTCACCCACCGCGGCCTGCGCGAACGCATCATGCGCGCGTCGCTGTCCCGCGGTCGGCGCGGGAACGACCACGACAACCGTGACGTGCTGCTCCGGATCGTCCGGCTCCGCGCCGAGCGCGCCGAACTGCTCGGGTACCCGGACCACGCGTCGGTCGTCACCGCTGACGAGACCGCCCGCACGCCCCAGGCCGTCGACGGGCTGCTGTCGTCGCTCGTGCCCGCCGCCGCCGCGAACGCCGAGGACGAGCGCGCCGTCCGGTCCCGGGCCGTCGGGTTCGAGGTCGAGGCGTGGGACTGGGCGTACGCCACCGAGGTCCTCCGTGGCGAGCAGTTCGCCGCGGACAGCTCGGCGCTCCGACCGTACTTCGAGGCCGACCGGGTGCTCCGCGACGGGGTGTTCCACGCCGCCGGGGAACTGTACGGCCTGCGCTTCACCGAGCGGCCGGACCTGCACGGGTACAACGACGAGGTGCGCGTCTTCGAGGTGCGCTCGGAGGACGACGAACCCGTCGGCCTGTACCTGCTCGACCTCTACACGCGCGACGGCAAGCGCGGCGGCGCGTGGATGCACCCCGTCGTCGAGCAGTCGCACCTGCTCGGCACGCTGCCCGTCGTCGTGAACAACCTCAACGTCGCGAAGCCCGCCGCCGGGTCGCCGACCCTGCTCGTGCAGGACGAGGTCGAGACGCTGTTCCACGAGTTCGGCCACGCGCTGCACGGACTCATCGCCCGGACGACGTACCCGCGGTTCTCGGGCACGAACGTCGAGCGCGACTTCGTCGAGTTCCCCTCGCAGGTGAACGAGATGTGGGTGACCTGGCCCTCGGTGCTCGCGAACTACGCGAAGCACCACGAGACCGGCGAACCGCTGCCGCCCGAGCTCGTCCTCGGCCTGAGCGACTCGGCCGGCTTCAACGAGGGCTTCTCGACCACGGAGTACCTCGCGGCAGCCCTGCTCGACCAGGCGTGGCACCGTCTGTCCGCCGCCGAGGCCGCCGCGGTCACCGACGTCGAGGACTTCGAGCGCCGTGCCCTCGCCGACGCCGGGGTGGACGTCCGGGCGGTGCCGCCGCGGTACTCGTCGACGTACTTCGCGCACACGTTCTCGGGCGGGTACGACGCCGGCTACTACGGCTACATCTGGTCCGAGGTGCTCGACGCGGACGCGGTGGAGTGGTTCCGGGAGCACGGCGGCCTCTCCCGCGAGGCCGGGCGCCGCTTCGCGACCACCGTGCTCGGGGTCGGCGGGGCGCAGGACCCGCTCGAGGCCTACCGCGCGTTCCGCGGCCGCGACGCCGAGGTCGGGCCGCTGCTGCGCCGCCGCGGGCTGGAGTAGCGCGCAGGCGGCCCCGCGGCCGCGACCCGGTCGGCCCGGTCGGGCCCGCCCGAGCACCGCGCACAACGGGAAGCACCTCGCGCCACGGAATCCCGTGGTGCGAGGTGCTTCCCGTTGTGCGGCGCGTCACCGCCGGGGACGCCCGCGGTGCCGGGCCACGCGGCGCGGCCACCACCGGGGACGCGCGCGACCCGACCGCACACACGACGACGGCCCGACCCCCTCGGGGGCCGGGCCGTCTCGGGACCGCGCGCTACGCCGACTTCTCGACGCGCTTCGCCCGCGGGCGGGGCACGATGGTCGGCGCAGCGTTCTCGAGCACCGACTCGCGGGTGATGACCACCCGGGCGACGTCGTCGTCCGAGGGCACGTCGAACATGACCGGCCCGAGGACCTCCTCGAGGATGGCCCGGAGCCCGCGAGCACCGGTCTGCCGCAGGACGGCGAGGTCCGCGATCGCCTCGAGTGCCCCGCGGTCGAACTCGAGCTCGACGCCGTCGATCTGGAACATGCGCTGGTACTGCTTCACGAGCGCGTTCTTCGGCTCGGTCAGGATCTGCATGAGCGCCGCCTGGTCGAGCTGCGACACCGTGGTCACGACGGGCAGACGACCGATGAACTCGGGGATGAGGCCGAACTTGTGCAGGTCCTCGGGCAGGACGTCGGCGAACAGGTCCTGCTGGTCGAGCGGGCTGTGCAGCGGCGCACCGAACCCGATGCCGCGCTTGCCCACGCGCGAGGACACGATGTCCTCGAGCCCGGCGAACGCCCCCGCCACGATGAACAGCACGTTCGTCGTGTCGATCTGGATGAACTCCTGGTGCGGGTGCTTCCGGCCGCCCTGCGGCGGGACCGATGCCGTCGTCCCCTCGAGGATCTTGAGCAGCGCCTGCTGCACGCCCTCGCCCGAGACGTCGCGCGTGATCGAGGGGTTCTCGGCCTTCCGCGCGATCTTGTCGACCTCGTCGATGTAGATGATGCCCGTCTCGGCGCGCTTGACGTCGTAGTCGGCGGCCTGGATGAGCTTGAGGAGGATGTTCTCGACGTCCTCGCCGACGTAGCCGGCCTCGGTCAGGGCCGTGGCGTCGGCGACCGCGAAGGGCACGTTCAGGCGCTTCGCGAGCGTCTGCGCCAGGTAGGTCTTGCCGCAGCCGGTCGGCCCGATGAGCAGGATGTTCGACTTCGCGATCTCGATGTCGTCGCGGTCCTCGGCAGCGGTGATCTGCCCCTGCGCACGGATGCGCTTGTAGTGGTTGTAGACGGCCACCGCGAGGGCACGCTTCGCCGGGTCCTGCCCGATGACGTACTCCTGCAGGAAGTCGAAGATCTCGCGCGGCTTCGGCAGTTCGAAGTCGCCGCTCGCGGTGTCCTCGCCGGCCTCGGCCAGGCGTTCCTCGATGATCTCGTTGCACAGCTCGACGCACTCGTCGCAGATGTACACACCCGGCCCGGCGATGAGCTGCTGGACCTGCTTCTGGCTCTTGCCGCAGAAGGAGCACTTGAGCAGGTCAGCGCTCTCCCCGATGCGTGCCATGTCGGTGCCCTCCCTGGTTGACCGATGCGGGCAGGTGACCCGCCCGGTGCTCCGAGCCTAACCGCATCCGGTGACACCGACGGCGACGCCACCCGGTCTGTCCCGGCTCGTTCGCCCACGGCGTGCGCACCTGGTACCGTTGCCACCGCTGCTCTACAAGTTGTAGAAATCGAGAGGACCCCATGACCAAGCGCCTCGCCCTCGTCGGCACCGCGACCCTCGGCGTCACCGCCGCGATCGTCCTCGGCACCGCCGGCGCCGCCAGCGCGCACGTCGAGGCCGACGCCACGTCGACCGCCGCGAACTCGTACACGACCGCGACGTTCTCGGTCCCGCACGGCTGCGACGGCTCCCCCACGACGAAGCTCGAGTTCTCGGTGCCGAAGTCGGTGATCGAGGTCACCCCGACCGTGAACCCGAACTGGACCATCACGAAGACCACCGAGCCGTACACGAGCTCGTCGTCGAGCAGCAGCAGCGACGAGGAGGCCGCCCCCGCCGAGCGCGTCACGAGCGTGACGTACACGGCGAAGACCCCGCTCCCCGCCGACGAACGCGACACCTTCGCACTGTCGTTCTCGCTGCCCGACGGCAAGCCCGGCGACCGGGTGTCGTTCCCGGTCGTGCAGACCTGCGAGCAGGGCTCGACCGACTGGGACCAGCAGCAGACCGGCAAGGAGGAGCCCGAGCACCCGGCCCCCTCGATCGTCCTCACCGCCGCGTCCTCGTCGACGGGTGACGACGACGCCACCACGGCGACCGCGAGCACGGCGTCCGCGACGACCGGCGGCCCCGACCTGGTCGGCCGCTTCCTCGGCCTCGGCGGCCTGGTCGTCGGCGCCGTCGGCCTGGTCGTCGCCGTCGCCGCCACGCGTCGCCGCGACGCCGGCGCACGGAACACCACCAAGTGACGCCCGTGGCGGGTCGGACGGGTGTCCGGCGGTCCGACGCCGGTCGGCGGTCGGCCTGGAGGCTCGTGGCCACGTCCGCCGCGTCGGTCGCGATCGCGGGCGGTGCGGTCCTCGGGCTCGCGGCCCCAGCCAGCGCGCACAACTACCTGGTGTCCTCGACCCCGGCGGTCGGCGGGACGCTCACCGAGCTGCCCGCCCGGTTCGACATCACGACGAACGACCGGCTCCTGGCTATCGGCGGCTCCGACTCTGGTTTCGCCTTCCGCGTGCTCGGACCCGACGGCCGGTACTACGAGGACGGCTGCGTCGCGGTGGACGGCCCCTCGATGACCACGAAGGCCGCGCTCGGCGCCTCCGGGAAGTACGAGGTCGAGTGGCAGATCGTGTCCGCCGACGGCCACACCGTCTCGGACCGCTACGACTTCACGTGGGACGCCCCCGCCGGCTTCTCCCCCGCAGCCGGCACGACGAAGCCGCCCACGTGCGCGACCGACCGCGGTGCGACCGCCGGTGCCGAGTCGGACCCGGGCACCACGACCGCGGGCGGCGACTCGACCGCGTCGGACGCGCTGTGGATCGGTGCCGGCGGCGTCGTGCTCGTCGGGCTCGTCGTCGCGGTCCTGCTGCTCCTGCGCCGTCGTCCCGCCCCCACGCCCGACGACCCCGACGAGGACTGACCGGCACCCACGTCGACGTGCAACGACGCCGACGTGCACCGACGACGACCGGCACCGACGTCGACCGGCACCGACGCACCGGACCCGCACCGCGCCTCCCGTCCGGCACGTCGCACCACGCGACGGACGCGACCCGCACGCACCCCGCGCACGACGAAGGCCCCGCACCGGACGGTGCGGGGCCTTCGTCGTGGCCCGCTACTTGACGAGCGCCGGCAGGTTCTTGCGGCTCGTGAGGACCTGGTCGATCAGGCCGTACTCGAGGGCTTCCTGCGCCGACATGATCTTGTCGCGCTCGATGTCGTTGTTGACCTCGGCCGCCGTCTTGTTCGAGTGCTTCGACAGCGTCTCCTCGAGCCAGGTGCGCATGCGGAGGATCTCCGCCGCCTGGATCTCGATGTCCGACGCCTGACCGCCACCCTGCTGCACGGCGGGCTGGTGGATGAGCACCCGGGCGTTCGGCAGCGCCAGACGCTTGCCGGGGGTACCGGCAGCGAGGAGCACCGACGCGGCCGATGCGGCCTGACCGAGGCAGACCGTCTGGATCTGCGGGCGGATGTACTGCATCGTGTCGTAGATCGCCGTCATCGCGGTGAACGAGCCACCGGGCGAATTGATGTACATCACGATGTCGCGGTCCGGGTCCATCGACTCGAGCACGAGCAGCTGGGCCATGACGTCGTCGGCCGACGCGTCGTCGACCTGGACGCCGAGGAACACGATGCGGTCCTCGAACAGCTTCGCGTACGGGTCCTGACGCTTGAAGCCGTAGGCCGTGCGCTCCTCGAAGCTGGGGAGGATGTAGCGATCGGACGGAGCCGGGACGTTCTGCGCGCCACCGAGCATGGGGAGGTGCATTCTCGTTTCCTTCTCTTCGGTGGTGGTCAGTGGGAGTCGGGCTCGGCGGCCGCGGTCGGCGTCTCGCCGTCACCCACGGTGCCGCCACCACCGACGACCTCGGCGCTCGAGGCGCGGAGGTGGTCGACGAAGCCGTACTCGAGGGCTTCCTGCGCCGTGAACCAGTTGTCGCGGTCGTTGTCCTTGAGGACCTGCTCGATCGACTTGCCGGTCTGCTCGGCCGTGAGCTCCGCCATCCGCTGCTTCATGTCGAGGATGACCTTGGCCTGCGTCTGGATGTCGGCAGCGGTGCCGCCGAAGCCACCGGACGGCTGGTGCAGGAGCACGCGGGCGTTCGGGGTGATGTAGCGCTTGCCCGGGGTACCCGAGGACAGCAGGAACTGGCCCATCGAGGCGGCCAGGCCGATGCCCACGGTGACGATGTCGTTCGGCACGAACTGCATCGTGTCGTAGATCGCCATGCCGGCGGTGATCGAGCCACCGGGCGAGTTGATGTAGAGGTAGATGTCCTTCTCAGGGTCCTCGGCGGCGAGCATCAGCAGCTTGGCTGCGATCTCGTTCGAGTTGTCGTCGCGGACCTCGGAGCCGAGCCACACGATCCGGTCTCTCAGAAGGCGGTCAAAAACACTGGGGCTCAGTGTCGCTTCGGCCATGGAAAAGCTCCCGTTCAGTTGTCGCTTGATGTCGAACTTATCGGGTGCAACGCAGCACTTCGCCCCTGTTCGCTGTGGGCGGTGCGGACGGCGCGGGAACCGCGCCGGACGACGGACGGGAGGCACGGTGCCAGCTGGCACCGTGCCTCCCGTCCGTGACGTGCGCGCGTTACTTCGCGTCGGACTCCGCGGCCTCGTCGGCGTCGGACGCCTCGTCGGCGGCCGGCTCCTGCGCGACACCCGCCGTGAAGGCGGAGAGGTCGACGGCGTCGCCGTTGGTGTCCTTGACGGTCACCTTCGACAGGACGGTCGCGACCGCCTTCGAGCGGGCGACCTCGCCGACCATGCCCGGGATCTGACCGTTCTGGTCGATCACCTTGATGAACTCGGCGGGCTCCATGCCGTACTGCGCAGCGGCCTGGATGAGGTACTGCGTGAGCTCCTCCTGCGAGACCTGGATCTGCTCCTGCTCGGCGATGGCGTCGAGGAGGATCTGCGAGCGGAAGGCCTTCTCGCTGGACTCGGAGACCTCCTTGCGGTGCTCCTCGTCCTCGAGACGGTTCTCCTGCTCGAGGTGACGGTGCACCTCGTCCTCGATGAGCTGCGCGGAGATCGGGATCTCGACGTCCTCGATGAGCTTCTCGACGAGCTTGTCGCGAGCCGCCGCGCCCTGACCGAAGGTCTTGGACTTGGCGATCTGCTCCTTGAGGTCGGCCTTGAGCTCGTCGATCGTGTCGAACTGGCTGGCGATCTGGGCGAACTCGTCGTCGGCCTCGGGGAGCTCGCGCTCCTTGACGGCGGTGACGGTGACCGCGATCTGGGCGGTCTCGCCCTCGCGGTCGCCACCGACCAGGGTCGACTCGAAGGTCGTCGACTCGCCGGCGGTCAGGGACTCGAGCGCCTCGTCGATGCCCTCGAGCAGGTCGCCCGAGCCGATCTCGTAGGAGACGCCGGTGGCCGAGTCGACCTCGTCGTCACCGATGGTCGCGGTGAGGTCGATCTGGGCGAAGTCGCCGGTCTTGGCCGGACGGTCCACCGTGACGAGCGTGCCGAAGCGGGTGCGCAGGTTCTGCAGCTCCTCCTCGATCTCGTCGTCGGAGACCTCGACCGCGTCGACCGTCAGCTCGTACGCGTCGTACTTCGGCAGGTCGAACTCGGGGCGGACGTCCACCTCGAAGGTGAGGACGAGGTCGCCCGTGAAGTCCTTCACGTTCGGGAGCTCGGCGACGTCAGCCTCGGCACGGCCGAGGATGCGCAGCTCCTGCTCCTCCACCGCCTGGCGGTAGAAGGTGTCGATCGCGTCGCCGACGGCGTGGTTCAGGACCTCGCCGCGGCCGACACGCTGGTCGACGATGGCCGGCGGGACCTTGCCCTTGCGGAAGCCGGGGATGTTGATCTGCTCGGCGATGTGCTTGTACGCGTGGTCGATGCTCGGCTTGAGATCTTCCGGCGTCACGTTCACGGTGAGCTTGACGCGGGTGTCGCTCACCTTGTCGACGGTGCTGGTGGCCAAGGGATGTACTCCTGTTGGTTGACGTTCGAGTGGACCTGGTCGGGGCGACAGGATTTGAACCTGCGACCTCCCGCTCCCAAAGCGGGCGCTCTACCAAGCTGAGCTACGCCCCGTGACTGGGCCAGGGTCGTCGCGCGCACCACGAGGGCACGCACGACCGCGACGAGTCTAGCGGTCCGTCGGTGACTGGTTCCCGGGCGGCGTGGCGGGCCCGTCCGCATCGCCCTCGGCACGTCGCCGGAGCACCCGTCGCCACTGCACACCCACGGCGACCTGCACCCCGAGCGCGGCGACCACGAGCACGATGCCGACGACGATCCGCCACACGTGCAGCACGGCGTGCCACGGTGCGCCCTGCGGGTCGCCGAACACCTCCGGCCGGAGCGAGAACACCACCGCGGCGGCCGTCAGGAGCAGGAACGAGGCCACCCGTGAGCGCCGGATCGTCCGCGCGTCGGCATCGGTCGGCGGGAGCGTGACGCGAGGTGGCATGTCGGTGGGGCTTCGTCCGCTACGATGGTGGCGCTGCGATCACGGTCGCTGCGCGGGGATGTAGCTCAATGGTAGAGCCCCAGTCTTCCAAACTGGCCACGCGGGTTCGATTCCCGTCATCCCCTCTGTGTCTTCCAGTGCTCCGCACGGTCGTCGGTTGCTCGTCCTGGTGTCGCTGGGCGGTGGTCCGATCGAGCCGGTGCTCCGCACGGTCGTCGGTTGCTCGTCCCGGTGGCGACCCGCAGCTGCGCCTCCCGCGCTCCCCTCGCGGGCGCCGACACGCCCCACCGCCGATCCACCGCCCGCAGTGCCGCGCGCCGGACTTGACGCCGGTTCGAACACACGTTCGAATACCGTCGTGGGACGGCGTCGCGAGAACCGGTGGCAGCCCCCGGAACACCCGGAGGTCGAACGCCCGCGCGCCTACTCCCTGTCGGAGGACGCCCGCGGGCCCGACGTCTGCCACGCCGTCACCCCGTCGCCGGTCTGGGCCTGGGTGCAGTTCCCGACGTTCCACATCCGCGTGAAGGGCTTCGCGAAGAGCTGGACCCGCGACGCCGTCCTGGTCGAGTGGGCGCAGTTCGGACAACAGGCGGACGCGTGGGTCTGGCGATCCGCCGTGAAGCACCGCGCTCTGCGGACAGAACGGACCGACGGCCGTCCCCCTGACGCACCGCGTTGACTTCCGGCCCGCACCCGAGGATCGTTCGGTGGACACGGAGTGGCCGAACTACTCAATCATCGAGTAGTTCGTCTGCGCCACGACCCGAGGAGGCACCGTGAAGAAGACCGAGGTGCCGTCCTGGGTGGCGCACGTGCTGACCCCGCCGGAGGTCGTCGCCGCGTTCGTCGAACGCCGGGTGAACGACCCCGCGCTCCTGTCCGGCGACCGGTCGGAGCCGACGTACGCCGACTTCCTGCGCGCCGAGTAGCGCGGCGCCACGGCGCCGACGGACCGGCCGGGAGGCGCGGCTGCGGTCCGCCTTCGCCGCGTGCGTCCACGACGTGGTGCGGTCGCCCGCCCGGCGAGCGTCCGGCGCGGCGGCGTGCATCCCGACGTCGCGGCGACGCTGCTCCCGGCTGCCACGGGGCGGGCGTGGGCCGGTGGTGTGACGCGGTCCGCGCCTCCCGGCCGACGCGGGACGGACCGTGAGCCGACCGTGCGACTCGAGCCGCGCCTCCCGGCCGTCCCGTGCGCGACGCGAGGGGTCAGGCGTCCGAGGGAGCGCCTGTCGGACCGGACCCGCGCCGACGCCGCGCGGTGAGCGTCACGCCGACGCTCGCCGCGGTGACGCAGGCGAGCGCGACGACCTCGAGCGTCGAGAGCGCCTCGCGCAGGATCGCGAGTCCGGCGAGGGCGGCGATCGCCGGACCGAGGCTCTGCAGCACGCCGAACACCCGGGTCGGCATGCGGCGCAGCGCGGACATCTCGAGGGCGTAGGGCAGCACGCTGGACAGCACGGCGACACCGCCGAACACGAGGAGCAGCGACGGGTCGGCGACGACGCCCTCGGCCGCGGTGCTGAGGCCGAACGGCAGCGACACGAGCATCGCGACGACCATCGACACCGCGAGGCCGTCGACCCCCGGGATCGCGGCACCGACCCGGCGGTTCATCACGATGTAGCCCGCCCAGCAGGCCGCGGCCGCGATCGCCGCGAGGACACCACCCACCGCGGTGACCGCGGAGGGCCCGACGCCGAGGAGCACGACGCCCGCGAGTGCGAGCGCCGCCCACGTCACGTCCCGCCACCGCCGGGTGTGCACGAGCGACAGCGCCAGGGGGCCGAGGAACTCGATCGTCACCGCGACGCCGATCGGGATGCTCGCGAACGCGACGTAGATGAGGACGTTCATGCCGCCGAGCGCCAGGCCGAGCAGCACCGCCGCGGTCCACTGCGCCCGGGTCCAGTGCCGGACGCGCGGACGCACCACCAGCACGAGGACGACGGCGCCGATCACGAGCCGGAGCGTCGCCGCACCGACCGAGCCGACCTCGTCGAAGCGGGTCTTCGCCGTCGCGGCACCGAGCTGCACGGACACCATCGCGGCGAGCGCCAGCAGCGGTGCGGGGACGCGGGTCACGGGTGGACGGGCACGGTCGGGGCCGGTCAGCCGAGGTACGCCAGGACGGCGAGGACGCGGCGGTGGTCGGCGCCGGTGTCCTCGAGCCCGAGCTTGCCGAAGATGCTCGTGACGTGCTTCTCGACGGCGCCGGTGCCGATGACGAGCGTCCGGGCGATCGCGGCGTTCGTGCGGCCCTCGGCCATCAGCCCGAGGACGTCGCGTTCGCGGGGCGTCAGGGCGGCGAGCGGGTCCCGACGGCGGCCCATGAGCTGCGTGACGACCTCGGGGTCGAGCACGGTGCCGCCGGCGGCGATGCGGCGGACGGCGTCGTCGATCTCGTCGAGTCGGGTGACGCGGTCCTTGAGCAGGTAGCCGATGCCCGTGGCGCCGGCTGCGAGGACCTCCTCGGCGTAGGTGGCCTCGACGTACTGGGAGAGCAGGAGGACACCCGTGCCCGGGGCGGTGCGGCGGGTCTGCACGGCGGCGCGGACCCCCTCGTCGGTGAAGGTCGGCGGCATCCGGACGTCCATCACGACCACGTCGGGGGCGTCGTGCGGCAGGGTCGCGAGGAAGGAATCCGCGTCTGCGTACTGCCCGACGACGTCGATGCCGGCCTCGTCGAGCACGCGGGACAGCCCCTCGCGCAGGAGGACGGCGTCGTCGACGACGACGGCCCGGATGCGTGCTGCATCCGGGCCGTCGCTCATGCCGACCAGCCTAGTGGGAGCGGTGTCGCTCCCCGGGCTCAGGCGCGTGCGGTGGGCACGCCGTTCAGGGCACCGAGCGGGATCCGCGCGGTGGCCTCGGTCGGGCCGCCGTCGGGGCTGTTCACGATGAGCTCGCCGTCCAGGGCACGCATGCGTCCCATCAGCCCCTCGATGCCGTGGCCCTGCTGCGGGCGCGCTCCCCCGCGACCGTCGTCGGTCACGCTGACCGTGAGGTACCAGACGCCGGACGCGTCGACGATGAGCCCGAGGTAGACGCCCGCGGCCGAGGCGCCGGCGTGCTTCGTCGTGTTCGTGAGGAGCTCGCTGACGGTGAAGTACACGTTGCGCTGGATCTCGGTGCCGAGCTCGAGTCCCTCGGGCAGGCGAACGTCGAGGCCGACCGGGATCGGGGTGCGGGCGACGAGCGCCTCGAGGGCGGCGACGAGTCCGCGGTCGAGCAGGATCGGCGGGGCGAAGCCGCGGGACAGGGCGCGGAGCTCGTCGAGGGCGTCCTTGGCGTGCTCGGTCGCCTCGACGATGAGCTGCTTCGCCTTCGCCGGGTCGCGGTCCATCGCGCGCTCGGCTGCCGCGAGGTCCATGCGGAGCCGGACCAGGCGCTGCTGGGGGCCGTCGTGCAGGTCCCGCTCGATCTGTCGGAGCGCCTGGCCCTCGGCCGTCACGGCGCCGGCACGGGAGGCCTGCAGTCCGGCGACCCGCTGCTCGAGCTGCTCGGCGCGGAACCCGCCGAGCAGGCCGAAGTCGATCCAGTAGTGGGCGAGCACGGAGCCGCGGGACCACAGCGGGAGCAGCACGACCGAGGCGGCCATCGACAGCAGTCCGGCGAGGGCGACACCGATGACGAAGCTGGCCTCGGTGGGCCCGGAGTAACCGGACCGGACGTCGTTCACGAGGAACAGCCCACCGACGGCGATCGGCCAGGTGAACCCGACGGCCAACAGCACGCCGGTGCCGACCGTGATGAGCGCCGCGAGCGGGTACACGACCACCGCGTGCAGCAGGTACAGCCAGTAGTGCGGGTTGGCCACCGCCGAGCCCGTGCGCGTCCACCAGTTCTGCTGCCAGCGCGGGGTCCAGTCGACCGGGCGGATCGGCCGCGGGTCGGCCCAGCCGATGCGGACCTTCTCGAACTGCCCGATCCACCGCGCGACGAAGAGCGCGATGAAGAACATGAGCAGGACGAACGGGTTGAAGAGGTCGCGCAACCCGCCGCCGAGGAGCGCCGCCGGGAACGCCGCGTAGAGCGTGCAGAGCAGCACGGCGGTGAGCGCCATGTACCCGAAGTCGCGCGGCAGGCGACGCCAGGCGTCCCGGTAGAACGCGCCCGCGGTCGTGCCCGATCCGCCTCGGCCACCGAGCGACCCCACGGCGGGCGTCTCCGACCACCCGGCCGGTGCGGCCGCGGGCTGCTCGGGCACGCGCTGCTCGGGCGCGCGCTGCTCGGGCACGGGCTGCTCGGGCACGGGCTGCTCGGGCACGGGCTTCGTGGCTCCCTGCGGCACGGCGCCGTCGAGCGGGACGGTGCGTGCCTGGTCGGACGCGGCGGAGGTGTCGTCCAGCGGGACGGTCTCGGCCTGGTCGAGGCGGTCGGTTTCGGTCATGGTGCAAGCCTCGCGGAGCGCGGGCTCGAGCCCCATCCTGCCGCCTCCCGGACTCGTGGTGGGGTTGTCCCCACCCCCGGTTCCTCCACAGACCGCTCCCGACCCGGTGTCCGTCGCGCGCCGCGGTGCCACGGTCGGTGCATGACCGATGCACTCGCCGCCCTGCTCGACGTCGTCGGGCTCGACGTCCGGTACGACCGTGAGGTGTCCAGCGCCGACGGCGACTGGGCGCTCGACCTCCCGCCGTCGCACGGCCTCCGGTGGGTCGCCAGCTCGACGCACACGACGGTGTGGGTGGCGTGGCACGGCGGGGCCGAACTGGTGCGACCCGGCAGCGCACTGCTCGTGCCCGCGAGCGGCACCGGGGCGAGGAGCGGGACCGGAACCGGAAGCCGAAGCCGAGCCGGAGCCGCAGCCGGAGCCGCGGTGTGCACCGGCGTCAGGGTGGGGACGGCGCCCGGACCCCTGCCCGCGCCGGACGGCACACCGCTCGACCCGTTCCACGCCACCGGGGTGCACGTCGGCAGCGTCCGGGCCAGCCCGCTCGCCGACGAGGCCCTCGACCTCACCCGCCCCCTGCGCACCCGACCGGTCGACGCACTGTCCGAGGACGTCGTCCGGGCACTCGCCCACGTCGAGGCGCTGACCGGCCAGCGCTGGGCGGCGGCGCAGCGCGACACGCTCGCCCGCGCCGTGGTGATCGCGGTCCTGCGCGACGAACCGCCGGCGTACCTGACGGACAACGGCCTGCTGCGGTGCATCGACGCGCTGTTCGCCGACACCGGGACCTGCGGTGGCACCGGTTCCGGCCCCGGCACCGACACCGACACCGGCAGCAGCGCGGCACGCTCGGTCGCCGACGTGCTCAGGACGACGGTGCGCGGATCCCGTCGCACGGCGGAGCGGCGGTTCCGCGCCACGACCGGTTGCACCCCGGACGCCCTGCGCCGGTGGTTCCTTTCGCTCCGCATCCGTCGTGCCCTGGACGACGGACTCGACGAGGAGTCCGTCGCGACCGCGTTCGGCTTCGCGAGGGCCAGCTCGATGCGGCGCGCGCTGGCGCGGGTGACGCCCCCGAGGACCGACCGTCCGGACCCGTGGGTCCTGCCCCTGCCGGATGACGATCGATCGCGCCCGTGACGATCGATCGCGCCAGTGACGATCTCGGTGTGCGATCCCCGGGGATCTGGCACCGGGATCGTCACGGACGACGCGTGTCCTGCCGTCGCCGCCGCGGCCCACAGCCCATCGTCGCCGCCGCGGTCCGGGGGCGGGCGGCCGCGGGTCAGACGAGGGCGGCGGCGACCTCGGGGGTCTCCTCGGGGACGGACCACGGGCGGTGGGTCATGCCGCTGTCGCCCCGCACCGAGACGACCGCGCCGGACTCGTCGCGCGTGAACGTGACGAGCTCGTCGATCGAGCCGAAGCGGTTGCCGGCAGCCATCCGCAGGGTGTCCGCGTCGACGACGTCGAGCCGGACCGGGGACTCGGTCGGCACCGGCTGGGTCGGGTCGATCGCGAGCAGCCGGCCGCCGACGCGGGCGAAGTCGGTGATGCCCTCGAACGTGGTGAAGCGTCCCGTGTACCGGGAGGTGTCGACGTCCGCCGGCAGGTCGGGGCCGGCCGGGTGCTCGTCGGCCGCGGTGTCGAGCAGGTGCACGATGCCGTTCGCGAGCATCCCCGCGGGGCCGGTCGCGCTGCTCGTCAGCACCGAGACGACGAGCGACGACGCCGGGTCGAACACCGACTGGGTGATCTGGCCGGGGAAGCCACCGGAGTGCCCGCGGACCTCGCGCCCGTTGATCCGGTCGACGATGAAACCGGCGCCGTACCCGCGCGCTGCGGGGTCGGTGTCGAGGGCGCTCCAGGCCTTCCGCTGCGCCAGGCGCTTCGCGTGGTCGGACAGCAGGTCACCGCGACCGGGCACGTGCGCCGAGAAGTACCGCACCAGGTCCGAGGCGGTCCCGTGGAACCCCGTGGCCGCGGCGAGCGCCCCGGTCGTCACGTGCGGCACCCGCTGCCGGGTGCGGGCGGTGTGCAGGCCCGTGTAGCCGACGACGAACTCGTCCTCGCGGGCCGGGTCGAACTCCGGTCCGGTGCCGGTCAAGCCCAGCGGCTCGACGATCGCCGCGCGCACGTGCTCGGCGTACGTGGTACCGGTGACGGCCTCGACCACGAGCCCGAGCAGGCCGTAGCCGAGGTTCGAGTAGTTGAACGCGGAGCCGACGGGCACCTTCGCGCCACCCTCGACGACGAGTGCGACGAGCTGCTCGGCGTCCGGGAAGGGGTGCGCGAGGGCCCAGTGGTCGCCGTCGGCACCGTCACGGACCACCCCGCCGCCCATCTCCATGAGCTCGCGGACCGTGGCGTCCGCGACCGGGGAGCCGGCGTCGACGAGGGCCGGCACGAAGGACCCGACCGTGTCGTCGAGCCGCAGCCGTCCGGCGTCGGCGAGCTGGAGCAGCGCGGTCGCCGTGAAGGTCTTGGAGTGCGAGGCGATCCGGAACAGGTCGGTGGTGGTCAGGCGGCGGCCGGCCTCGACGTCGGCGTAGCCCCAGGCCTCGGCGAACAGTTCCTCGCCCTCGAACCCGACGGCGACCTGCACCCCGGGGAGCCGGAGCTGCCACACCTTGTACCCGATCCACTCGCGGACGTAGGGCAGGACGGACTCGTACGCGGCGCGCTTCTCCATACCGACCAGCCTGGCATGTGCCACGCTCGTCGGATGCGGCACACACCCCACTTCCTGATGACCGACGTCACCGAGGTCAAGCGCGTCGTGGCCGAGAACCCCTGGGCGACGATCGTGTCGTCCACCGAGGCGGGCGTCGTCGCCTCGCACTACCCGGTGCTGCTCGAGACACCCGGCCCCGACGACGACCCGGACGCGATCGTGCTCGTCTCGCACGTCGGCCGTCCCGACGAGGTCGCGCACGAGCTCGGTCGCCACGAGGTGCTCGTCGTGTTCCAGGGCCCGCACGGCTACGTCTCCCCCGCCTGGTACCCACCGGAGCAGTTCGTGCCGACCTGGAACCACGTCACCGCGCACCTGTGGGGCACGCCGGAGGTCCTGTCCGACGACGAGAACCTCCGGGTGCTCGGCGAGCTGGTCGACCACTTCGAGCAGGTCATGCCGGAGCCGACCTCCCTCGACGTCGACCTCGACACCGCCCGCCGGATCGCGAAGGGCACCGTCGGCATCCGCATCCGTGTCACCCGCTTCGACGCCCGCGCCAAGCTCTCGCAGAACAAGGCCCCCGAGGTGGTCGACCGGATCGTCGAGGCGCTGCGCGGCGACGGCCCGTACGCCGCCCCGGCGCTCGCCGACGAGATGGACCGGGTGCGCGGTGTGCGCGCGGACGGACGGGAGGCACGGTGACCGCGACCCTGCTCCGCACCGTCCGCCGCGTGGGCACCACCGGCGCCCCCGCCGACGTCCTGGTCGTCGACGGGCGGGTCACCGCGATCGCGCCCACCGGGACCGTCGACGTGCCGGAGGGCACCGACACCGAGGTGGTCGAGACCGACGGCGCCTGGCTCGGCCCCGGCCTGGTGGACCACCACGTGCACTTCGACCAGTGGGCCCTCGTGCGCGGCCGCGTCGACGTCGCGGACTGCACCACCGCCGAGGCCGCCGCCGACCGCCTCGCGGTCGCGGCCACCGGCGTGCGCGACGGCTCGGTCCTCGTCGGGCACGGGTACCGCGACGGGACCTGGCCGCGCCCCGCCCGACGCACGCTGCTCGACCAGGCCGCACCGGGCCTCCCGGTCGTCGTGGTGAGCGCGGACCTGCACGCGGTCTGGTGCAACGCGATCGCCCTCGCGCACTTCGCCGCCGTGCTCGGGCGGGCCCTGCCGGCCGGCGAGGACGGCGTCCTGCGCGAGCAGGACGCCTTCGACGTGACCGGCGCGCTCTCCCGCGTGCCGGACACGGTGCTCGACGCCGCCGTGTCCGATGCGGTCGAGGCGGCGACGACCCGCGGGGTCACCGCGGTCGTCGACCTCGAGATGGTCTTCGGACTCGACCGGTGGGCACGCCGGATCGCGGCCGGCACGGACGGCATCCGCGTCGCGTCGGGCGTCTACCCGGCCGAGCTCGACGACCTGCTCGCCCGGGGCCTGCGCACCGGCGACGTCGTGCCCGGCACCCGGGGCCTGCTCACGATGGGGCCGTTCAAGGTCATCACCGACGGCTCGCTCGGCACCCGGACCGCGGCGACCGCCGACGGCGCCGGACTGCTCACGTGGGCGCCCGAGGACCTCGTCCCACTGCTCCGCCGGGCCGTCGACGGCGGGCTCCTGCCGGCCGTGCACGCGATCGGCGACCGGGCGGTCAGCCTCGCACTCGACGCCTTCGAGACCGTCGGTGCGCGCGGGACCGTCGAGCACGCGCAGCTGCTCCTCGACGAGGACGTCGACCGGTTCGCGCGGCTCGGCGTCGTCGCGTCGGTGCAGCCCGAGCACGCCATGGACGACCGTGACGTCGCCGACCGGTACTGGGCCGGGTGGACCGGGCGCGCGTTCCCGTTCGCCGCGCTCGAGCGGGCCGGCGCGCGCATGCGGCTCGGCTCGGACGCGCCCGTCGCACCGCTCGACCCGTGGATCGCGATGGCGGCCGCGGTCGGACGGGACCGGGACGGCCGCGAGCCGTGGCACCCCGAGCAGCGGATGTCGCCACTCGCCGCGTGGCGCGGGTCGACGGACGGCCGCGTGAGCGTCGCCGTCGGTGACGTCGCGGACCTCGTGCTCGTGCCGACCGACCCGCTCGGTGCATCGTCGGCGACGCTCCGCACGATGCGCGTGCTCGGCACCGCGGTCGCCGGGCGCTGGACGTACCTCGACCGGTAGCGGGCGCTACTTCTGGTCCTTCGGGCACCAGTAGAGCTTGCGTCCGGCCATGTCCGCCATCCGGATCTCGGTACCGCACACCCGGCAGGGTTCGCCCTGGCGGTGGTACACCCAGTGCCGGTCCTTGCGGGAGCGGACCGCCTTGGCGTGGTCGGCCGGCGACAGGTCGTCCATCGTGAGCATCAGCCCGTCGCGGACGCCCGCGTGCAGGAGCGTCGACCAGTCCTGCCAGAGCGCCTTCGCCTGCTTCACGGTGATCTTCTTGCCCGGCTTGTACGGGTCGATGCGCTGCCGGAACAACAGCTCGGCGCGGTAGATGTTCCCGATGCCGGCGACGACCGACTGGTCCATGAGCAGCTGCCCGATCGCGACGTTCCGCTTCCGGACGTTCTCGACGAAGGTGCGCTCGGCCTCGGGTCCGTCGTCGTTGATCGGGTCCGGGCCGAGCTTGTCGAGCGCCCGCTGCACGCCCGCCGGGTCCTCGACCACGCACGCGGTCGGTCCGCGCAGGTCGGCGACGGTGTCCTCGGTGAGGAGCCGCACGCGCACCTGTCCGACGGGGTCCGGCGGGAAGGACTCGATCGGGTCCTCGACCTTCTCCTGCTCGGCCATCCGGTAGCGCGCGAGCCGCGGCGCACCGATCGACGACAGGGACTCCTCGCCGTCACCGTCCTCGGACAGCGCCTCGGCGGAGGAGATCACACCCGCGAAGTCCCACGCCCCGTACAACCCGAGGTGCACGCGCAGGAACAGGTCGTCCTCGAACTCGAGGAACAGCTGCTTCGCCACGGCACGCGCAGCGACCATGCGCTTGCCGTCGAGCTGCGCGGCACCGGCGGCGAACCGCCCCTGTGGACTGGAGACCTCGCAGCGCTTGCCGACGAAGTGCCGGTCGAACTGGTTCGCGATGCGGTGGACGGAGTGACCCTCGGGCATCGGTCCTGTCTACCCGGCCTACTCGTCGATCTGCCGACCGGCGATGTGCCCCGTCGTCTCGTACTCGGCCAGCTGGGCGATGCGGCGGGCGTGGCGCTCCTCGCCGGAGAAGGGCTCGGCGACGAACAGGTCGACGAAGCGCATCGCCTCGTCCTCGGTGTGCTGGCGGGCGCCGATCGAGATGACGTTCGCGTCGTTGTGCTGCCGGGCCAGGAGCGCGGTGGACTCGTTCCACACCAGCGCCGCCCGGATGCCCGCGACCTTGTTCGCCGCGATCTGCTCGCCGTTGCCGGAGCCGCCGAACACGACGCCGAGCGCCGGGACGCCCGCGCGCTGGTCCTGCACGACCGCGTGCGCGGCGTTGATGCAGAACGAGGGGTAGTCGTCGAGCGCGTCGTACTCGGTGGGACCGTGGTCGACGACCTCGTGTCCGGCCTCGGTGAGGTGCTGGGCGAGGGTCTTGGTGAACTCGAGGCCGGCGTGGTCCGTTCCGAGGTGGATGCGCATGCCCCGATCATATTCCCGCGTCGCGGCCAGCTCCGCCGCCCGACGGACCGCCCGACGGGCCGCCGCTCCGCCGGTGCCGACGGTGCCGCTACGCCGCGCGGACCACCACCACGACGTACCGGACCGGCTCGTCACCGGGGTTGCGGTACACGACGTCGGCCGGGTCGCCGAGCTCGATGCGGTCGCCGGCCGCCAACCGGGTGACGTCACCGCCCGCGACGACCTCGAGCACCCCGTCGACGACCCAGATGCAGTGCCGCAGGAAGGCGTAGGCGCTCGCCGGGTACGCGACCTCGCGGCCGGCGGGCAGGCGGACCTCGGTGACGTCCGCGGGGAAGGCGGCGCTCGACACCGGGCGGCGGCGGTACCCGGTCTCCGGGTCGGTCCACGAGTCCGCGGTCGCCCCGCGCTGCACACCCCGCGCGGCGTCGGGGTCGGCCGTGCGTGGGACGTCGTGCTCGAGGGACTCGTCGAGGAGCTGGGAGACGGTGAGCCCGAACGCGCCGGACAACCGCCCGAGGATCGTCGCCGTCGGGCTCGACACCCCGCGTTCGACGCGGTTGATCATCGCCCGCGAGACGCCCGACTCCTCGGCGAGCTCCGTGAGGCTCCACCGCCGCTCGGTCCGGAGGCGCTGCAACCGCTCCCCCAGGTGGCGCTGGGCGGCGTCGTCGGCGTTCTCGGACACGTCGGCGGGTTCCGTGGTCGCCGCCGAGTCGTCTACGATCTGAGACATGACGACAGCATATGCGACGGACGGAGCAGCCCCGGCCCTGGTCCGCGACTGCACCCCGGCCGACCTCGACGTCGTCCACGCGCTGCACGTCGACGCCGTGCTGCACTCGACGGCGATCTGGCAGGACGTCCCGCACCCGCGCGCGTGGTTCGACGGCTGGCTCGCCGAGCGGCAGGGCGACGGGTGGCCCGTGCTCGTCGCCGAGGTCGACGGCCGCGTCGCCGGCTACGCCACGTACTCGCAGTGGCGGCCGCACCCGGGCTACCGGCACACCGTCGAGCACAGCGTCTACGTCGTCGAGGACCTCCGCGGCCGGGGCGTCGCCTCCACGCTCATGGCCGCGCTCGTGGCCCGCGCTCGGAACGAGGACCGCCACGTCATGGTGGCGGGGATCTGCAGCACGAACACCGGCTCGATCGCGCTCCACGAACGGCTCGGCTTCGCGACGGTCGCCGTGGTCCCCGAGGTCGGCCGCAAGTTCGACCGGTGGCTCGACCTCACCCTGATGCGGCTGCAGCTGGACTGACGGACCGCGGCGCGCCCCCGCGACGCGCGCGCGGGTCGCGACGCCACCACGGACGGACGGGAGGCGCGGTGCCGGTCCGCACCGCGCCTCCCGTCCGTCCGTGGGTCGCGCCGGTCAGCCGGCGGGCTGCTCGACCGTGTCGAAGACCGGGCCGACCGTGCGGGAGCGCTTCAGCTCGAAGAATCCTGGGACCTTCGCGACCGCGACGACGCCGTCCCAGAGGTCGAGCGCCTCCTGGCCCTTCGGTGCCGGCGAGATGACCGGACCGAAGAAGGCGGTGCCCTCGACCGCGATCACCGGGGTGCCGACGTCCTGGCCGACCCGGTCGATGCCGTCCTGGTGGCTCGCGCGCACGGCCTGGTCGACCTCGTCGGTCCAGGCGTACTCGAGCAGGTCCGCCTCGAGGTCGAGCTCGCGGAGCACCGCGGGCACGACCTGCTCGGGGTCGGACTCCTGGCGGT
Organism: Curtobacterium sp. UCD-KPL2560; assembly: GCF_001705035.1. Lineage (GTDB taxonomy): Bacteria > Actinomycetota > Actinomycetes > Actinomycetales > Microbacteriaceae > Curtobacterium. Next base: position 23,185 of record NZ_MCIG01000006.1, on the reverse strand, counting down.
GGTGGACGTGCTCGCCGAGCGCGTCGTACAGCGGCTTCACGACCTCCTGGCCGTGACGGAGCTTCGCGGCGGTGACGATGCGCGGGTAGAGCTGCCCCTTCACGATCCGCTCGCGGTACTCGTCCGGGATGTCCTGGTCCTCGTTGAGGACGAACAGGCTCATCACCTTCCACGTCACGTCGAGGTCCCGGTGGCGGGCGACCTCGCCGACCCAGCGGCTCGTCATCCAGGCCCAGGGGCAGTTCGGGTCGAACCAGAACTCCACGGCGGTCGGGGTCGTCTCGGTGTTGTCCACAGTCGTCTCGGTCACGATGCGAGCGTACGCGCGCTCGCTAGGCTGATCCCATCGTCCCGACGGCGCACGACGCCGTGCCGGGACTCCCCACACCGCGGACATCGATCGTCCGCGCCGCCAGCGAAGTTGGAGCGTCCGTGCCCGGAGAGAACCTCACCAGAACCGAAGCCCAGGAACGTGCCGCGATCGTCGACGTGCAGACGTACGACGTCGAGCTGGACCTGACCCGCGGCGCCGAGAGCTTCGGCAGCACCACGCGTGTCCGGTTCACCGCGACGCCCGGCGCGTCGACGTTCATCGACGCGATCACGAAGACCGTGCACTCGGTCACCCTGAACGGCACCGCGCTCGACGTGGCCGCGGTGAACGACGGCGTCCGGATCCAGCTCGCCGACCTGCAGGAGCAGAACGAGCTGGTCGTCGTCGCCGACGCGCTCTACACGAACACGGGCGAGGGCCTGCACCGCTTCGTCGACCCCGTCGACGACGAGGTCTACCTGTACTCGCAGTTCGAGGTCCCGGACTCCCGCCGCATGTTCGCGGTGTTCGAGCAGCCCGACCTCAAGGCCGAGTTCACCTTCACCGTGACCGCACCGGCCCGCTGGCAGGTCGTCTCGAACGCGCCGACGCCCGAGCCGCACGTCGACGGCGAGGTCGCCACGTGGGCGTTCCCGCCGACGGCCCGCATCTCGAGCTACATCACCGCGCTCGTCGCCGGCCCGTACGAGGTCGTGCGCGACGAGCTGACGAGCCGTGACGGCCGGACGATCCCGCTCGGTGTCTTCGCGCGCCGCTCGCTCGCCGAGTACCTCGACCCCGAGTACGTGTTCGAGACCACGAAGAAGGGCTTCGCGTACTTCGAGGAGAAGTTCGACGTCGCCTACCCCTTCGAGAAGTACGACCAGCTGTTCGTGCCGGAGTTCAACGCCGGTGCGATGGAGAACGCCGGCGCGGTCACCTTCACCGAGACCTACGTGTTCCGGTCGAAGGTCACCGACGCGATCAAGGAGCGCCGGGTCGTCACGATCCTGCACGAGCTCGCGCACATGTGGTTCGGCGACCTCGTCACCATGAAGTGGTGGAACGACCTGTGGCTCAACGAGTCGTTCGCCGAGTGGGCGTCGACCATCGCGACCGCCGAGGCCACCGAGTGGACCGAAGCGTGGACCACGTTCCAGGCGATGGAGAAGTCCTGGGCCTACCGCCAGGACCAGCTCCCCTCGACGCACCCGATCGTCGCGACGATCAACGACCTCGAGGACGTCCAGGTCAACTTCGACGGCATCACGTACGCGAAGGGCGGCTCGGTCCTCAAGCAGCTCGTCGCGTGGGTCGGCATCGACGCCTTCTTCGCCGGCGTCTCGGCGTACTTCAAGAAGCACCACCACGGGAACACCGAGCTCCGCGACCTGCTCGTCGAGCTCGAGGCCACCAGTGGCCGCGACCTGTCCGAGTGGTCGAAGCTCTGGCTCGAGACGGCGGGCGTGAACACCCTGCGCCCCGAGATCGAGGTCGACGAGGACGGCGTCATCACGTCCTTCGCCGTGCTGCAGGAGGCCCCGGCCGACCACCCGACGCTCCGTCCGCACCGCCTGGCGATCGGCGTCTACGCCGTCACGCAGGACGCCACGGCTCCGTTCGGTGCCGACGCCGCGTCCGCCGGCGGCAAGCTCGAGCGCGCGCACCGCGTCGAGATCGACGTCGACGGCGCCCGTACCGAGGTCCCCGAGCTCGTCGGCGTGCACCGCGGCGACCTCGTGCTCCTCAACGACGACGACCTGGCGTACGCCAAGATCCGGCTCGACGAGCAGTCCCGCCGCACCGCGATCGAGCACCTCGCGGCGATCGCGAACCCGCTCGCCCGCTCGATCGTGTGGGGTGCGATGTGGGACGCCACCCGCGACGCCGAGTCCGCCGCGAGCGACTACGTCCGGCTCGTGCTCGGCAACATCGCGACCGAGACCGAGTCGACGACGATCCGCACCACGCTCTCGCAGCTGCTGCTGACCGCCCGCAACTACGTGGCGCCGGAGAAGGTCGACGCCACGGTCCGCACGGTGGGCGACACGCTCTGGCAGCTGGCGTCCTCGGCCGAGTCCGGCTCCGACGCGCAGTTCCAGTTCGTGAAGTTCTTCGCGCAGATCGCGTCCACGCCGGAGCACGTCGCGACCCTGCAGGGCCTCCGCGACGGGTCGGTCACGCTGCCGGGCCTCGAGATCGACACCGACCTGCGCTGGGAGCTGCTCGAGGGCCTGGTCCTCGCGGGTGCTGCCGGCGACGCCGAGGTCGACGCCGAGCTGGCCGCCGACAAGACCGCGTCGGGTGAACAGGCCGCCGCACGCGCCCGTGCGACGATCCCCACCGCCGAGGGCAAGCTCGCGGCGTTCTCCTCGCTGGTCGACTCCGACGAGCTGCCCAACGCCATCGTGCGCCAGACGACGATGGGCTTCCAGCACACGAACAGCCCGGTGGTGCTCGAGGGGCTGGTGGCGAAGTACTTCGACGTGCTCACCCGCATCTGGGCCGAGCGCAGCTACCACATGGCCGACACGATCGTCACCGGGCTGTACCCGGCACCGCTCGCCTCGGTCGAGCTCCGCGACGCCGCGACGGCCTGGCTCGAGGCGCACCCGGAGACCCCGGCGCTCCGCCGCATCGTGACGGAGAACCTGGCCGGCACCGAGCGCGCGCTGCGCGTCCAGGCGGCCGACGCCTGACCTGCGTCGGACGACCACGCACGGGCGGGGCCTCGGTGATCCTCAGGGGTCGCCGAGGCCCCGCCCTCTAGCATCGATCGGATCATGAACCTGGCTGCGACCTCGACCGACGACGTCCCCAAGTGGATGTCGAACACCTTCACCCAGTTCGTCGACACCTGGCACGTGCCGATCGTGATCGTCATCACCCTGCTCGCGGCGGTCGTCGTCCGGCTCCTCCTGCGCCACACGATCAAGGGCGTCGTGGCGCGGGTGGTGAGCGGGGCGAAGCGTCGGCAGAACGTCGACGACACCCAGGCCCTCGTCGCCTCCCCCGTGCAGACCGCCCGCGTCGTGCAGCGCACCCGCACGCTCGGCAGCGTGCTCGAGAACCTGGCGACCGTCATCGTCGTGCTCATCGCGCTCGCGATCATCATCCCGCTCGTGCTGCCGAACGCCGCGGTCGGCATCGTCGGTGGTGCGTCCCTCATCGCGGCGGGCCTCGCGGTCGGTGCGCAGAGCATCGTGAAGGACCTGCTGTCCGGCGTCTTCATGATCCTCGAGGACCAGGCCGGTGTGGGCGACGTCGTCGACACCGGCCCCGCCACCGGTGTGGTCGAGAACGTCGGCCTCCGGGTCATGCAGATCCGCGACGTGAACGGCATCCTGTGGTTCGTCCCGAACGGGCAGATCCTGCGCGTCGGCAACCTGTCGCAGGGCTGGTCCCGCGTGCTCGTGGACATCACCGTCCCGTACGACACCGACATCGACGCCGTGCAGGACGCCCTGCTCGCCGCCGCGGTCCGGATGTCGCAGGAGCCGCGCTGGCGCCAGCGCATCGTCGAGAAGCCGGAGATCTGGGGCCTGCAGTCGGTCAGCGACGCGGGCATGGTCTTCCGGCTCGTCGTCAAGACCCGCGCGTCCGAGCTCGACGTCGTCGGCCGCGAGCTGCGTGTCCGGCTCAAGCGCTCGGTGGACGAGCTCGGGGTGACGCTCCCTGCGATGGCGATGATCATGCCCGAGGGCTGGGAGAACGCCACCTCGATAAACGGGCTCCGCACCGTCCGGACCCAGCCGACGCCCGCGCCGACGAAGTCCCGCGGCAGGCGTGGCAACCTGTTCGGACGCGCGATCCGCACCGACGAGCCGGACGCCGGGAAGGACCACCAGTGAGCGAGCCCGCGCCCCCGACCGGAGGAACCGGCGGCCTGCCCCTGGCTGGCGGCGGCCCCGGCGGCGCCCTGCCCGTGGCGGGCGGGGGCCCCGCGCAGCCGATCACGCTGCGGGTCGGGGAGCACGGGGCGTCGGCGACGGGCTCGCTGTACGAGCGGATCGGGGGCGCTCCGACGTTCGACCGGCTCGTCCGGCGCTTCTACGAGGGCGTCCAGCGCGACGACGTGATCTGGCCGATGTACCCGGCCGACGACCTCGAGGGCGCGATCTGGCGTCTGTCGGCCTTCCTGCAGCAGTACTGGGGCGGCCCCGGCACGTACAGCGAGGAACGCGGACACCCGCGGCTCCGGATGCGGCACAACCCGTTCCGCATCACGCCCGAGGCCCGCGAGCGCTGGCTGCTCCACATGCACGACGCCGTCGGGTCGCTCGACCTCGCGCCGCTCGACGAGGCCGAGCTGTGGGACTACCTGGAGCGAGCCGCCCACGCCATGACGAACACGTTCGACTGACCTGCGGGCCGGTGTCGGGCGATCCGACGGGTCGACCGGCTCACGTCGTCGACGCGAGCGGTGACGGACGGGAGGCGCGGTGCGGGCCCGCACCGCGCCTCCCGTCCGTCGTCTCGTCGCGGTCGCGAGGGACCCGCTCAGCGCACGTAGGAGCCGTCGGTCAGGTCGTCCACCAGCGCAGGCCGCGTGGGGTGCCAGCCGTAGGCGGAGCGCGCGTGCTCCCCGGTGGCCTCCTGGTGCAGCAGCAGCGCGTCCGCGAAGTCGGCCCCGAGCCGCGCCCGCGACGCGTCGACGTCCTCCGCGACGACCGGCGAGCCGTGCGCGCCCGCCTCGGCGATCTCGCGCACGGTCGGGTTGTCGCCGGACGCCGCGACGACGTACCCGTCCTGCTCCGCGCGGTGGACGGCGAGCACGTACAGCTCGCCGAGGTCGTCGATGTGCACCGTCGTCCAGCGCTGCGAGCCGTCGCCGACCAGCCGCACCTCGTGCTCGCCGTCGCCGACGAACATCGCCGGGATGCCCGCGCCCCGGCCGTAGACGATGCCCGGCGCGACGATCGTGGTGCGTACCTCGCTCGCGCGGACCGCCGCCTCGATGGGCGCACGCCACGCGGTCAGGGCGGGCGGGGCCACCGGGGACTCCTCGGTGATCGTCGTCGATGCGCCGAACGTGAAGATGCCGCCCGTGTGCACGAACGGCTTCGGCGTGCCCGCGAGCGCCTCGAGGACGGTCGCGGTGAAGTCGGGGTCGACCCCGGACGCCGACGCGGTGTGCACGACGGCGTCGGCCTCGTGCGCGAGCCGCCGCACGACGTCGGTGTCCGTCACGTCGCCCACGAGGGCGCGGCCGCCGGCGTCGCGGACGGCCTGCGCCTTCTGGTCGGACCGGACGAGGGCGGTGACCTCGTGCTCGTGTGCGACGAGCGCGCGCAGGACGGAGGAGCCGATGTAGCCGGAGGCGCCGGTGAGGAAGACGTGCATGGCGACACCCAACCACGGCAGCCCTGGGGCGCGGTGGACGGAGGAGCTCAGACGCTCAGGGACCAGGCGCGACGCTTCACGAGCACGTGGCCGCGGGAGGTCGTGAGGCGGCTCCACGGGCCGGTCTCGAACAGCCGGACGGGGTCGTGCCCGAGGAAGCCGAGGCTCTCCCCCGCGAACCCGGCACCGGCCGGGACGTGCTCGATGCCGGGGACCGGACGGCCCCAGACCTCGGAACGGATGCGGCGGACGATCGCCTCGCCCGCGTTCGAGGGGACCGCGTCGGCCACCTCGGCGATGCCGTCACGGGCGGCCCGGCGGAGGAGCTCCGGGGAGACGTCGGGCAGCGGCACCCAGCCGCCACGGGGCGGGGAGATCGCCGCCCAGGTCACGGTGTGCACCTCGTGCGGCAGTTCCACCTCGACCGGGGTCGCGCGGGTCGGGTCGGCCCCTTCGGCCCGGTCGGCCTCGTGCTGCTCGCCCAGCAGGCGCAAGCGCTCCTGCAGCGAGGCGAGCGGGACCACCGCGTCGATGCTGGCCGTGCCGGCGAGGGAGAACGTGCGGAGCCCCAGCACCGTCGGCAGCTCGTCGAGGAGGCCGAGCGGGTAGAGGATCGCCGTGTAGACCGCGAGGACACCGGAGTCGGCGACGAGCCGGACGGATCCGTCCTCGATGCGGGCAGCCCGTCCGAGGTAGGTGCGGAGGTCGCCGAGCGAGGCGGCGTCGGGAAGCGTGAACGAGGTGCCCATGTCACCGCCGATCCTACCGGGGCGACGTTCGTAGACTGCGGGGATGCGCGGCGAACCCGACTTCCTCAGCACCCTCCGACTCCAGGACACCGGGGCCAGCACGGGCGAGACGATCCTCACCGGGGCGAGCCACTGGTCGCCCGGCGGCCGGGTCTTCGGCGGACAGGTCCTGGCGCAGTGCATCGTCGCCGCGCAGCACACCATCGAGGGTCGGGACATCCACTCGATGCACGGGTACTTCCTGCGCCCCGGCGACACCGACGTGCCGATCACCTTCGGCGTGGAGACCATCCACGACGGCCGCTCGTTCGCCACACGACGCGTGCAGGCGTACCAGCGCGGGGTGCCGATCTTCTCGATGATCGCGTCGTTCCAGCGCCCCGACGAGGGCGTCGAGCACCAGGACCCGTTCCCGGTCGACATCCCCGATCCCGAGACCCTGCCGTCGGCGGCGTCGATCCTCGCGCCGATCGACGACCCGGTCGCGCAGGCGTGGGCGGAGCGGTCGATCGACCTGCGGCACGTCGAGGGTCCGGTGTTCGTCGACGTGCAGGGCGAGCACGTGGCGCACCAGGCCGTGTGGTTCCGGGTGCAGGGTGCGCTGCCAGACGAGCCGGCGCTGCACCGCGCGGTCCTCGGGTACGCGAGCGACCTGTCCCTGCTCGAGCCGATCATGCGGCGGCACGGGATGGCCTGGGGCACGCCGGGCGTCAAGCTCGCGAGCCTCGACCACGCGATGTGGTGGCACCGGGACGCCCGCGCGGACGAGTGGGTGCTGTACGCGCAGGAGTCACCGAGCGCGCAGGGCGGGCGGGGGCTCGCGTTCGGACGGATGTTCGCGCGGGACGGGCGCCTGCTCGCGTCGGTGGCCCAGGAGGGCATGATGCGCGTGCCGCGGTGAGCGGCGGGGGCGCGTGGGCGCCGGCCCGCGGTGCCGGCGCGTGATAGCGCGGTGCGGCGTGCTCGCGCACAACGGAAAGCACCTCGCGCCACGGCGTTCCGTGGCGCGAGGTGCTTTCCGTTGTGCGGAGCCGACCGGGCGCTCGGCCGCGAAGCCTGCGGCGGGCCGAAGCCGGACCGGGAGCGGCGGGCGGCGACCTACGGGCGAGCGAACTCGACCGGAGGCTCGGCGTACTGCTCGCACGCGGCACGCTCGGCGTCGGTGAGACGTCGCGGCCGGTTCGTCTCGGCGTCCACCATGACCAGAGCCGTGGTGGCCCGGGTGTACAGCACGGCCGGCTCGACGCCGGCGGGCGACCAGACCTCGTAGGACACATCGAGGCTCGCACCACCGATGCGGCCGATCCAGAGGTGCACGTCGAGCGGTCGACGCAGGTACGGGATCGACGCGAGGTACTCGAGGCGCTGGGCCGCGATCACCGTCATCGTCCCGGAACCCGGGCGGCCGTCGATGATCGGATCCGGCAGCTCGCCCGACCCGTCGGCCTCGGACGGTTCGTGCCCCCAGAACCCCGCGATGCGCGCCTCCTCGAGGAGACGCAGCATCGCGGAGTTGTTCACGTGGCCGTACGCGTCGATGTCACTCCAGCGCAGACGGACCGGGACGTGCAGCCTCGCCACGGGTCAGTCGCGCGTGAGCTTGCGGTACGTTGCGCGGCCGGGCTTCGCCGCATCGGCACCGAGGCGCTCGATCTTGTTCTCCTCGTAGGCCTCGAAGTTGCCCTCGAACCAGTACCAGTTCGGCGTACCGTCCTCGTTCAGGCCCTCCCACGCGAGGATGTGCGTCGCGATGCGGTCGAGGAACCACCGGTCGTGGGTGATCACGACGGCGCACCCGGGGTACTCGAGGAGTGCGTTCTCGAGGCTGCCGAGGGTCTCGACGTCCAGGTCGTTCGTCGGCTCGTCGAGGAGCAGCAGGTTGCCGCCCTGCTTGAGCGTCAGCGCGAGGTTCAGGCGGTTGCGCTCACCACCGGAGAGGATGCCGGCGCGCTTCTGCTGGTCCGGGCCCTTGAACCCGAACTGCGAGACGTAGGCACGCGACGGGATCTCGGTCTTGCCGACCTGGATGTAGTCGAGGCCGTCGGACACGACCTCCCACAGGTTCTTGTTCGGGTCGATGCCGCCACGGCTCTGGTCGACGTAGGAGATGTCGACCGTCTCGCCGATCTTCAGCGTGCCGCCGTCGAGGGGCTCGAGGCCGACGATCGTCTTGAACAGCGTCGTCTTGCCGACACCGTTCGGGCCGATGACGCCGACGATGCCGTTGCGGGGCAGCGTGAAGGACAGGTCGCTGATGATGACGCGGTCGCCGAACTGCTTGTGGAGCTTCTCGGCGTCGATGACCTGCGAGCCCAGACGCGGGCCCACCGGGATGACGATCTCCTCGAAGTCGAGCTTCCGGGTGCGCTCGGCCTCCGTCACCATCTCCTCGTAGCGGGCGAGACGGGCCTTCGACTTCGCCTGACGGCCCTTGGTGTTGCTGCGGACCCAGTCGAGCTCGGAGGACAGGCGCTTCGCGAGCTTGGCGTCCTTCTTGCCCTGGACCTCGAGACGGGCACGCTTCTTCTCGAGGTAGGTCGAGTAGTTGCCCTCGTACGGGTAGAGACGGCCGCGGTCGACCTCGGCGATCCACTGGGCGACGTGGTCCAGGAAGTACCGGTCGTGGGTCACGGCCAGGACGGCACCGTGGTACTGCTGCAGGTGCTGCTCGAGCCAGAGCACGGACTCGGCGTCGAGGTGGTTGGTGGGCTCGTCGAGGAGCAGCAGGTCGGGCTTCTGCAGCAGGAGCTTGCAGAGCGCGACGCGGCGCTTCTCACCACCGGAGAGGTGGGTCACGAGCTCGTCCCCCGGGGGGCACTGGAGCGCGGCCATCGCCTGCTCGAGCTGCGAGTCGAGGTCCCACGCGTCAGCCGCGTCGATCTCCTCCTGCAGCGTGCCCATCTCGGCGAGGAGCGAGTCGAAGTCGGCGTCCGGCTCGGCCATCAGCGCGGAGATCTCGTTGAAGCGCGTGATCTTGCCGTGGATCTCGCCGACGCCCTCCTGCACGTTCTCGAGGACGGTCTTCGACTCGTCGAGCTCGGGCTCCTGCATGAGGATGCCGACGGTGAAGCCCGGCGAGAGCTTCGCCTCGCCGTTGGACGGCTGGTCGAGACCCGCCATGATCTTGAGGATCGTCGACTTGCCCGCACCGTTCGGCCCGACGACGCCGATCTTGGCGCCGGGGAGGAACGACATCGTGACGTCGTCGAGGATCAGCTTGTCGCCGACCGACTTGCGGGCGCGGACCATCTGGTAGATGTACTCAGCCATATCGGAGTCAGTCTACTGATCGGGCGCGTCTCCGGGGACCCGTGCCGCGATCCGACCGGCGGAGCACCGAGCCCTCCCCGACCCGGGCCGCCGTGAGCACTGCGGCCTCGCGGGTGGCGGGACCCGCCGGCCGCCCGGACCGCCCAGCCGGATCGGGCGCGGCCGTGCACCCCGGTCCCCCCGGACCGCCCCCCATGATCGGGTGCGGCCGGGCGACCGGGGTCCGGGCGGCCGGGGTCCGGGCGAGCGGCCTCGGTTGCGTGATCGGTGCCGGAGGGGTCGGCGCCCGATCAGGCCGCCGGACGTCCGGTGAGGTGGTCGACGCCGGGCGCTGCTCCGAGACCACCGTCGGGGTACCCGGCGTCGTCGGGGTCCTCGCCGCCGGGCGGTGCGGACGGCGGCGCGAACTCCCCGTCGAGCGCGACCGCGGTGTGTTCCGCCGCCTCGGCCGGGTCGGGCAGGTCCTCACGGTGGGCGGGTCCGCCGTCGGCCTCGGCGCCGTCGACGGCACCTGCCTCGTCGTGGCCGTGCACCTCGCCCGTGGTCGGGTCGACGGTCGGCGACGTGCCGGGGGCGGCGGTGGTCTCGCTCGCGTGCCGCGGGACGCGGATCCAGTTGCTGATGCCCCACGCGAGGTCGTGGCCGATGCCCTCGGCGTCGATCTCCACCGAGGTGCCGCCGCGCCCGTCCCGCTCCCACGTGCGGATCCGCACCCGACCGGTGACGACGACGCGGTCGCCCTTCTTCAAGGACTTGTACACGTTGGCGGCGAGCGACCGGAACGCGGTCACGGTGAACCAGTTGGTCGCACCGTTGGTCCAGGTCGAGGTGGACCGGTCCCATCGGCGGGACGGAGAGGCCAGTCGCATGCTCGTGATGGCGATGCCGGTGTCGGTGACGAGGTGGCGGGGTTCGGTGGCGATGATCCCGCAGACCGTGATGGTGTCGTTCATGCGTCGATCGTGATCGAGCCCCGAGGCGCGGAAGCGCCCCGGGGCTCGATCTGTGACTGGTCAGTCTTCGGAGGTGACCTGTGGAGGAGAAGTCCCCCGCGCCTCCAGGCCGGTGGTCCGCGACGACGGACCGTTCGCGGTCAGTGCGCCCGGAACTCGGGCCGCTCCGCGAGCGGGCCGAGGGCCGCGTGGACCGCACCCTTCGCGGAGGCGAGGGACGGGTACGTCCCGCCGCCCGGACCGGATCGTCCGTAGAGCTCGACGTGGAAGCCGTCCGCCGCGCGGTGGATGCTGCCCACCGCGCCGGCCGGTCCGACCGCCACCCAGGTCCCGGTGTTGTCCATCATCGTTCGACCACCTCCTCGTGGCCCCGACGCCCGTGCCTCAGGACGCCAGGATGTACTGACTGTAGGCCTTGCGCACCTTGTTCACCTTGGGCAGCGCCACCGCCATGCAGTAGCCCTGACCGGGGTTCTTCGCGAAGAAGTCCTGGTGGTACTCCTCCGCACGGTAGAAGGTACCCAGCGGCTCGATCGTCGTCACGATGCCGCCGTCCCAGATGTCCGATGCGCGCTCGATCGCCCGCTCGAACAGGGCACGCTGCTCGTCGTCCGCGGGGAACATCGCGGAGCGGTACTGTGTGCCGACGTCGGCACCCTGGCGGTTGAGCTGGCGCGGGTCGTGGAGCGTGAAGAAGACGTCGAGGATGACCTCGGCCGGGATGACCGACTCGTCGAAGGTCACCGCGACCGCCTCGGCGTGGCCGGTGGCTCCGGTGCACACGGCCTCGTACGACGGGTTCTCCGTCGCGCCGCCGACGTACCCGGACACCACGTCCTGCACACCCTGGAGCGTGCGGTACACGGCGTCGAGACACCAGAAACATCCACCTGCGAGCACGAACGTCGTCATGGGGGTCAACCTACCTTCCTGGGCTCCGAGCGGAGCCGGTACCGGGGTGTACTTCCTCCACAACAGCAGGCGCGGCCGCACTGTTCCCCAGCTGTCCGCCCGGGGCCCGGCGTGTCGGTGGTCGCCCGTACCGTCGGAGCAGACCACGAACGACGACCACCTGGAGGCTCCCGTGCAGCGCACCACCGAACCCGTGTTCCGACTCCGCACGACGCCGGTCGCGCGGAGTCGTGGGGACCTCCGGGTGCTCGACGTGCGGGACGACCTCAGCCGGGTCACCCGCGCCAACGGCGAGATCGTCGGCTACGTGGACCGGCTCGACGTCGCCGGCGGCACCGCATACCGCGCGCGCCGCTACGTGGCGACGGAACGCCGCTTCGTCGAGCTGCCCAACGTCTGGTCCGCGGACGACGCCGTCGACTGCCTGCGCTGGGGATGACCGCGCTGTCGCGGGTCGGGCGGAACGCCGTCCGGCCTCCCCGGAGCCTGACCGTTCCGTGAGTAGGGTTCGCGCATGGACTGGTGGAACGAGCTGACCGACTGGACGTCGTCCGACAACGGGTGGCGGGTGCTGTCCGGAGTGATCATCCCCTTCGTCGCCATCGTCGTGGCCGGCGTCATCGCCGCGCTGATCGGCCGAGGGGCGACCAAGCGGGTCGTGTCGCTGCACGAGCGCGAGAGCCGGTACGCCGCGGTCGCGGCCGTCGTCTCCGCGGCGCGCAAGGCCGCGCGCTGGGGGTCGCTCGGACACGACGAGCGTGCATACGCCGACCACCTCGCCGAGGATGCGGACCTCCGGCTCCGGATGCTCCCCGTCAGCGGCGCACCGCTCGCCGCCGACTGGGCACAGCACGAGATCGCCGACATCAAGAAGAACTCGTCGACGTTCACCTCGCAGGCCGGCCAGTCCCTCGGTGAACTCCAGGACCGCATGCTCGAGTGGCAGGCCCGCCCGAACCGCGCTCGCAAGCTGTTCAAGTCCGACCTCGAGCGGTGGAAGTTCGACTCCCCGGACCCCGATGCCGAGCTCATCGCGCGCCAGCAGGACTGGAACGCCGACCAGGTCGACCGGCGCGACGGCACCGCCGATCGCGGTTCCGACGGCCGTGGTGCACGCACCGCGTCCGCCCAGCAGGATCGACCCGCGCCCACCACCACCTCGCTGCGTCCCACCGCCCAGCCTGGAGGCACGGCCTCCCCCGTCACGCCGGCTGCGGCCCCAGCATCGTCGGCCGCTCCCCGCGAGGGTTCCGTCCCGTCGTGGAGCCGCGGTGCAGCGTCCGGCGACCAGCGATCCTCGGAGGGGCGTTCCTCCGACCAGGACGAGACCACGCCGATCGGTGACGATTCCGGCAACGCCACCCGCGCGTACGGCGACGGTGCGACGACGCCGTTGTCGGGTGCTCCGGTCCGTCCGCCGCTCGGCTCGCCGCTCGCCTCGCGCTCCCGTGGGACCGACGACGACGAGTCGCGAGCCTCGACCGACGACGGCACGCGGGTGTCGAGTCCCACGTCGGCGGAGTCGCACGTCAACCGCGCCGCAACGCCCGGCTTCGGCGGCACCGGGACCGGGACCGGCGGATCGGATCGCGCCAGTGTGGGCGACCCTGCGTCGAGCCGTGCCGACCACGAGGACACCGACGACTCCCCCTACACGCAGCCGATCAGCGCGAGCGAGCTGCGTCGTCGCGCCGACGACGACGACTGAGTCCCCGCGATCACGAACGAGAGAGGCCGTCATCCCCGGGATGACGGCCTCTCGTCGTCGGTGCCCCCGGCAGGAATCGAACCCGCGGCACGGTGGGTAGAAACCACCTGCTCTATCCACTGAGCTACGGAGGCGGACGGCGACGATCCTACCGCCGAGGTCCGCGGAGGCGCTGCACGAAACCGTGGAGCGGGAGCCGACGCAGCCGCACCGTACGGAGGTGCGGCGGTGTCCGGTGCTCGCGATGCAACCGTGCGGGCACCGGCCTTCGTTCGAGCAGCTCCGTCGCTCCGGCGGAGAACGCGGGAGGCCGGGACTCGGCGCTGCCAGCCGTGCCGAGACGGTCCGCGTCCTCGAGTCCGGTCGGGCACCGCCGCGCGCGGCCCCGAGCGGGCGGAACCGGCGCGCTCCTGCACGCCGCTCGCGCTGGAAGAGCCCGCTCGCGGTACTCGACCTTCGCCGACGAGCCCCTGCCTCCGCCTCAGGATCCCGAGCGGGCGGAAACGGCATCAAGCCGCCGACGGCCTCGCGGAAAGAGCCCGCTCGCGGAAGCGGCACCACCTCCCCGGCTCGGACGCACCCCGAGCGGGCGGAACGGGCACGCGATCTGCCGCGGGGTGTGCACGAAGCGCCCGCTCGGGGTCCGACGCAGAGACCGCCGCAGGCGTCGCGGGAGGAGCCCGCTCCCGGAAGCGGGCCCGCCTCCCCGACTCGAACGCACCCCGAGCGGGCGGAACGGGCACGCGATCCGCCGCGGAGTGTGCAGGAAGCGCCCGCTCGCGGAAGCGGGTCCGCTTCCCCGACTCGAACGCACCCCGAGCGGGCGGAACCGGCAGGCGATCCGCTGCGGGGCGTGCAGGAAGCGCCCGCTCGGGATGCAGTGGGGAGCCGCTCGCGCGCGYGTCGCMCGGGCCCGGGCGGCGGACCTCCCGTTCCGGCGGGGTTCGGCGGGCGGCAGCCCCGAGTTCTCCTCCGGGACACCGGCGCTCCGTACCGTCCCGGACATGCGCTCCCCCGGAACCGTCGTCGCCGTGGTGCCGGCCCGAGCGGGGTCGAAGGGTCTGCCGGGCAAGAACCTCCGCACGGTCGGCGGGCGCTCGCTCGTGCGTCGCACCGTCGAGTCGCTGCTGCGCGCCGAGACCGTCGACCTCGTGGTCGTGTCGACCGACGGGGACGCGATCGCCGCCGAGGCGGAGGCCGCCGGGGCACGGGTCGTCCGACGTCCGCCGGAACTATCCGGCGACGAGGCGTCGTCGGAGTCCGCGGTACTGCACGTCCTCGACCTCCTGGCGGACGGCGCGCGGGGCGAGGAGAACACGGGCACGGGCGCTCCCGTCACCCGGGCGACGCCCCCGCCCTCCTCGATCCCGCCGGCCGTCGTGCTCCTCGTGCAGGCGACCTCGCCGTTCATCGACCCCGCCGACGTCGACACCGCCGTGCGCCGGGTGCGCGACGGTCACGCCGACGCGGTGTTCGCCGCCACGCCCTCGCACGCGTTCCTCTGGCGGACCGCCGAGGACGGCAGCGCCCGCGCGGTGAACCACGACGCCGCCGTCCGACCCCGTCGCCAGGACCGGGAGCCCGAGTACCGCGAGACAGGTGCCTTCTACGCCCTCGCGCACGACCGGTTCCGTGCGACCGGCCACCGGTTCTCGGGGCGGGTGGAGTTCGTCGTGGTCGATCCTCGCGGCGCGGTCGACGTCGACGACGCGGCGGACCTGGAACTCGCGGCCACGCTCGCCGAGCGTCTCGACCGCCCCGACCCACGCGACGACCAGCACCGAGACCAGCTGCCCCCAGCCGAGCAGCACCGAGACCAGCTACCCCCAGCCGAGCAGCCTCGACCCGAGCAGCACCGAGACCAGCTGCCCCCAACCGAGCAGCCCCGGCTCGAACAGCGACCAGCCGGACAACCGCCAGCCGAGCAACGACCAGCACCCTCCGACCGCCCCGCCCCCGCGCGGTGGCCCCTCGCACCGACCCAGAACGGAACACCATGACCGTCACCATCGGCACGTCCACCATCGGCGCCGGCCACCCCGCGTACCTCATCGGCGAGATCGGCCTGAACCACAACGGCGACGTCGACATCGCCAAGCGCCTCGTCGACGTCGCCGCCGACGCAGGCCTGCAGGCCGTCAAGTTCCAGAAGCGCACCCCGGCGATCTCGACCCCGGAGCACATGAAGCAGACCCCGCGCAGCACCCCGTGGGGCGAGATGACCTACCTGGAGTACCGCTACCGCGTCGAGTTCGACCGGGAGCAGTACATCGAGATCGGCGACCACGCGACGATGCGCGGCCTCGACTGGTTCGCATCGCCCTGGGACGAGCCGAGCGTCGACTTCCTCGAGGACCTCAACGTCGTGGCCTACAAGATCGCGTCGGCGTCGGTCACCGACGTCGCGCTGCTCTCGGCCGTCGCGGCGACGGGCAAGCCGGTGATCCTGTCGACCGGCATGTCGACGCTCGAGCAGATCGACCGCGCGGTCGCCACGCTCGGCACGGACCGGCTGGTGCTCATGCACGCGACGTCCACCTACCCCCTCCCCGCCGAGGAGGCCAACCTCCGCATGATCGACACCCTCGCCGGTCGCTACGCCGGGGTGCCGGTCGGGTACTCGGGCCACGAGCCCGGCCTGCAGATCTCGCTCGCCGCGGTCGCGCTGGGTGCCACCGCGGTCGAGCGGCACATCACGCTCGACCGCACGATGTGGGGCTCGGACCACGCGGCGTCGCTCGAGCCGCACGGACTGCAGACCCTCGCCCGCGACGTCCGGATCATCGAGACCGCGCTCGGCGACGGGGTCAAGCGCATCTTCCCCGGTGAGCGAGCTCCGATGGCGAAGCTGCGCCGCGTCGGCGCGTGAGCGGGGACGCGGCGGACGGGCCGGCCCCGGCGGTCGACCCAACCGACGCGCGTGGTGCGTCACGGGACGGACGGGAGGCGCGCCTCCCGTCCGTCCCGTCGGCTCGCCGACGGCGCGTGGTCGGCCTGGTCGACACCGACTCGTTCGCGAAGTGGGGCGCCCACCTGCTCGCGACCGCCCCCGCGCACTGGGACCTGGAGCTGCTCGTCGTCGACACTCCGCGCTCCGCGAGTCCCGGGCAGCTCCGGGCGGCGTTCCAGGGGCTCGACGGCCGACTCGCGCACCTCGCGGCCGAGCCGCCCCGGCCGGTGCCGGTCGCGGAGGTCGTCGCGCGACTCCGGGCCGAGCCGCCGGACGCGCTGCTCGTGGCGTGCATCGGGCCGGTGGCGGAGCTCGTGATCGACGAGGTGGTCCGCCGGGTCCGTCCCCGTCCGGTCCTGCTGACGGGACTCCCGGGCATCTCGTTCCCGGCGAAGTGGAAGGGCGTGTTCTTCCGCGCCCGCGCCGACGTGTTCGTCCTGCACAGCCACCGCGAGGTCCGCGCCTACCGCGACCTCGCGCGAGCGGGCGGGATCGAACCGGCGTTCGCCCTCGCGACGTTGCCCTTCGCCCGCTCGCGGGGTGGGTCGTCCCGGACGCAGGACACGGACGTCCCCGCAGCTCCCCACGGTGGGGGCGTTCGCCGTCGGGACGCCGTCGTCTTCGCCGCGCAGCCGAGCGTCCCCGCCGACCTCGAGGACCGGCGCCGTGTGGTCGGGTGGCTCCTCGCGACCGCCCGGCGGCACCCGGAGTGGCGCGTCGTCGTGAAGGTCCGGGCGGCTGCCGGCGAGCACCAGACCCACCGGGAGCAGTACCCCTACCCGGAGCTGCTGCCCGACGACCGGCCGGCGAACCTCGTCGTGGCGAGCGGTCCGATGGCACGGCACCTCGACCGTGCGGTGGCGCTCGTGACGATCAGCTCGACCGCGGTCCTCGAGGCCGTGGCGCGCGGCGTCCCGGCCCTGACCCTGACGGACTTCGGGGTGTCGCGGTCCCTCATCAACGAGGTGTTCGTGGACAGCGGGCTCGAGGGCGACGCGACCGACCTGGTGGACGGGCGGTTCGGGACGGTCCGCCCGGAGTGGTTGCACGACAACCACTTCCACCCGCCCGGCGACGACGACTGGTCCGACCGGGCAGAGGCGCTGATGACCGCACGCGACTCCGGTGGGCTGGTCGATCGTCCGGCGGCACGGCGGAGTCGGGGCGGGGCGCTGCGCCGGTCCTGGGAGCGGCGGAACGCGCTCGGGTCGGCGGACCGGTCGGTGGCCGGCCTCGTGGCGCTGCTCGTCGGGACGCCGGTGCGCGCGCTGAAGCGGATCGCTCGACGTGCGCGGCGGACGGTGGCGCCCCCGACGGTGCCGGTCGTGCTGCCGCCACGCTCCCAGCGCGAGCTGCGGGGCGGGGACGACCACGGCCCTGGGCCGGGCCGCACGGACGGTGCGAGCGATGCGGCGGGGGYGGGACGCGCCTCCCGACCGGCACCGCACGACCGGGTGACCGACGTGGCGGGGGCGGGACGCGCCTCCGGACCGGTGGTCGGCCGGACGACGGACTAGAGCGCCTTCGCGACCGCGAGCAGCAGCTGGTCGCGCGAGGGGACCCCGGGCGAGCGGAAGACCTCGGTGCCGTCGTCCCGTCGGACGATGATCGTCGGCGTCGACCGGATGTCGAGCGTCTCGGCGGTCTCGGGGTGCGCGGCCACGTCGCGTTCGTGGACCCGGAGGCCGGGGACCAGGGCCGCGGCCTCACCGGTCACGCGACGGGCGGCCGCGCACGGGGCACAGAAGGCGGAGGTCCAGAGGTCGAGCTGCACGCGGGCTGCAACGCGGCGAGCGCCGCGTGCACTCCCGATCGGCTCGGGGCACGCGGCGCTCGCGGGGTGGTGCGGGTGGGACTACTCGCGGTCGAACTCGCCGCTGCGGTCGCCGCGGTCCTGCAGGTCGTCGACCGGGTCGGAGTCTCCGGGGGCGTACTCGTACTCGACGGAGGTCTGGTCGAGGACCTGGCGGGTCTTCGTCGCCTTGTACGCGAAGGCGGTCTGGAGGCCCTCGAGGTCGGCGTAGACGGTGACCTCGTCGTCGATCGCGTCGGTCGTCGCGGTGCGGGTGTCGGTCGTCCCGTCGAAGGGCCCGCCGTGGAAGATCGCGGTGTACTCGTCGCCCTCGTGGATCGTGATGTCACTCATGCATCCCTTGTACCAGGGGGCGCCTGTTGACGGATGCATAGCCCGGCTATACAGTTCCGGCATGGAACAAGATCGGGCTGCCACGATCGAGACGCTGCTCGTGTCCGTGAACCGGCTCATCCGGGCCGCGGCGCAGGCGACGGGCAACCCCACGTCCGCCGCCGTGTGGCGGACGCTCGGGATCCTCGAGACCGACGAGCGACTGCGGATCGGTGAACTCGCCGCGCTGTCCCGCGTCGCGCAGCCGACCATGACGAAGCTCGTCGCGTCCATGCACGCCGACGGCCTGGTCACCCGGACCGTCGACCCCGACGACTCCCGCGGGCAGCGCATCGCGATCACCCCCGCCGGGCACGACCGGCTCGCCACCTGGCGCGCCACGATCACCGAGACCGTCGGGCCCGTGTTCGCCGACCTCGACGACGACGAGTGGGCCACCCTGCGGGACGCGGCCCACGTGCTCGCATCGCGCACCGCCGCCCACACCCTCACCACCACCAGAACGGAGACCACCGCGTGAACGCCCACGCACCCGCTGCGTCCGGCAGCATCCTCAAGCAGTCGTCCGCGGTCTGGGCGATCGCCTTCGCCTGCGTCGTCGCCTTCATGGGCATCGGCCTCGTCGACCCGATCCTCCCCGCGATCGCCGACTCCCTGCACGCCACCGCGGCGCAGACCGAACTGCTCTTCACGAGCTACCTCGCGGTCACCGGTGTCGCCATGTTCTTCACGAGCTGGGTCTCGAGCCGCATCGGCGCGAAGAACACCCTGCTCATCGGTCTCGCGCTCATCGTCGTGTTCTCGGTGCTCGCCGCGACCTCGGGCAGCGTCTGGAACATCATCGGCTTCCGCGCCGGGTGGGGCCTCGGCAACGCGCTCTTCATCTCCACCGCGCTCGCCACGATCGTCGGTGCGGCATCCGGCGGGACCGCCTCGGCGATCATCCTCTACGAGGCCGCGCTCGGCCTCGGCATCGCGGTCGGCCCGCTCGTCGGTGGCCTGCTCGGCTCGGTGAGCTGGCGCGGACCGTTCTTCGGCGTGACCACCCTCATGGCGATCGCGTTCATCGCGGTGGTGGTGCTGCTCAAGTCCTCCGGCCTCGAGCAGCCGACCCCGACGAAGCTCTCCGCCCCGTTCCGTGCCCTCGGTCGACCGGCGCTCGCCGCGCTCGCCGTCACCGCGCTCTTCTACAACATCGGCTTCTTCGTCCTGCTCGCCTACACGCCGTTCCCGCTCGGCTTCGGCGCACTCGGCATCGGCTTCACGTTCTTCGGGTGGGGCGTCGGACTCGCGATCACCTCGGTCTGGGTCGCGCCGATGCTGACCGCGCGGATGCGCCGCACGACCGTGCTCAAGATCGCGCTGCCGCTGCTCGCGCTCGACCTGTTCGCCGCCGCCGTCGTGGTGCGGTCCCAGCCCGGCCTGATCGTCTGCGTGGTGATCGGCGGACTCGTGCTCGGGGTCCTGAACACCGTGCTCACCGAGTGCGTCATGGAGGCGACGGACCTCCCCCGCTCGGTGGCGTCGAGCGCGTACTCCGCCGTGCGGTTCATCGGCGGCGCCATCGCCCCGCCCGTCGCGACCCTGCTGGCCGACGACTTCTCGCCGAGTGCGGCGTACGTGTTCGCCGGGGTCTCCGTGGCGATCGCGTTCGTGGTGGTCGCGCTGACCACCAAGGTGCTGCGGCGCGTGGACGAGGGCGCGGCGCCCGAGCCCGAGCGCGTCGAGGCCGAGGCGATCTCGGCGGGCGAGATGCTCTGACGCGGAGCGGCCCGGTCGGGCGGCCCGGGGTGCTTCGGCGCTCCGGGCCGTTCGTGTGTGGGCTGCGCTGAGCGCGAGCGGGAGCGCGAGCGGGAGCGCGAGCGGGAGCGCGAGCGGGAGCGCGAGCGGGAGCGCGAGCGGGCGATGTGTGCAGATCCCGCCCGGCATCAGTTGCCGGATTCGCCCGCTCGGCGCCGTGCGCCGTGCGCCGGAGCGGAGCGGGGCGCGGAGCACGGGGCACGCACGCGAGCGGGCGATGTGTGCAGGCCTTGCCCGTCGTTGGTGTGCGGATTCGCCCGCTCGCCCGGATCTGCGCGGGCCTCGGAGCGGAGGCGCAACCCACCTCCGCCTCGCCCGTCACCGATCGCGGGCTCCCGGCACGACGCCGCGAGACGGGAGGCGCAACCCACCTCCGCCTCGCCCGTCACCGATCGCGGGCTTCCGGCACGACGCCGCGAGCGGGCGAAGTCGTCGCGCCCACGCCGGACTCCGTGCACACATCGCCCGCCCGAGTCACCGCACCGGCCGATGCGCATGGCTGCCGGACTGCCGGGCCGCCGGGCCGCCGGACTGATGGGCTGCCGGACTGCCGGACTGCCGGGCTGCCGGACCGATGGGGCGGGCAGCGCAGCCAGTGGGGGCGACGCCGAGCGCGCCGGCAGTCCACAGGGCATGCACCGGGCGCAGCAGCGTCGCACCCGCGGAATAGGATCGTCGGCATGGCAACTGCGAACGACCGCCTCGTCTGGATCGACTGCGAGATGACGGGCCTCGACGTCGCTGTCGACGAACTCGTCGAGGTCGCGGTCGTCATCACCGACTTCGACCTCACCCCGGTGCACCCGGGCTTCGACATCGTCATCAAGCCCGACCAGTCCGCGCTCGACAACATGAACGAGTTCGTCACGAAGATGCACGAGACGTCGGGCCTCAGCGATGAGATCCCGAACGGCGTCTCGCTCGCCGACGCCGAGTACCAGGTGCTCGAGTACATCCTCCAGCACGTCCCGGCAGCCGGGACCGCGCCGCTGGCCGGCAACACGATCGGGACCGACCGCGCCTTCCTGGCCAAGTACATGCCGCGCGTCGACGGTCACCTGCACTACCGCAGCGTCGACGTGTCGAGCATCAAGGAACTCTGCCGCCGGTGGTTCCCCCGCGTGTACTTCAACGCACCGGAGAAGCACGGCGGCCACCGCGCCCTCGCCGACATCCTCGAGTCGATCCGCGAACTCGAGTACTACCGCCGCGCCGGGTTCGTCGCCGAGCCGGGCCCGACCACCGAGGACGTCCGGGCCGTCGCAGCCGAGGTCGTCGAGCAGTGGGAACCGCGGCTCGCGCAGCCCGCCGCCGAGTAGTGGTCCACAGCGCCGCCAGCGTGTACTACTATTGAGTGGTCGCCCGGGTAGCCCCGGAGCGAACATGGTGGATATAGCTCAGTTGGTAGAGCGCCTGGTTGTGGTCTAGGAGGTCGCGGGTTCGAGACCCGTTATTCACCCCGTACGAGAAGGCCCCCGTCGCGAGACGGGGGCCTTCTTCGTTCACCGCGAACCCGGGCCGATCCACGTTGCGCGCCACGCGGGCAGCTCGCCGACCCCACGGAACCGCGGCGCTCGCGCACCGACCTCCCGACCAGCCCGCTGTGCGACGATCGTCCGGTGATGGAGATGTCCGCCGACGAGTTCGAGCAACTCGTGACCGACGAGCTCGACCTGCTCCCCGACGAGATGGTCGACGGCCTCGACAACGTCGTCTTCGTCGTCGAGGACGAGCCCGAGGACGGTGCCGAGCTGTTCGGCGTCTATGAGGGGGTCGCCGCCACCGAGCGCGGCCAGTACGGCTTCGGTGAGCTCCCGGACCGGATCGTCGTGTTCCGGAAGCAGCACCTCGCCGAGTGCGACACCGTCGAGGAACTCCGTGACGAGGTACACACCACCCTGGTGCACGAGATCGGCCACTTCTACGGCATCGACGACGAACGCCTCCACGAACTCGGCTGGGCGTAGCCCGACACCCAGGCACGACCGCAGCACGCCGGACGAACGACGAACAACGCCGCACGCCGGACGAACGACGAACAACGCCGCACGTCGGACGAACGACGAACACCGCCGCACGCCGGACGAACGACGAACACCGCCGCACGCAGGACGAACGACGAACACCGCCGCACCCTGGACGCCTCAGGTCCGGACGACCACGTCCGCGAGTGACGCCGGGTCCTCCGCCGCGATGAACGCCGCCTCCTGCGCCGCCCACCGGTCCCACTCCCGCGCGAACACCTCGCCGTCGCGGCCGATGGCCCGCTCGTGCCGGACCGCGTCGTCGGCCTCGAGCCAGACACGCAGCGATGCCAGCGGAGCCGACCGCCGGGACAGGGCACCGCACCCCTCGACGATGAGCGGGCCAGCCGGGCCCACCGGCACCCACTCGGCCGGACGGGACGCTGCCCAGTCCCAGCGGCGGTACCCGGAGGGCGCGCCGAGGACCTGGTCGACGACCGCGTCCGATGCGGCGCGGAGACCGTCCCAGCCCGGGTAGACGTCGTCGAGGTGCACGACGGTCGCACCGAGCCGCGCCCCGAGGGCTCGCCCGAGAGTCGTCTTGCCGGTGCCGGACCGCCCGTCGACGAGGACGACGAGGCGCCCCACCGGCCCGGTACCGGCCGCCGACGCCGCCTCGACGAGCTCGTCCACCAACCCGGGAACGGGCCCGGGTCCAGGTCCGGACCCCAACCCGGGAACGGGCCCGGGTCCAGGTCCGGACCTCAACCCGGGAACGGGCCCGGGTCCAGGTCCGGACCCCAACCCGGGCAAGGGCCCCGGCCCACGTACGGACCCCACCCCGGGCACGGACACCGACCCGGTCACGAGCTCCGACCCGATCGCGGACGCCGTCCAGCCCAGGGACGCCAGCGCATCCGACGCAGGCGCGCCGGACACCCCAGCCGCGCCACCCACGACGCCCAGGACCACGTCCCCCTCAGACGTCCAGCCCAGGGACGCCAGCGCATCCGACGCAGGCGCGCCGGACACCCCAGCCGCGCCACCCACGACGCCCAGGACCACGTCCCCCTCAGA
>NZ_MCIG01000050.1 GCF_001705035.1 Curtobacterium sp. UCD-KPL2560 | reverse complement strand
ACCGCGGCGGGCGAGCCGCCGCGCGCCGCGCCGCGCCGCGCCGCACCGCGCCGCACCGCACCGCACCGCACCACGGCGCACCGCAAGACCGCTCAGAGCGACGCGACCCACTCGTCGGAGCCATCGGTGAAGCGCTGGTGCTTCCAGATCGGGGTGCGCTCCTTGACGCGGTCGACCAGGTCAGAGCACGCCGCGAAGGCCTCGGCCCGGTGCGGTGACGACACCGCTGCGGCGAGCGCCACGTCCCCGACGACCAGGTCCCCCACGCGGTGCAGCACCGCGATGCGGACACCGGGGTGCTCCTCGGCGATAGACCGGGCGACCTCGGCGATGACCTCACCGGCGCTCGGGTGCCGCTCGTAGCCGAGCGCAGTCACGCCCTTGCCGCCGTCGTGGTCGCGGACGATCCCGGCGAAGGTGACGACCGCGCCGTCCTGCTCGGTCTCGACCGCTGCGGCGACCTGCTCGACGGACACCGCGACGTCGACGACGTCGGCGAGCAGGACCCGCTCGGCCGCGGTCACGAGGTCGCTCCTTCAGCGGTGCGTGACGCGTGGCCTGCACCGTCGGTCGTGCGCGGTGCGTGCCCCGCTCCGTGCACCTGCGCGAACACGTGGTCGAGCAAGCCGTCGATGACTGCCAGCCCGTCGGCGACACCGCCGCGCGACCCGGGCAGGGTGACGACGAAGGCTCCGGTGGAGGCGATGCCGGCCACACCGCGGCTCAGCAGCGCCGTCGGACCCGCCCCCGCGAGACCACGGCGGCGGACCTCCTCGAGGACACCGGGGAGTTCGAGGTCGAGCAGCGGTGCGACGGCCTCCGGGGTGCGGTCGGTGGGCGTGACCCCGGTCCCGCCGGTCGTGACGACCACGCGGGCGTCGGCCAGCAGCGCTGCGGTGACGGTCTCGGCGATCGGTCCGCCGTCGGGCACGATGACGGGTTCCTCGACCACGAAGCCACGCTCACGCAGCCACGCGGCGATGCCCGGGCCGGTGCGGTCGAGGGACGGCTCGGTCGCCGCGGAGGTGGAGACCACGAGGACCGCGGCGCGGCCCCTCGTCGCGGTGTCGTCGGTGGGTCGGTCGGTCATCGGGCGCTCCAGTCCCCGGAGCGTCCACCGTGCTTCTCGAGCACGCGGACCTCCGTGATCACGGCCGCACGGTCGACGGCCTTCACCATGTCGTAGACCGTCAGCGCCGCGACGCTCGCACCGGTCAGCGCCTCCATCTCGACGCCCGTGCGCGAGGTCGTGCGCACGGACACCTCGATCCGGACGTGGTCACCCTCGCCCGTGATGTCGACCTCGACGCCGGCGATGGGCAGCGGGTGGCAGAGCGGGACCAGGTCGGAGGTCTTCTTGACGGCCATGATCGCCGCGATGCGCGCGGTGCCGATTACCTCGCCCTTGGGCAGCGAGCCGTCGATGATCCGCCGGACGACGTCGTCCCGGGTGACCAGCGTCGCCGTCGCCGTCGCCGAGCGCGCGGTGACGTCCTTGTCGGAGACGTCGACCATGTGGGCGGTACCGTCGGCGCGGACGTGGGACAGCTCGCCCGCGGCCTCCGCAGCGAGCGGAGCGTCGACGAGCGGAGCGTCGGCGCCCGGCGCGTCGCCGCCCGGCGCGTCGCCGCCGCGGTCGGGTGCGCCGCGGTCCGGCTCGTCGTCGCCGTCCGGGGAGGCGCGGTGGTCGTCGGTCATCGGAGGCTCCAGACGGTCAGGGGGTCGCCGGGTTCGACGGTGTCGGTTCCGACCGGGACGTGGACGAGGTGGGTGGCGGCCGCCAGGTGCGCGAGCAGGTGCGAGCTCGGCCCGCCGACGAAGTACACCCGGCCGTCGGCGACCCGACCGCGACGGACCTGGTGCTTGCCGACGGGCGAGGTCGCGGACTCGGCCGCCGGCAGCTGCTCGGCGGGCCGGTCGGGGGCGCCGACGGCCGCGGCGAGCACAGGGCGCAGGAACACCTCGAACGACACGAGCGCCGACACGGGGTTGCCGGGGAAGGCCACGACCGGGACGGTGCGGCCACCGAGGGTGACCGAGCCCGACGCCTGCGGCCCGCCGGGCTGCATCGCGACCGGGGTCACGGCGAGCCCGAGCGGTTCGAGGGTCTGCCGCACGACCTCGTACGCCCCGGCGCTGATGCCACCGGTCGTCAGCACGAGGTCGGCCCAGTCACCGATCGCACGGTCGAGTGCCTCGACGAAGTGCTCGGGGTCGTCACTCAGGCGCACGGCACGCGTCACCGCGCCGACCTCGGCCAGGGCCGCACGCAGCGCCACCCCGTTCGCGTCGCCGATCAGGGCCCCGGCGGCGCCCGGACCGTCGAGTCCGTCGAGGTCTGCACCACCGTCGGCACCGTCGCGGCCGTCCGCACCGTCAGCACCGTCAGCACCGTCAGCACCGTCAGCACCGTGAGCACCGTGAGCACCGTCAGCGCCGGCAGCGCCGACCGACTCCTCGCCGCGGAGCTCGCTCCCCGTCGAGACGACGAGCACCCGCACCGGCCGCACCACCTCGACGGAACCGACCCCCGCCGACGCGAGCGTGCCGAGCAGCGCGGGCGTCACCGGCGCCCCGGCCGGCGCGAGCTCGGCCCCGCGGGCGACGTCGCTGCCCGTCGTCCGCACGAACGTGCCCGCGGTCGTGCCGGTCGGGACGGTGAGCTCCGCGAGCGCGAGTGCCTCCGGGAACCTGCCGGGCCGGACTGCCTCGACCGGGACCACGGCGTCGGCACCGACCGGGATGCGCGCTCCGGTCATGATCGGCGCCGCGCTGTCCGGCGGCAGCGGGGCCGGCACGGTCCCCGCGGGCACCGGGTCGACCACGCGGACGGTCCGACCGGCGTCGCCCGCGCGCACGGCGAACCCGTCCATCTGGCTGTTGTCGAAGGTCGGCAGCGGGACCGGCGCGGACACCGCGGTCGCGAGCACGCGGCGGCCCCGTCCGGCGTCCGGGGCGACCGCGAGGTCGTCCGTCGAGCGGCGTTCCGATCCGAGCGCGGCGAGCACCGGCGCGAGCAGGGCTGTGACAGCGTCGCGGTGCTGACCGATCGTTCGCACGGGGGCCTCTCGAACAGGTGGGGTGGTGCAGTGGTCGCCCGGCTCTCGGCTGCTGCCGGAGGGGCGTCGCTAGCGTATCCAGGGCGCACCGCGCACCGAGGACATCCGGAGGACCTGTGGAGGACGACGTGAGCACGACCGCACCTGTGGACGGAACGACCGCACGCATCGGGGTGATCGGCGGCTCCGGCCTGTACCGACTCTTCGAGGAGGGCACGGCCGACGAACTCGTCGTCGAGACCCCGTTCGGCGCGACGTCGAGCCCGATCACCGTCGGCACCATGTCCGGCAAGCGCGTGGCCTTCCTCACGCGGCACGGTCGCGAGCACTCGGTCGCCCCGCACCTGATCAACCACCGCGCGAACCTGTGGGCGCTCCGCTCGCTCGGCGTCCGCGCGATCGTGTCCTCGAGCGCCGTCGGCGGCCTGCACCCCGACTACGCGCCGGGCACCTTCGTGGTCACCGACCAGCTCATCGACCGGACCTGGGGGCGCGCGGACACGTTCTTCGAGGACCAGGTGCAGCACCTGTCCTTCGCGGACCCGTTCGACCCCGTGCTGCGTCGCGCGGCGATCGACGCCGTGGCCGCCCTCGGCGTGCCGTTCCGACCGACCGGCACGTGCGTCGTGATCCAGGGACCGCGCTTCTCGACGCGCGCCGAGTCCGTCTGGCTGCGCGAGGCCGGGGGCCACACCATCAACATGACGATGACGCCCGAGGTGCCGCTCGCGGCCGAGCTCGGCATCGGCACCGTCAACCTGTCGTTCGTCACGGACGCCGACGCGGGCCTCGCCCCGGCGACGGACGAGACGGCGGCTGGCACCACGCCCGCCGACGACACCGCGGCCCCCGTCACCCACGCCGCCGTCATGGAGCGTCTGGCCCGTGCGAACGAGGTCATCGTCCGCGCCATCGGCGACATCGTCGCGGCACTGCCGGACGACTACAGCCCGCGTGAGCTCGTGCCCGCGGCGGCCAGCGAGAGCGTCCTCCGCACGACGGTCGAGCCCCGCGCGTGAGCCGCCTGCTCGTCACCGGCGGCGCGGGCTTCATCGGCTCCGCGATCGTCCGTCGCGCACTGGCCGAGGGCCACGAGGTGCGCATCCTCGACTCCCTGCGCGACGACGTGCACGGCGACCCGGGCGAGGTCCTCCGCGCCCACGAGCAGCAGGGCATCGCCTTCGTGCACGGCGACGTGCGCGACCGCGTGGCGCTCGAAGCCGCACTCGACGGAGTCGACGTCGTCTGCCACCAGGCCGCCAAGGTCGGGCTCGGCGTCGACTTCCAGGACGCCCCCGACTACGTCTCGTCGAACGACGCCGGCACCGCCCACGTCCTCGCCGGCATGGACCGGAGCGGCATCGGTCGCCTCGTCGTCGCGAGCTCGATGGTCGTCTACGGCGAGGGCGCCTACACGACCGCCGACGGTGAGCCGATGCGCCCGCCGGCCCGCCGCCGCGAAGACCTGGACGCCGGTCGCTTCGACCCGATCGGTCCGGACGGCCGTCCCCTGCTGCCGGGCCTGATCGACGAGTCCGCCGCCCTCGACCCGCGCAACGTCTACGCGCAGACGAAGGTCGCGCAGGAGCACCTCGCCTCCAGCTGGGCGCGCGCGACCGGTGGCACGGCCATCGCCCTGCGGTACCACAACGTCTACGGGCCGGGGATGCCCTCGAACACGCCCTACGCGGGCGTCGCGTCCCTGTTCCGCTCGGCGCTCGCCCGCGGCGAGGCCCCGCGGGTGTTCGAGGACGGCCGACAGCGCCGCGACTTCGTGCACGTGGACGACGTCGCCGGCGCGAACGCCGCCTCGATCGCCGCGACCGCGGACCTGCCTGCGGAGACGTTCCGCGCGTACAACGTCGGTTCCGGGGTCGTGCACACGATCGGTGACATGGCCGCGGCCATCGCCGGTCCGGACGGCCCGCAGCCCGTCGTCACCGGCGAGTACCGCCTGGGCGACGTGCGGCACGTCACGGCCTCGTCCGACCGGATCGCCGCCGAGCTCGGGTGGCGCGCGCAGGTCGACTTCGAGCGGGGCATGCGCGAGTTCGCCACCGCCCCGCTCCGCGCCGCCGTCCGCTGACCGAACCACCGGCAGCACCCGCCCACCGGCACCGCCGGACCGACGCAGCGCATCGACCGCCCGGCGCACCGCGCCGCGCCCGACCGCGAGCACATCCGCACCCGCATCCACCGGCGTCCCGCGCCCGCCCCGCCACCCGCCCGACGCACGCGGCGCGCCGGGCGGGTGGCGCGCCTCCAGGCCGTCCCCCGAACGCGTGGCAGGACAGCCACAACACGCGCGGACCACCGCGCGGGGGACACCGATCCTGTACCCCGCTCCTCCGCGTCGTGTTCAGTCGACACCATGGACCACCCACCGGCCGACGCGCCCGACCCAGCCGCGCCCGCGACGCGCGCGACCGACGACGGAACCCGTCGATCCGGCGACCCGCACCGAATGGTCCACATGAACGTCGACGTGATCCTCCCCTGCCTGGACGAGGCCGACGCGCTCCCGACGGTGATCGGCCGGCTGCCCGAGGGCTACCGCGCGATCGTCGTCGACAACGGCTCGACCGACGGGTCGGCCGAGGTCGCGCGCGCGCACGGCGCCACCGTCGTGACCGAACCCGTCAAGGGCTTCGGGTCCGCGTGCGCCGCCGGTGTCGCGGCCGCGACCGCCGAGTACGTCGCCTTCTGCGACGCCGACGCCTCGATGGACCCGGCCGAGCTGCCCGACCTCGTGGCGCGCGTCGCCGACGGCCGCACCGACCTCGCCCTCGGCCGCCGCGTCCCGACCACGCGCGGCGCGTGGGCACCGCACGCCCGCTTCGCGAACCGCGTCCTCGCGATCCTCATGCGCCGCGCGACCGGCTACCGGCTGCGCGACCTCGGCCCGATGCGCGTCATGCGCCGCGCCGACCTCGTCGCGCTCGACCTGCAGGACCGCCGCAGCGGTTACCCGCTCGAGATGGTCCTCGCGGCGCACGCCGCGGGGTGGCGTGTCGACGAGTCCGACATCGGCTACGCCCAGCGCGTCGGCGACAGCAAGGTCACCGGCACGCTGCGGGGCACCGTCAACGCGGTGCGCGACATGTCGCGCCTGCTGCGCGAGTACGGCCGGGAGGCACGTCCCCGGACCGTCGCACCCGGTCCCGTCCGGCACACGGCCGGGTCCCACACGGAAGGAGCACGCCCATGACGGACGTCACGGTGGTCGTGGTGGCCAAGGAGTGCCTGCCCGGCAAGGTGAAGACCCGGCTGACGCCGGCGCTGACGCCGGCAGGCGCGGCACGCGTCGCGGCGGCGTCGCTGGCCGACACGATCGCCACGGTCCGCGCGCTCCCCGCCGCACGCCGCGTGCTGCTCTACGACGGGGTCGTGCTGCCCGAGGGCACCGACGACTTCGAGGTGCTGCACCAGGTCGGCGGCGGCCTGGACGAGCGGCTCGGCGCGATGTTCGACGCGATGACCGGTCCGACGCTCCTGGTCGGCATGGACACCCCGCAGGCGTCCACGTCCGACCTCGCCCCGGTGTTCGACGAGCCGGAGCGCGACGCGTGGTTCGGCCCGGCCGAGGACGGCGGCTTCTGGTCGCTCTACCTCCGCGAGCCCGACGGGGCCCTGCTCCGCGGCGTGCCGATGTCGCAGGACGACACCGGCGCGGTGCAGCGCTCGCGCCTGACCGAGGCCGGGCTCGACGTCGGCGTGCTCGAGACCCTGCTCGACGTCGACACCGTCCCCGACGCCGACCGCGTCGCCGCGCTCGTGCCGGAGTCCCGGTTCGCCGCGGCGCTCCGCGACGAGACCCTGACCGAACTCGCCGAGTGTGGAGGTACCCGATGACGATGCACGACACCGTGACCTTCGGCGCCGGCGGGGGCGAGCCCTACGCGAACGCCCTCCGCACCGACGGCCGCATCCGCCTGACCGACCCGGCACGCCCGGACGTCCACGTGACGATGGACGTGGGCCGGTGGAACGCGGCGGCGGACCGGGTCGACCGCTCGCTGCTCGACGGCGCCGACGGCCCCGTCATCGACATCGGCTGCGGACCGGGCCGGATGCTCGTCGCGGCACGGAACCTCGGCATCCCCGCACTCGGGGTGGACGTCTCCGCCGAGGCCGTCGCGATCGCCCGACGCTCCGGCGGCACGGCCGTGCAGGGGTCGGTGTTCGACGAGATCCCGAGCGAGGGCCGTTGGGACACCGCGCTCGTGATCGACGGCAACATCGGCATCGGCGGTGACCCCGTCGCCCTGCTCGTCCGCTGCGCCGAGATCGTGCGCGACGGCGGCCGGGTCGTCGTCGAGACGCACACCGACCCCGCTGCCGACCGGTCCTTCGAGGCGCACGTGGTGGACGCCGACGGCAACCAGAGCGCGGCGTTCCCGTGGGCCGAGGTCGGCATCGACGCGCTGCTCGGGCACGCCGAGGTCGCGGGCCTCCGACCGCGACAGAGCTGGACGGTCGGGGGACGAACGTTCTGCGAGCTCGTCGCCTGACCGTTTCCCGCATCAGGCAACGCGCCTTTTCCCGCATCATGCAACGTGCCCTTTCTTGCATCATGCAACACAGGGGCGTAGGGTCGGGGTACCAGCCGACGGCGTCGTGACCGTCGGACCTGACGGCGCACGATCCTCGGCACGACGACGAGGAGCACCCGTGCAGATCCGACAGAACCCCCTCGGCGGCGCCTACGTCTCCGGTCTCGAGCACCGCGACGAGCTCGGTGCCTACGCGGTCCAGGCCGCCTGGCGCGCGGTCGGGAGCTACACCGGCACCGGCTCGGGCCGCGCGCTCGGCCGGTTCGTGGACGTGGAGACCCGCCGCCCGGGCACCGCGACGAGCTCGAACCGGACCGTCACCGGCTCGCTGCGCACCACGACCGGGTCGTTCCGCACCGCCTGAGTGCGGAGCGGACCCTTCCGGTGGCTCAGCCCGCGGGAAGGGTCACCCCGGTGCCGGGGGCAACAGGCTGCCGGGGTCCGCACGCTGCTGGGGCCGGGACCCTTTCGGCACGGTCGGTCACCGGCTGCTCCCCTGCTCGCGCTCGGGACGCAGCGGACGCGGGTGTTCGAGCCGTTCGACCAGCCCACGGAGCCACTCGACCGGGCTCACCCCGAAGTCGCCCTCGAAGTCGATCGCCGCGCCGACCCAAGAGATGTACTCCAGAACGGACTCGTCGTCCGGCAGTTCCCGTTCGAGCAGGCGGGCCTCCGCGACGTACTTGTCCCGGACGGTCGGCCCGAGACGGTCGAGGACGTCGGCGTAGAGCGACTCCGCGTCGGCGTGGTCGAGGTCCCAGTCGTAGTTGAAGTCCGCTGCCAGGAAGTCGTAGACGTTCGGCGCGAGCGCGCCGAGCTCGCGAAGACGCTCAGGCGTCACGGGCATCGAGGAGCTTTCGCACATATCGCCGCAGGTCGCCGAGCCACTGCGCCGGGGTCCGCCCGGTGTCGAGCGACGGGTCGAGGCCGGTGTCGATCGCGCCGAGCAACCGCTCGACCGCGTCGTCGGTAGGGTACTCGGCCGCGATGGCGCTGAGTTCGGCGTCTATCTCCTCGAGCCCGCCGCGGTTCATCCAACCGAACGCGTCGTCGTACGCGCGCTCCGCCGTCTCGTACTCGTCGCGCCAGTCGTAGTTGAAGTACGCGCCCATGAGGGTCCAGAAGTGCGGGTAGCGCTTCTTCAGCAGTTCGAGGTCCACGGGGCTCACTTCGTCGAGCACGAGGAGCAGCCCTCGTGCTCGGTCAGCACGAGAGCACATCCTCGATGCGTGCTGCGATCTGCCGCAACCACGTCCGGTCGTCCAGGCCATCGTCCTCGGGGACGTAGTTGCAGTCGAGTTCGACCAGCCGTCCGCCGAGAGCTGCGGCGTCCGGCAGCACTTCGTCGAGGTCGCGCACGTCCACGAGCAACGCCTGCTGGTCCTCGTGCGACGAGACGGCCAGGAAGTGTTCGAGCGCGTCGGCGGCCCGGTAGGGAGCGTCCGCCCAGTCCTGGTGGAAGTAGGCCCCGACGAAGCCGTCGAACGCGCTGAAGTTCAGCGCGGTGGTGCTCGACAGTGCCGGGTAGGCCGTCAGGACCGTGTAACCGGCCGGCTGGTCCGGAGCAGCGGTCAGCACCACGCGGACGGCGTCGAGGTCCTGGACCCAGCCGAACGGCATGCCGCGGCCGGTGACGGCACCGGACACCGCGTAGACACGGAGGGGGCTCGGGCAGCCAGCGGCGACCCACGCGCGGATGCGCAGGTGGTTCACGTCGAGGGCTTCCGCGACGATCCGGTCTGCCTCAGCCGTCCCGCAGGTGAACACCGAGGTGCCGGTCCTGACGCTGTGTGACACGTTGCGCTCCTTCTTCGTGGTGACGGGGCGGCCGATCGCGGCCGGTATGATCATGCTCCGTCCGGCCGACGGGTACAGAACCGTCGGTCCTGCCGGTCATCCGCTGCTCGACTCACGAGGATCGGACGGGAGCGGATGCGGGTGTTCGAGCCGTTCCACCAGCCCACGGAGCCACTCGACCGGGCTCACCCCGAAGTCCCCCTCGAAGTCGATCGCCGCACCGACCCAGTAGATGTACTCCAGAACGGACTCGTCGTCCGGCAGTTCCCGCTCGAGCAGGCGGGCCTCCGCGACGTACTGGTCCCGGGCGGTCGGCCTGAGACGGTCGAGGGAATCGGCGTACAGCGACTCCGCGTCGGCGTAGTCGAGGTCCCAGTCGTAGTTGAAGTACGCCGCCAGGAAGTCGTAGACGTGCGGCGCGAGCGCGCCGAGCTCGCGAAGACGCTCGAGCGAGGGCTTCACTAGATCACCGGCGCCGGGAACGCCGTGAGGACGACGTACGGCGGATTGCGGCCGGGAACGTACTTGAGCACCGTGCGCACCACCGTGTCGTCGTGCATCTTCGGGGTCCTCGCGGGATTGTAACCACGACCGACGACGCGATCCGCCGGCCACTCGAAGGCCTTGGTCTTCAAGTCGATCTCACCTCGCTGCATCTGTCCGATCCACTCCTGCACTGCTCCGTGGTTGAAGTCGAGGTCGTTCGCGACGAGGCGGTTCACGTCCTCGACCGGGACGGTCCACGCGCTGTTCCGGATCGTCCCGCCCTTCCGGGATCGGATCCAGTCATCGAGCTCCTGCCCGTGCAGATCCTCCCGCACGTGCCGACTCAACGTGTGACCGCCGGCCTTCTCGGCGGCCGCGAGCCCGCCCGCGTCGATGAAGGGCTTCGACTCGACGCCGTGCGGGAGGGATCCTTCGTCGTGCGGACGGAGCAGGTCCGGGTGCTCGTCGACGAACTTCGCCATCTCGCCACGGAGCATCTGGTCGAACGCCCCGTCGCCCGCACCCGTGCCCGGGGTGAAGTGCTCGCTGCCCGTGTAGTCCCGGTAGGTCCGGTCCACCAGGTCGTGCAGTGCGTCGATGCTCTCCTTCGAGGCACCGTTCTCCACCCACGACCGCACGTCGCGGCTCAACCCGTGCAGGCCGAGCTTCCCGAGGCCCTCGGCGAGCTCGGCCGCCTTCGCGGTGTCCTTGGCCAGACCGCCGGGACCGGCGGCACCGAGACCGAGGCCCATGGCCGCCGCGCCGGCGGCGGCACCGGGGTGCTCCTGCGCCTCGGCCCACCAGTCCCCGATGGCCTTGCCCGCTGCGTCGTGCGCCTTCGCCGCAGCACCGTTGCGGTCCGCCGCTGCGTCCAGCCAGGCGAACGGCGACAGGAAGAGCCCGAGGGTCGCCGCGCCGTCGAGGACCCCGCCCCAGGTCGAGCCGAGGGTCCCGGGCGACCAGACGCCCTGGTTGTCGAACCCGAGCATGTGGATGCCGCTCTCCATGGAGCCGAGCAGCTCGTCCAACGCCCCCTCGTTGAACTGCTCGCCGCAGGTCTTCCCCTCGGCCGTGCCCACCGCGCTCCACGGCAGGTCCACGCCGCGTGCGTTGAGGTCGTTCTCCGCGGGGGCGACGTACGCGCCCGCGAGCGTCGCGCCCGACGCCTTCTTGATCGCCGTCGCGCAGTCGGCCTGCGCCTGCTCGAGCAGCGCGACCTGGGCGTTGATCCGACGGATGAGCTCGTCGTTCTCGTGCTTCGTGACGACGTCCTCGTACCAGGGCACCATCGTGTCCTTCGGCGTCGGGTCGGTGCGGGTGGCGCCGTACGCGTTCCACGACCCGTCGACCTGGGGGCCGGTGCTCATGGCGTAGGGAGACGTGACCTTCGGGACGCCGCCCTGGACCCGGGCACGGAACGCCGCGGCCTCGACGCGCAGGTCGTCGAGCTGCCGCTTCGGACCCGCGGCGTCGGAGGCGTACGTGTCGAGCGCCTTGGCCACCCCGCGCGCCGCGGCTCCGATGGTGTGCGTGTCCGCGACGACCGGGTCCATCAGGGCGAGCACCTGCCCCGACTCCGGCGCCTCGTAGACCCCGGCCAGGGCGTGCCACCGACCGGGGATCTCGTCGGCCACGGTCCGGAGGGAGTCCCCTCCCCCGGAGATGGTGCTCGCCGCGGACGACACGGCCGCGAGGTCGAGGTCGGCGCCCGGGATGCCGTCGGGGTCGACGAGCCCGTGGTCGCCGATCGCGACGCCGCTCACCGGTCGCTCCCGGGCACGCTCGTGCCACCTGGCTCGGCCGCCGAGCGCGCGAGCACCGACAGGTCGTTGGTCTCGTGCGCGGTCGTGCCGGCGCGCTGGACGTCGGCTGCCATCTGCAGATCGCCCTGCTCGTAGGCGCCCAGGGCACCGCGGACGCCCTGCACGCCGCCCACGAGTCGCAGCGTGACCTGCTCGACGTCGTCCGCCACCTGCGCGACGAACGCACCGAGGGCCTCGCCGACGACGGCTCCGGCCCCGCCCGCAGCGTCCGCGACCCCGGTCTGCACCGACCGCAGTGCGGTGGCCGTCCCGTCCAGCGACGTCTGCATGCCGTCGAGCACGCCCCGAACACCGGCGGGATCGATCTTCCAACCCGCTGCACTCATCGAACCTCCCCCGTCCGACCTCCATCGTGACCCGGCACCGGGTCGGGCCGCAACCCGTCACCACGGACCGCCCGGGCGAGGTCGGCCGCGGCACGCCACCGCTCGGGTTCCGCGCCGTCGAACCAGAAGAGCGCTCCGGGGGTCCGCACCGGACCGACGGGACGACCGCCGAGCGCCGCGACGGAGGCCGTCAGGCCCCGCGCCCGCAGGGCGCGCGCCCCGGCGAACACCGCGAGCGGTGTCACCGGTCCCCGCAGGACCGCGTCGGTGACCCCGTCGACGCGACCACGGCTGGTCGAGAACAGGCCGGACTGCGGGTGGCGACCCAGACTCGCCGACCGGAGGCCCGCCTCCAGTCCGTCACGCAGCCCACCCGGGTCGTCGATCGCGACCACGACACGGAGGGTCTCGAACACCGACCGCGGACCGCGCTCGACGACGAGCAGCCCGCCGACGCCCCGGTCGGCACCGCCGCCGACGACGAACGTCGTCGGCGCGGGCGACCGATGTTCGGCGATCTCGGTCAGGGCCGCCGCCGTGAGCGGCGCGTCCCCCTCGTACCGCGACCACGACAGGCGGCGGCCGAGGGCCGCGAGGAAGCGTTCCGAGACGGGACCGAGCAGGGTGCGCGGCGACGGAGCGTGCTCGACCGTCAGGTCGACGTGGAGGAGGTCACCGACCGGCGCGCCCGCGACCCCCGCTGCCGCCGCCGGCCGCCACCGCCACCCGTGCTCGGCGAGCAGGTGGAGCGCGGGCCACGACAGCACCGCGCCCGGTTCGGTCTCGACGACGCGTTCCCCGTCGTGTCCCAGCCGAGCCGCGAGCGCGGCGTCCGCGCGGACGATCGTCATCGTGCTCTCCCCCGTCGGGCCACCGTCCGTGGTCCCGCCAGCAGCCTACGCAGCCCGCCGTCACCCTCGGACACCTCCATCGGGCTGGTGCCAGGATGGGTCCATGAACGACCGCGCCGGCACCCCCGCGACCGCAGACGACCTCGTCGACCTCGACGCCCTCCTGGCCGCGTACCACGAGCGTGTCCCGGACGTGTCGATCCCCGAGCAGAAGGTGGTGTTCGGCACGTCCGGGCACCGCGGTTCCTCGCTCGACACCGCGTTCAACGACACGCACATCGCCGCCATCACGCAGGCGATCGTCGAGTACCGCACGCAGCAGGGCACCGACGGTCCGCTCTTCATCGGCCGCGACACGCACGCGCTCTCGGCCCCCGCCGAGCAGACCGCGCTGCAGGTGCTCGCCGCGAACGGCATCCGCGTACTCGCCGACGACGCCGACGGCTTCGTCCCGACCCCGGCCCTGAGCCACGCGATCATCCGGTACAACCGCGCGGGCAACCCCGACACGGCCGACGGCATCGTGATCACGCCGAGCCACAATCCGCCGCGGGACGGTGGCTTCAAGTACAACCCGCCGCACGGCGGCCCCGCCGACAGCGACGCCACGTCGTGGATCGCCGACCGGGCGAACGCGATCATCGCCGGCGGGAACGCCGAGGTGCGCCGCCAGGAGACCACCGACGCCGAGGGCTACGACTACCTCGGCACGTACGTCGCCGACCTCGAGCACATCATCGACATCGACGCGATCAAGCGCGCCGGCATCCGGATCGGGGCGGACCCGCTCGGCGGCGCCTCGCTGCCGTACTGGGAGCGCATCCGCGACCACTACGGACTCGACCTGACCGTGGTGAACCCCGAGGTCGACCCGACGTGGGCGTTCATGACGCTCGACTGGGACGGCAAGATCCGGATGGACCCGTCGAGCGCGAGCGCGATGGCGTCCGTCGTGGCCCGCAAGGACGAGTTCGACGTCCTCACCGGCAACGACGCCGACTCCGACCGCCACGGCATCGTCACGCCCGACGCCGGGCTGATGAACCCGAACCACTACCTCGCGGTGGCGATCGAGTACCTGTACGCGCACCGACCGGAGTGGCGCGACGACGCCGCCATCGGCAAGACCCTGGTGTCGTCGAGCATCATCGACCGCGTCGCGGAGTCGCTCGGCCGTCGGCTGTGGGAGGTCCCGGTCGGCTTCAAGTGGTTCGTACCCGGGCTGATCGACGGCTCGGTCGCGTTCGGCGGCGAGGAGTCCGCGGGCGCCTCGTTCCTGCGCAAGGACGGCACCGCCTGGACGACCGACAAGGACGGCATCATCCTGGCGCTCCTGGCGTCGGAGATCACCGCCGTGACGGGCAAGACCCCGTCGCAGCTGTACGCCGAGCTCACCGAGCGGTTCGGCGCGCCGGTCTACCAGCGCGTCGACGCCGCGGCGAGCAAGGAGCAGAAGGCCCGCCTGTCGAAGCTCGACGGTGACGCGATCACCGCCGACACGCTAGCCGGCGACCCGATCACCGCGAAGCTGTCGAAGGCGCCGGGCAACGACGCCGCGGTCGGCGGCGTGAAGGTCGTCACCGACAAGGCCTGGTTCGCGGCCCGGCCCTCCGGTACCGAGGACGTCTACAAGATCTACGCGGAGAGCTTCGTCGGGCAGGAGCACCTCGAGCAGGTGCAGCGCGAGGCGAAGGAGATCGTGGACGCCGCACTCGGCGCCTGATCCCGAGACCGGCCCCACCGCCGGTCAGCACACCACCCACGACGAGACGCCGCCGGTCACCCCGGCGGCGTCTCGTCGTCCGGCGAACGGCACCCGGCACCCGGCACCCGGCACCCGGCACCCGGCGTACGCTCCCGGTCATCTGAGCGACGCCCTGCCGATCCGTTCAGGAAGCCCCTCCCCGTGCGCCGATCAGTTGCGGCGGATGTAACTTTGCAGGACGCGCAAGTTCACCACCTCCTCCAGGAGCCACTCCGCATGACCCAGACGGCGACCGCACCCGCGGCACCCACCACGTCCTCGAACGCGGTGATGAACCACCGGCAGATCCTGCTCGTGATCTACGGCCTCATGGCCGGCATGTTCCTCGGCGCCCTCGACCAGACCATCGTCGGCACCGCGATCCGCACGATCGGCGACGACCTGCACGGGCTCGACCAGCAGGCGTGGGTGACGACCGGGTACCTGATCGCCTCGACCGTCACGACCCCGATCTACGGCAAGCTCTCCGACATCTTCGGCCGCCGCCCGCTGTTCCTGACCGCGATCGGCATCTTCATCGTCGGCTCGTTCGCGGCGTCGTTCTCGACGTCGATGCTCATGCTCGCCGGGTTCCGCGCGCTGCAGGGCCTCGGCGCCGGTGGTCTGATGTCCCTGCCGCTGGCGATCATGGGCGACATGCTCGCCCCCCGCGAGCGCGCCAAGTACCAGGGCTACTTCCTCGCCGTGTTCGGCATCTCGTCCGTCATCGGTCCGCTGGTCGGCGGCCTGTTCGCCGGCGCGTCCCAGATCCTGTTCGTCAGCGGCTGGCGCTGGGTCTTCCTGATCAACGTCCCGATCGGCATCGGCGCGCTCGTCATGGTCCTCACGTTCCTGCACCTGCCGAAGTTCGGCGACCGCAAGAAGCCGCGGATCGACTGGTGGGGCGCGACCCTGGTCATCGTCACCCTCGTCCCGCTGCTCCTCATCGCCGAACAGGGCCGTGAGTGGGGCTGGGACTCCCCCGGCGCGTTCGCCTGCTACGGCATCGGCGCGCTCGGCCTGATCGCCTTCGTCATCGTCGAGCGGTCGATGGGCGACGACGCGATCCTGCCGCTCAAGCTCTTCGGCTCGCGCGTCTTCTCGATGGCCGCCGTGCTGAGCGTCCTCGTCGGCTTCGGCATGTTCGGCGCGATGCTCACCATCCCGCTGTACCTGCAGATCGTGAAGGGCGTCACGCCGACCGAGTCGGGCTTCGCGATGCTCCCGATGGTGCTCGGTCTGATGATCTCGTCGATCGCCTCCGGCCAGATCATCTCCCGCACCGGTCGGTACCAGGTGTTCCCGATCACGGGCACGGCCTTCACCGCGATCGGCTTCACCGTCCTGACGTTCCTGACGGCCGACCGACCGCTCTGGTTCCTCATGCTCGGCATGTTCGGCATCGGCCTCGGGCTCGGGCAGCTCATGCAGACGCTCACGCTCGCGGCGCAGAACTCCGTCAGCCCCCGGGACATCGGCGTGGCGACGAGCGCGGCGACGTTCTTCCGCCAGATCGGCGGCACGATGGGCACGGCGGTGCTGCTGTCGGTCCTGTTCTCCCTCATGCCGACGAACATCACCGGCGCGATGCAGGACGAGTCCACGCTCAAGCCCGCACTGAACGCCGCCCTGACACCCTCCGTCGCGAACGCGTCGGACAACAAGGGCGTGATGGACCAGATCTGGTCGAAGATCGTCCGCCCCGTGCAGCAGAACGTGCAGAAGGGCCTCGACCAGGGCGCCGCGGCGGCGAAGCAGGCGGCCGACCAAGCCGTGACGCAGAAGGTCACGTCCGCCGTGCAGCAGCAGGTCGCGTCCGGCGCGATCCCGGCCTCCGCAGCGGACGCCGTCATCGCCCAGCAGGTGGCCGCCGCGAAACCGCAGGCCGAGCAGCAGGCGCTCGAGACGGTCGCCGCGAAGGCGAACGCCGAGGTCGTCGACGGCACGGTCCAGGTCGACTACAGCAACGCCGACCAGCGCCGCGCCGTCGTGGACGAGGTCGCGCCGAAGCTCGTCGACCAGCTGAAGCAGGGCAACACCGCCGCGAGCTCGGGAGCCGGGTCCGCCACGAGCGACACCTCGTTCCTGAACGGCGCCGACCCGCGGCTCACCCGTCCGTTCCTCGTCGGGTTCAGCAGCTCGGCGGTGGTCGTCTACTGGGTCGGCCTCGCCGTGATCCTGCTCGCCTTCGTCCTGACCTGGTTCTTCCGCGTGCCGCCGCTCCGCAAGGTCTCGGCGCTGCAGGAACAGGCCGACGCCGCGAAGGGTGCGCAACGCGCCGCCGACGACGAGCGGTCCGCCGCGGACCGTCTGGCCGCCGACGCCCAGCGGGCCGCGGCGAACATCGGATCACTCGTGACGCCCGACACCGGCTCGATGCGCACCGTCCCGACCTCACCGGACGTCGCGGCGCAGCCCCGCCCCGCCGGCTCGGCGGTCGGGTCCGGTCGGACGGGAGGCGCGTCCTCCTCCGCCGTCCCGGGTCACGGGACGCGCGACCAGGCCGTGCAGACGACGCACGGCGCGCACGCGGCCCCGGCACCCGTCGACGAGCCGCCGACGGTCACCGGCGCGCTGCGCACGCACCCGGCGCACGCCGCCGGGACCGAGCCGGGCAGCGCCTCCCGACCGGACGCCGACGAGCACCCGCACGGGCGGCACACAGCCGAGTAGCCGCACCCAGCGGCCGACGGCCGCCCACACCAGACGAGCAGGGCGCTCGGCGTGACCACGCCGAGCGCCCTGCTCGTCTGCGTCCCCGGCCGTGCCCGGCCGTGCGGACGGATCAGGAGTCCGCGGTGGGACCGTCGTCCGAGGTGACGTGGCACGTGACCGCACCGGGGTGCACGGCGGATGCCTTGCCCGTGCCGCCCGCGAAGACCTCGGCGGCCTTGCCCGCGTGCAACGCGGTGGGGACGACCACGTCGTGCGGGTCCGTGAGGTCGCCGACCTCGGCGTCGACGCGGTACTCGACCGACGCCGAGGCGCAGTCGGTCGTGGGCGTCACCGCGATCGCGACACAGGAGTCGCCGTCGCAGCCGTCCGGCAGGTCGGCGGCGTCGGGGTGTGCGTCGATGTCCTGGGTGGCCGAGACCCGGTCGGCCGCGGCGGCGTCGCCCGAGGTGCAGGACACGTCGCCGATGGTCGAGTCCTCCTCGTCGTGGTACGACACGGCGAGCACGAGCGGCACGTCGGCGGACAGCTCGACCGTGCGCTCCTCGACCCGGCTGGGATCCTCGTCGTCCATGTCGGCGAAGTACCCGATCGTGACGACCGCGAGGCACGACCGGTCCGTGTCGATCTCGTAGGGGTCGCAGAGGTCGTCGACGTCGGTCGTGCCGCACGTCGCGTCCCACTCGTCGTCACCGTCCAACCAGGACGCGGTCGTCGACCCGTCGTCGGACGACCACACCTCGACCGGGCCGTCGTCGGAGTACCCGTCCGCCGCCTCGGCCGCTGCGGCGATCGACTCGGCCGTGTACGCGATCGGCGGCGCGACGGCGAACGCGGCGCCCGCCACGAGCACGAGGCCCGCGACACCGGCGGTCAGGACGGTCAGCACGCGGTCGACCCGGGCGCTCAGACGGGACGGCGCGCCCTCGTGGAAGGGGTGCGCCGCGGGGACCGACCACGCTGCGACGTCCCACGCGGCGGACGCCGTGTGCGGGTCGGTTCCGGGGTGCGCGGCACGGGCCCGTTCGGGCAGCTCGATCGCGCGGCGGCGGGCGGCCTCGGCGAGGACCGCGGCGAGGGCGGCCCGCCGACGGTCGGCGAGCCGGACGGCCCCGACGACCCACAGCGCGACCCCCGCGATCAACGGCACGAGGACGGCCAGTGCGGCGACCGCGAGGGCGCCCGTGTCGGCACCGCCGACGACGAGCCCGACGAGCACGCCGAGCGACAGGACGGCCACCCCGGCCCCGACGGTCGTCGCGACGACGAGCGACCGAGGCTGACGCCGGCGGAGCACCCGGGTCGGCACCCAGAACACCCAGCCGCGGGGCGCGGGCGGGACGTCGTCGGCCGGGGTCCACCCGGCGGCGGGCTCGGCGCCCTGGAAGAGCTCGACCCACTCGGCGGACGGCGTCGGCCAGCCGGGCGGGGTGCGGAAGCGCAGGGGGGTGGTGGTGTCGTGCACGTCGTGATGCTAGTGCCGGGCGGGAGCGCTCACAGCCCCACGTTCGGGAGCGCGCGCCCGAACGGCTCCGAGGCCGGGGGCGTACGGTCCCCTGCATGGCAGCACCCGAGGTCCGCAACGACACCGACGCACAGCAGTACTCCCTCGTCGAGGACGGCGAGGTGATCGGCTTCGCGGCGTACGAGATCGACGGCGACGAGATCCGGTTCACCCACACCGAAGTCGACCCGGCACACCGCGGCGGCGGGCACGCGTCGATCCTCGTGCAGCACGCCCTCGACGACGTCCGCGAGGGCGACCGGCGCGTCGTGCCGCTGTGCAGCTACGTCAAGGCGTGGATCGAGCGGCACCCGGACTACCAGGAGCTCACCACCCGCTGACCGACTCCGGTCAGGCCCGACCGACTGCGCTCAGTACGGCCGGTCGAGCGTCCCGGGCCGTGCCTCGTGCCGCCCGGCCCCGCGGACGGCCGGCACGCGGATGAGCACGGTCCCGCTGAGCAGGTCGTGGTCGTGGTCGGCGGGCGTCGGCGCCTCCCGCGGCAACCGCGACTGCCATTCGGCCTCGGCCTGTGCCTCGTGCCGCGTCGGCGCGAACACCTCGTCCATCATCGACACGACACCGCCGGATCCGCCGCTCCGGGTGGCCTTGTTCGACAGGTCGATCCACCCCGCGCGATCGGCGATCCCCATCACGACGGCCGCGACGGCCACCGCCCCCAGGAAGATCAACCAGTTCACGGGCACGACGCTACGTCAGGGGCTCGGAGCAGGCCTCCGCCGCGCGGATGATCTCGACGATCCGGCCGGACGAACCTGACCCGAGGCGACCAGGCCGCACGAACCCAGCTCGAGGCGACCCGGCCGGACGAACCTCGCCCGAGACGACCCGGCCGGACGACCCCGGCTCAGGGCACCCGCTCGAGCCACTCCCGCGTGTCGAACTTCGTCGCCACGAGCTCCTGCGCCCGGGCCCGCTCGGCCTCGGTCACGTGCCCCTCGTGCGCCCCGTACAGCTTCGTGAAGGTGCCGATCAACCGGTCGATGATCTCGGCGCGGGTGAGCCCGGTCTGCGAGCGCAGCGGGTCGACGCGCTTCGCCGCCGAGGTCGTGCCCTTGTCGCTCATCTTCTCGCGACCGATCCGCAGGACCTCGACCATCTTCTGGCCGTCCATGTCGTAGCTCATCGTGGCGTGGTGCAGCAGTGCACCGGTGCCGAGGCGCTTCTGGGCGGCGCCGCCGATCTTGCCCTTGGTCGAGGTGATGTCGTTGAGCGGCTGGTAGTACGCCTCGATGCCGAGCGACTTGAGTGCCTCGATCACCCACTCGTCCAGGTAGGCGTACGAGTCGGCGAAGGTCATGCCCTGCACGAGGTCGGTCGGCACGTAGAGCGAGTACGAGATGATCGCGCCCGCGTCCATGAACATGGCACCGCCGCCGGAGATCCGACGGACCACCTGCACGCCGTACTTCTCGGCACCCGCGGGGTCGACCTCGTTCTTCAGCGACTGGAACGACCCGATCACGACGGCGGGCTGGTCCCACTCCCAGATGCGGAGGGTCGGGCCGCGGCGTCCGGCACCGACCTCCTCGGTCAGGACCTGGTCGAGTGCGAGGTGCTCGTTCGGGCTGATCGGGCCCTCGTGCACGATCTCCCAGTCGTACTCCTGCCACGTCGAGGCCCGCGAGAGCGCCCGGCGCACGGCGACGCCGACGGACTCGGGCGTGAAGCCGAGCAGGACCGCGTCCGCGGGCAGCGCGCCGCGGACGGCGGCGGCGATGCCGGCCGCGTCGGTGGTCGCGGGCAGGCCGTTGACGGCCTGGTCGATGAGCGGGAGCGCGTCGTCGGGTTCGAGGAAGAAGTCACCCGCCAACCGGAACTCCTGGATGCTCCCGTCGACGACCTCGAGGTCGACGACGACCAGCTTGCCTCCGGGGACCTTGTACTCACCGTGCACGCGTCGAGCCTACGCCCGCCACGCGGTGGCCCGTCGGCCTGCCGGACGGGAGGACCGTGGCGGGGCCCGCCCCGCGCCTCCCGTCCGCACCCGGGTACCGACGGGAGGCCCGTGGCGGCCCCGCCCCGCGCCTCCCGTCCGCACCCGGTCGCGTCAGCGACCCACGTGCCCGTCCAGCCACGCGACCAGGTCGGCGACCACCTCGTCCCGGTTCGTCTCGTTGTAGACCTCGTGCCGGGCCCCCTCGTAGACGTGCACCTGCACGTCCGACAGGCCCCCGCGACGGCGGTACGCCTGCGCGAGCCGCTCGATCGACCGCGGACCGCCGAGGGTGTCCTCGGAGCCGACCTGCAGCAGCATCGGCAGGTCGTGCGGGATGCCCCGCCGCGGCACCCCGAGCAGCCGCAGCGTGTCGCGCAGGCCGAAGAGCTTGAGCACGTCCGCGTCGACCGCGAGCGGGTCCGCCTGGATCGTCTCGATGATCGCCCGGTCGCGGCTGAT
The DNA here is from genome assembly GCF_001705035.1 of Curtobacterium sp. UCD-KPL2560. Lineage (GTDB taxonomy): Bacteria > Actinomycetota > Actinomycetes > Actinomycetales > Microbacteriaceae > Curtobacterium. The sequence goes on along the minus strand of NZ_MCIG01000050.1, from coordinate 4,212 downwards.
CCACTCGTACCGCGTGGGGCCGGAGCCGGCGTGCCGGGCGTTGAGGTCGCCGCTGTTCATCCAGCCGGGCAGTCGGTAGGCGGTGGCGGAGAGCACGACCCCGTCGTACGCGTCCGCTGACGTGTTCACGATCCGCTGCGCCATCAGGGAACCCCAGGAGTGCCCGAGCAGCACGAGCGGCAGCCCCGGGTCCTGTTCGCGGGCGACCGCGGTCATCTGCTCGACGGCGGCGATCGCGGCCCGCAGTCCGCCGGGGCCGAGCCTGCCCAGCCGGGCGTGGTCGCCGTGCCACTGCGCGAGGCCGGTCCGGCCGTGCCCGCGGTGGTCGTTCGCGTGCACGGTCCAGCCGGCGCGGACCAGGTCCTGCGCGAGCGCCTCGTACCGGAGGGAGTGCTCGCCGACACCGTGGGCGATCTGCACGATGCCCCTCGGCCGACCGGCACGCCACGTCGAGTACACGATCTCGACGCCGTGTGCGTCGGTGAACGAGGAGTCCCCTCGGGCTGCGGAGAACGTCGGCATGGCTGCATCCTGGCAGACGGCAGCCCGGCCCAGCGTGTTCATCCGGCGTTCACGCAGCGGGGGCGCAGCGGGCCTACCGTTCCGCGCATGGACGTCCTCGTCACCGTCGTGCTGGTGATCCTGGTGGCCCTCGTGTTCGACTTCACGAACGGCTTCCACGACACCGCGAACGCCATGGCCACCTCGGTCGCCACCGGAGCCCTGAAGCCCCGGACCGCCGTGCTCATCTCCGCCGTCCTCAACCTGGTCGGCGCCTTCCTGTCCACCGAGGTCGCGAAGACCGTCTCGCAGGGGATCATCCGCGAGGGGCAGGACGGCATCCAGATCACCCCGACGATGATCTTCGCGGGCCTCGTCGGGGCCGTCCTCTGGAACCTCGCCACCTGGTACGCCGGTCTCCCGTCCTCGTCCACGCACGCGCTGTTCGGCGGGCTGATCGGGGCGTCGGTGGTCGGCGCCGGGCTGCAGTCCGTGGACTGGGCAACCGTGCTGTCCAAGGTCGTGCTCCCGGCGCTGCTCTCCCCCGTCATCGCCGGGGTGATCGCGCTCGTCGCGACGTACCTCGCGTACACGCTGACGCGGAACGCGACGACGCACGGTGCCGCGACCGGGTTCCGGCACGGACAGACGATCTCGGCGTCGCTCGTCTCGCTCGCACACGGCACGAACGACGCCCAGAAGACGATGGGCGTCATCACGCTGACGCTCGTCGCCGCCGGGTACCAGCCGTCGGGCAGCGGCCCGGCGCTGTGGGTGGTGCTCGCGTGCGGCCTGGCGATCGGCCTCGGCACGTACACGGGCGGCTGGCGGATCATGCAGACCGTCGGCAAGAAGATCTCGGACGTGCAGTCGCCGCAGGGCTTCGCCGCCGAGACGAGCTCCGCCGCGACGATCCTGGTGTCGTCGCACCTCGGCTTCGCCCTGTCCACCACCCACGTCACGAGCGGCTCGGTGGTCGGCTCCGGCCTCGGCAAGAAGCTCGCGGACGTGCACTGGTCGGTCGTCGGGCGGATCGCCGTGGCCTGGGTCGTCACGCTGCCGGCCGCCGCGGTCGTCGGTGCCCTGGCGACGCTCCTGGCCTCGACGAGCACGATCGGGCTCGTCGTCGTCGCCGTCCTGGCCCTGCTCGGCGGTCTGGCCTTCGCCGCCCTGGCCCGACGCCGACCGGTCACCCGCGGGAACGTCGACGACGAGCAGCCGGCCGCCGAGCCGGTGTCGGCCTAGGGAGGCGCACGTGTCCATCGACCTCAGCAGCATCGGGATCGTCGCGGGCGTCGGCTTCGTGTCCGCCGTCGGCATCGTGCTCGTGTACACGCTCGGCCTGCGCCTCCTCGGGACCGGGCAGCCCGTCGACGTCGACGGTGAGCGCACCCGCGACGCGGACGAGACCACACGCACCGGACGCACCCCGGCGGCCGCGCGCTTCGGTGCCGGCGTGTGCTTCACGGTCTGCGGCGCCGCGGTCCTGTACGGGATCTGGCTCACCGTCCCCCAGTTCCACTGACACGGCGGCGGCTCCGTCCCCGGGCGGAGCCGCCTGCCTGCTGATCCCCCACCACCGCCAGCACCACAGCCACTGCCACCGCAGCCGCCAAACCAGTTCGTTCGCTGAACTAATGAGGTAGGCTAACGGTCGTGCCCGACACCTCCCTCGCGACCGACCTGCGCATCGCCGTCAACCGGCTCTCGCGGACGCTCCGCGCGCAGAAGGCCGACGCGGCGATGACCGACGCCCAGTTCTCCGCCCTCGCCCGGTTGCACCGCGAGGGCGCGATGACCCTCGCCGAGCTCAGCCGGCAGGACGGCGTCACCCCGCCCTCGATGACGAAGACCGTCGCGGTGCTGGTCGAGCGCGGCCTCGCGACGAAGGGCGACCACGGCGACGACCGCCGCAAGGTCCGGATCTGCGTGACGCCCGCCGGCTCGGCCGTCGTCGAGGAGACCCGTCGCCGCCGTGACGGCTGGCTGTCCCCGCGCCTGGGCACGCTCACCCCCGACGAACGCCGCACGCTGGCCGACGCCACCGAGATCATGAGGAGGCTGGCCCAGCAGTGACCGCCATGTTCCGTTCCCTGGCCGCCCGCAACTACCGCATCTGGTTCGCCGGCGCCCTGGTGTCCAACGTCGGCACCTGGATGCAGCGCACCGCGCAGGACTGGATCGTCCTCACCGAGCTGTCCGACAACGACGCGGTCGCCGTCGGCGTCACGATGGCCCTGCAGTTCGGGCCGCAGCTCCTGCTCCTGCCGCTCACCGGACTGGTCGCCGACCGCTTCGACCGCCGGAAGATGCTCATGCTCACGCAGGGGCTGATGGGCGCGCTCGGCCTCGGGCTCGGGCTCATGGTCCTCACGCACACCGCGACGCTCTGGTCGCTCTACGGCTTCGCGCTCGCGCTCGGCGTCGTCGCAGCGTTCGACACCCCGATCCGGCAGACCTTCGTGTCGGACGTCGTCCAGGGCGAGCACGTGTCGAACGCCGTCGCGCTGAACTCGGCGTCGTTCAACGCCGCGCGGCTCGTCGGCCCGGCGGTCGCGGGCGTGCTCATCGCCGCGATCGGCTCCGGGTGGGTCTTCGTCATCAACGCGGCATCGTTCCTGGCCGTGCTCGTCGCGCTGCGGTTCGTCGACCCGAGACAGCTCGCCGACCGCCCGAGGGCCGGCCGCGGCAAGGGCCAGGTCATCGGCGGCTTCCGCTACGTGCGGACCCGGCCGGACATCCTCGTGGTGCTCTGCATGATCTTCGTCGTCGGCACGTTCGGCGTGAACTTCCCGATCTTCACCTCGACCATGGCCCGCGTCGAGTTCGGCAAGGGTGCCGGCGAGTTCGGCCTGCTCAACTCGGTGATGGCGATCGGCTCGGTGGCGGGCGCACTGCTCTCCGCCCGTCGGGACCGGCCGCGGATGCGCACGCTCGTCGTGGCGTCGGCGGGCTTCGGGATCGCCTGCACCGCCGCGGCGTTCGCCCCCACCTACTGGACGTTCGCCGCCGTCCTGGTGTTCGTCGGGCTCGCGTCCCTGACCTTCATGACGACCGCGAACGCACTCGTGCAGACCACGACCGCGCCGGCGATGCGCGGCCGCGTGATGGCGCTGTACATGGCCGTGTTCGCCGGCGGCACCCCGCTCGGCGCGCCCATCGTCGGCGCCGTCGCCGACGCGTTCGGCCCGCGCTGGGCCATCGGGGTCGGCGCGACCTCGGGCTTCGTGGCGCTCGCGATCGCGCTCGTCTGGCTCGTGCGGTGGCAGCGCCTGCGGCTGCGCTACGACGCCGAGGCGCCGCTGCACCTCGCGGTCACGCACGCGGTGCCCGTGGTCGGGACGCGCGCGTCGCGCGCCGCGCTGCGGCGCGAGCTCGAGCGCGAGGAGGCCGTCGCGGACCGGTCCAGCGCCGTCTGACCCGACCGGCGACGGACGCCAGGCGCGGTGCCGCCCCGCCACGCGCCTCCCGGCCACCACGCGCACGGCCGCAGAGCCCGCCGCACCGCGGTCACGCGCCTCCGGACCCGCCACCGACGGACGGGAGGCACGGCGCCGCCCCGCCACGCGCCTCCCGGCCGCCACGCGCGCGGCCGCAGAGCCCGCCGCACCGCGGCCACGCACCTCCGGACCCGCCACCGACGGACGGGAGGCACGGTGCCGCCCCGCCACGCGCCTCCCGGCCGCCACGCGCGCGGCCGCAGAGCCCGCC